>DATAES010000105.1:0-16876 GCA_036257895.1 Acidimicrobiales bacterium
TACTTGTTGGCGGACGCCCAGCCCGCGATCAGGATGCCGATCACGGAGATCGACGACACCGCCAGCGCCAAGAAGATGCCGACGTCGATGTTCGCGAACACAGCGTCGGGACCGAACGGCACGACGAAGTACGTCAACAGCACCGACGCCACGATGATGTAAGGCGCCAGCTTGAACAGTCGCTTGTCGGCTGCGTCCGGAACGATGTCTTCCTTCTGAATGAACTTGCCGACCTCGGCGAACAGCTGCATCGACCCGTACGGACCGGCTTCCATCGGACCGAGACGGCTCTGCATGAAGCTGACCATCTTGAACAGGAAGACGTAGACGAACGCGCCCGCGGGCACGAGCACGGCGACGAGTACAAAAATGACCCGGAGAATTGTCTGCTGCCAGTAAGCCAGCTCGACGGCGAACGTCATGCGCGCGCGCTCACCTGTCTATGTCCCCGAGGATGAAGTAGAGCGTCCCCAAGATCGTGATGACGTCAGGGACGTACACGCCCTTCAGGACCCAGGGCAGGATCGAGATGTTGTTGAAGCTGGCGGTGCGGATCTTGACGCGGAACGGTCCGAGGTCGCCCTTGCTCACCACGTAGTAGCCCATCTCGCCGAGGGGGTTCTCGGTCGCGACGTACGCCTCGCCCGCGGGCACCTTGATGATGCGCGGGACCTTGGCCATGATCGGTCCGCTCGGCAGGCCGTCGAGCAACTGATCGACGATCTTCGTGGCCTCACGGGTTTCCTGGAGGCGCACCCAATAGCGGGCGAACGAGTCGCCGTCCGGGTGCGTCCACACCTTCCAGTCCAGCTGCCGGTACGGCAACGCCGACTGCACGTCGTCGCGACGGATGTCCCAGTCGACGCCGCTGGCACGGATGTTGGCCCCGGACAGCCCGAACGACAGTCCCACCTCGGCGGGGATGACCCCGATCCCGCGTGTGCGCGCCTCGAAGATCTCGTTGCCGACGAGCAGATCCTCCATCTCGTCGCAGTAGTCGCGCAGCCGTTGCATGACACGCTTGGTCTCGTCGACCCAGCCCTTCGGCAGGTCGTCCTTCAGTCCGCCGATGCGGTCGAAGTTGGGATGGAAGCGTCCGCCGGTCACCGCTTCGATCTGGTTGAGCACGTACTCGCGGTCGCGGAATGCGTAGAACGCAGCGGTCAGCGCGCCGAGTTGCAAGCCCATCTCGCCGAGGAACAGACCGATGTTCGCCACCCGCCCCATCTCGAACAGCGTCGTGCGGATCCACTGCGCGCGGGGCGGTGCTTCGACTTCCATGAGCTGTTCGGCCGCCAGGATGAACGGGACCTCGTTGCAGAAGCTCGAGAGCCAGTCGATCCGGTTGATGAGTGTGTTGATCTGCGGGTAGGTGCGGACTTCGACGAGCTTCTCGTACCCGCGGTGCATGTAGCCCATGACCGGGTCGGCGTCGATCACCTGCTCTCCGTCGAGGCGGACGATGATGCGCAGCGTGCCGTGAGTGGCCGGATGCTGCGGACCGATGTTGAGGGTCATGCCCTCGGTCTCGAGCTCGATGTTGACGCGGGCGTCGGCCGCTTGCGCGGCGATGTACTGGAGCTGCTGCCGTTCGGAAACGGCTGTCATCCCTGAACCTCCGGTCCGATGCGAGCGACGGAGCGCCAGCCGAGGAGCGACCACACGCGGCCTGCGTGGCCGGGGAACGCCGGAGACACTGTCATTCGTCGTCCCCCGCGGCTTCCGCATCTGCTTCCTCGTCGCCTTCGCCTTCGGGCTCGCCGGGCATGGGCTCGACGTCGACGATGCCCGGCCACGGCTTCACGACGCGCGTGAGGAGCGGGAAGTCCTTGCGCAGCGGATGACCCTCGAACTCGGTCGGCAAGTAGATGTGGCGCAGGCCGGGATGGCCTTCGAAGGTGATGCCGTACATCTCCCAGGTCTCGCGCTCGTGCCAATCGGCGCCGGCGTAGACGCGTATCCAGGAGTCCATCGTCATGGTGTCGTCGGGTACATCCGCCTTGAGGGTCACGCCGACGTGACGGTTACGGACGTCGAACACGCGGGCGAGCATCTGGAAGCGTGACTCGCCGCCGGCATAGCCGGTCTCGAGCTCGTAGGGCTGGCCGAGCTTGTCGGCGAGCGGCGTGTCGACTTCGGCGTCCTCGTAACGACCGAAGGGCGAAGGCATCCAGTCGATCGCCGACAAGAAGTCGAAGAAGGTGAACTCGAGCTGCGACTTGGCGAACTGTGCCGCCGCGCGCCACGCGTCCGGGTGCACGCGGACCCAGAGATCGACACCGGCCCGGACGTGGCTAGCCACGAGGGCGTCGCCCAACTCCTCCTCGAAGGCGGCAAGGAGCCCGGAACGCAACTCATCGGTCGCTGTCGTCTCTTCCGTTGTCGGCTCGGCGTCAACCGACGACAATCGGTTCTCCCTTCCATCGCTGCGTCATGTCCTCGTGGAGGATGCGCTCCTGCAGCAGCACGATGCCCTCGAGCAGCGCCTCGGGCCGCGGCGGGCAGCCGGGGACGTACACGTCCACCGGGATCACCTGGTCGACGCCTTTCGTGACCGAGTAGCTGTCCCAGTACGGGCCACCGCAGTTGGCGCACGAGCCCATCGAGATGACGTACTTCGGATCGGGCATCTGCTCGTAGAGGCGGCGGATGGCAGGCACGATCTTGTCGGTCACGGTGCCCGAGATGACGACGAGATCGGCTTGGCGGGGGCTGGCGGGCAGGGGGATCACGCCGAGGCGCATCACGTCGTAGCGGGGTGACCCGAAGGCCGCACCCATCTCGATGGCACAGCAGGCCAGGCCCCACTGGTACACCCACAACGAGTACTTGCGGGCGGTGTTGAGCAGCTTGGTGAGCGGCTGAGGCATCTTGCCGCTCTCGACGAGACCCATCGACTGGCTCCTCGACCTAGACCCAGCGCAGGACGCCCTTGCGCCAGGCATACAACAGCCCGAGGGCAAGGACCGCGATGAAGATGAGCATCTCGACGAGCCCGAAGGCGCCGTAGACCTCGAGCTGGATTGCCCATGGGAAGATGAAGACGGCCTCGACGTCGAACAGGACGAAGAGCAAGGCGAAGATGTAGTAGCGGATCTGACTCTGCGACCATCCGAAACCGACCGGATCGACGCCAGACTCGTAGTTCAGGTACTTCTCCGGCTGGGCTCGCGTCGGCCGGACGAGGCTTCCGAGACCCAGGATTCCGCCCACGACACCCATCGCGACGGCGAAGAAGATGACCGCCGTGAGGTAGTCGCGAAGGAATTCGGACACGGCGAGCGAGCCTAGTGAAGCCTTTCCCGAGCCGCCAAAGACCCCATCGCCGGCTGCTTTTGCAACGCCCGGGCGTCTGACTACCTCAGCGGTAGTGAAACGCCCGGGCGTCCTTTCACTGTCACAGGGTGTCCTTAACGTCGTGGCATGAACAGACATGAGGTGCTGCGAGAGCTGAACCTCTTGGTGCGCCGGCAACACGGCGTCGTGCATCGCAGCCAGGCGCTCGCCGCCGGGGTCACACCGAGGATGATCTTCCAGCGACTGAACTCCCGAGAGTGGCTCCTCTTGGCGAACAACGTGTACGCACTCGCGAGCTATCCGTCGACGTGGAAGCGGCAGTACAAGGCAGCCGAGCTGTCCGTCGCGAAGGGTGCGCTCGGGGGGTACGCAGCCGCCAAGGTCCACTGCTGGGACGGCTACAAGACCGCTCCGCCGGAGGTCGTGTCGAGCACCGTTGCCGGCACCGAAGCCCGATCGCGACCGTCCATCGAGGTTGCGATGTGCAGACCACGACCGTCGATGGCTTCCGCGTGACGACGCAGGCGCAGACCCTGTGCGACCTGCTCCCGAGGATGCGCCTCGATCGCTGGGAGGCGACGACCGACGGGCTGCTGTTGGCCCGCACGCTGTCGATCGATGATCTAGTCGAGCGCCGTGGTACTTGGGAGTCGTCGCGACGGCCAGGTATCGGGTTGCTCCGGTCGCTCGTCGACGAGCGAACGGCGGACGGTTGGGTACCGCCGGAGAGTGAGCTCGAGCGCCTGCTGCATCACGCGGTGTCGCTCGTCCCTGACCATCCCGAGGTCGAGTGGCAGGCGCCGGCCCCGTGGGCGCCGGCAGACGAACGTGTCGACGGCTTGATCCGGGCGTGGATGGTGATCCTCGAGGCAGACGGGCGCCGGTGGCACGCCCGTGTCGCCGACTTCGACAGAGACTCGTGGCGCGACAACCAGGCCGCCGCCCTGGGTTACCGGGTACTGAGGATGACCTGGAACCACCTCGTCCACCGCCTCGACGAGGTGGTCGAGATCATCCGACGAGCAGGACGTGCATCCGCCGCCGCATGACGGGATGCGACGCCCGGGCGTTTGACTACCGAGGCGGTAGCGAGACGCCCGGGCGTCGCCAGCGGGGGCGCCGCCAGCCGGGGCGTCGCAACATGCAGCCGACTACTTGACGGGCGCGGAGACGGTGGGGACGGCGTCGCGGGACGAGTCGGCGAGGCCGGTGGGGAAGAAGCCCCAACCGATGGTTGCGATGAACGCAACCGCGAGGGCGATCCCCGCGGCGAACGGGATCCGGATGCGGCCGGCGCGCAAGCTGCGAGCCACGACGGGCGAGGCCTCGACTTCCTCCATCTCCTCTTCCGACTCGCTCATGTACATCGACACGACGATGCGCAGGTACAAGAACGCGGCGATGACGGCCGACAGCATGGCCGTGAGGGCGAGCGGCCAAGAGTGCGCGTTGATCGACGCCTCCAGCACGAAGAACTTCGCGAAGAACCCTGACGTGAGCGGCACGCCGGCCTGGGCAAGCAGAAAGATCGCGAACACGAATGCCAATACCGGCTCGCGCCGCGACATGCCTTGGAAGTCCTCCAGCGACGTGTGCTCGTCGCCCCGCCGCGAGACGACCGCCACCACGCCGAACGATCCGACGACCATGAACGTGTAGGCCGCCAGGTAAAAGAGCGCGCTCGACGTCCCCTCGGCCGAAGCCGCCTGCACGCCGACGAGGATGAACCCGGCGTGGTTGATCGACGAATACGCCAGCATCCGCTTGACGTCGGTCTGCACCACCGCGAGCACCGCGCCCACCAGCAGCGTCGCCACCGCGAGTGCGTACACGTACGGCTGCCAGTCGATCTTGTTGTCGGCGAACGCAACCACGAAGACTCGCAGGAGGCCGGCGAACGCAGCCGCCTTCACCGCGGAGGCCATGAACGCAACGGTCGGAGTCGGAGCGCCTTGGTACACGTCGGGCACCCACGCGTGGAACGGGACCGCAGCGATCTTGAAGCCGAACCCGACGAGGAGCAACGCGAGCCCCGCCAGCAGGAGCGCCGGCGCTCCCTTGCTGAGCAGATTCGGGTCGACTGTGCCCGGGACGGTGCCCACCGGCGTGGCGAACTCGGCGATGCGGGTGAGGTTCGTCGAGCCGGTCGATCCGTACACGAGCGCGATGCCATAGAGGAAGAAGGCGGACGAGAAGGCACCGAGCACGAAGTACTTCATGCCGGCTTCCTGGGACTGCGCCCGACGCAGGTGCATCGCCGCCAGGACGTACGCGGCGATCGACAGGATCTCGAGGCCGAGGAACATGACGATGAGGTCGTTGGCCGACGCCATGATCACGCCGCCCGACGCCGACAGCAGGATGAGGACGTACAGCTCGGCGCCGTCGAGGCCCTCGCGGCGCAGGTAGCCGTCGGCGAGCATCGCGGCCAGTACGACCGCAGCGCAGATCACGAACATGAAGAACACGGAGAACCCGTCGACGGCGACAGCGCCCGAGATCGCCGAGTACGGACCTCGGTTCGGATCAGTGACCTCTCGCCACAGCGGAACGGCCGTGGCCATGGCGACGAAACCCGTCACCACGGTCGCGATGGCGTAGACACCCGGCAGCGAACGGCGTCGCGACATGGCCGACGCGCCGAGGATCACGACCGCGCCCACGATGAGCACCACCATCGGCGTGAGCGCGTGCCACACGATATGAGGCGTCGCGATCGGCGGGCCGGCGTCCGTCTGCGCGACCACCCCGAAGAGGCCGGCGGTCATCGCTCCGTCTCCGGCGCCGCCGACGGCGACGGCGAAGTCGTCGCCACTTCCGGCTGGTGGAAGCCCGTTCCCCCCGGCTGGTTGGCGCCGACCCGGGGGTCCTCGATGTGCGCGATCAGCGCATCGACCGAAGGCTGGATGCGCTCGAGCACCGGCTTCGGATACACGCCGAGGAACACGATGAGCCCGATCAGCGGCGCCATCAGGAGCCCCTCGGCCCATCGCATCTCGGGGAACTCTGCATTCTCCTCGTCCGGCTCACCGTGGAAGACGCGCTGATACGCCCACAACAGGTACAGCGCAGCGAGGATGACACCGAGCGCGGCGATCACGGTCCACCAGCGCCGAGTCAGGAAGCTCCCGACCATGATGAGGAACTCGCCGACGAAGCCGTTGAGTCCCGGTAGCCCGATGGACGAGAGCATGACGAGCATGAAGACGGCCGCCATGATCGGCGCCACCTTCTGCAGTCCCTTGAGGCGGGCGATCTCACGCGTGTGCCGTCGCTCGTAGATGAATCCGACGAGTAGGAACAGTGCACCGGTGGAGAGCCCGTGGTTGACCATCTGCAGCACGCCACCCTGGATGCCCTGCGTCGTGAGTGCGAACGTGCCCAGCACGATGAAACCGAGGTGAGCGATCGACGAGTACGCGACGAGTCGCTTCAGGTCCTTCTGCATCGTGGCGACGACGGCCCCGTACGTGATGCCGATGACGCCGAGCGTCACCATCATCGGGGCGAAGTAGGCCGAGGCCTCGGGGAACAAGAACAACCCGTAGCGGATGAACCCGTAGGTGCCGAGCTTGAGCATGACGCCGGCGAGGATCACCGACCCGGCAGTCGGTGCCTCCGTGTGCGCGTCCGGCAACCATGTGTGCACGGGGAACAGCGGGGTCTTCACGGCGAACGCGATCGCAAAGCCGAGGAACAACCAGCGTTGCGTGGTCATCGCGATGCCCGGGTTGGTGGCGATCGCGACGAGATCGAACGTCAACGGTCCGCCCGTGCCCTGCTGGTGGAGGATCGCGGTCGAGATGAGCGCGATCAGCATGAACGCCGAGCCGAACATCGTGAACAAGAAGAACTTGAGCGCGGCACGGGTTCGATCGCCATGGCCCCATTGCCCGATCAAGAAGTACATCGGGACGAGCACGATCTCGAAGAACACGAAGAACAGGAACAGATCCAGCGCCAGGAACACGCCGAAGCAACCGGCTTCGAGAACCAGCAGCCACGCGTAGTACGGCTTCGAGTCGTGATGGGGATCCGCGCCGAGGATGGCCAGCGGGAACAGGACGCCGGTCAGCACGACCAGGAACAACGAGATGCCGTCGACGCCGAGTGTCCAGTTGATGCCGAAGCTCGGGATCCAGCTGTGGTGATCGACGAGGTGGAAGCCGGGCCGGCCCTTCTCGAACTGTGCCAGCACCGCGATGCTCAGCGCGCCGGCGCCGACGGAGAAGACCAGGGCGACGAGGCGCACGATCTCGGGCCGGCGCCTCGGGAGCAGCGCCAACACTGCCGCGCCGACGAACGGCATCACGATCAGCGCCGTGAGAAGCGGCGTGTGAGAGCTGGGTTCGATCATCCGACGGCCCGTGTGAGGAAGAGACCGATCAGGATGAACGCGCCGACCGCGATGCCGAGCGCGTAGTTGCGCACATAACCGGTTTGCGCCAACCGGAGCTTCGACGCGCCGAGTTGCACGAGTGAACCGACCCCGGTGACAGCACCGTCGACGACGTTCTTGTCGAACTCCGCGGTTTCCTCGAACGCGTCCTCACCCGGTCCTCCGACGAACGCACTGACGGTCTCGTCGTAGTAGTACGCGTGCGCGAAGACCTCGGGCTCGACCGGTTCGAGCTTGTGTTGCAGGTAGACGCGCGCCGCGAGGACGATGGCGGCTGCGCACAGCAGGCACGTGACGGCACCGAACGCGTACTGGACAGCGCCCGGGACGTCGATCGTTCGCTCCGTCGCCCCCACCACCGGCTCCAACCATCGTTGGAGGAACTTCGTCGATTCGCTGAACGGCAGGTTGAGCGCTCCGCCGACCGTCGACAACACGCCGAGAACGACGAGTGGCACCAGCATCGTCCACGTCGACTCGTGCGGCTCCAGGTGCGAATCGTGCGCGTCATCAGCGGGTGTCTCTTCCCGCCAGCGCTCCTTGCCGTAGAACACCATGAAGACCTGGCGGCTCATGTAGTACGCGGTCAACAGCGCGGTGATGAACCCGACGAACCAGAGCGCCTTCCAGAGCGGCGATCCGCCGTGTCCCCACGCGCTGATGAGGATCTCGTCCTTGGACCAGAACCCGGAGAACGGGAAGATGCCGGCGATCGCGAGCCAGCCGAGAATGAATGTGAACGCGGTGACCGGCATGTACTTCCTGAGGCCGCCCATGCGGCGCATGTCCTGCTCGTCGTGCATGCCGTGGATGACTGATCCGGCGCCGAGGAACAGCAGGCCCTTGAAGAACGCGTGCGTGATCATGTGGAACACGGCCGCGACGTAGGCGCCGGACCCTATGGCCAGGAACATGTAGCCGAGCTGGCTCACGGTCGAGTACGCGAGCACCCGTTTGATGTCGTTCTGCGCGAGCGCCACCGTGGCCGCGAACAGTGCAGTCAGCGCGCCGATCACGGCGATGGCGGCAGGCAGCCAGGTGTAACCGTGGGCGAGGAGCGGACTGACCCGAGTCATCAGGTAGACGCCTGCCGTCACCATCGTCGCGGCGTGGATGAGAGCCGAAACGGGTGTCGGGCCTGCCATGGCGTCAGGCAGCCAGAGGTACAGCGGCAGCTGCGCCGACTTGCCGACGGCCCCGATGAACAGCAAGCCGGCGATCGCGGTCGCCGTGTACGCGGTGAGGTGGGCGAGCGTTCCCTCGTCGAGGAGCCCGACGTTGTTCCCGTTCGTGAAGTAGGTGAGCGTGCCGGCGGCCGAGAACGCCAGGAACATGGCGAGCATGAAGCCCCAGTCACCGACGCGGTTCGTGATGAACGCCTTCTTGCCTGCGGTCGCGTTGGCCTCACTCGAGAACCAGAACGCGATCAGGAAGTACGAGCACGCGCCGACGCCCTCCCAACCGAGGAAGGTGACGAGGAGGTTGTTGCCCAGCACCAGCATCAGCATCGAGAAGGCGAACAGGTTCAGGTACACGAAGAACTTGGAGAACTTCGGGTCGCTGTGCATGTAGCCGATCGAGTACAGGTGAATGAGCGTCCCGACGCCCGTCACGAACAACGCCATGGCGACGGAGAGCGGGTCGACGAGGAAGCCGAGCTGCACCTTGAGTCCGCCGACGGGCAACCAGTCGAACAACACCTGCTGGAACTGCCGCTGCTCCTCGGGCTTGTCGAGCAGGCCGACGAAGACGGCCACGGTCGCGGCGAACGCGCCGCCGCACATCAATGTGGCGAACCATCCCGCCAGCGGCTCACCGAGCTTGCGTCCCGCGAACACGAGGATGAGGAAGCCGGCCAGTGGCAGTGCCGGGATCAGCCAGACGAGCTCGAGCACGTGTGCGTCCTCATCCCTTCATGGTCGAGATGTCGTCGGCTGTGGCACCCGGACGCGTGCGCATGAGGGCAACGATGATCCCGAGGCCGACCACGACTTCTGCAGCGGCGACCACGAGTACGAAGAACACGATGACCTGACCCCCCACGTCGTCGAGCGCGCGGGAGAACGCCACGAAGGTCAAGTTGACCGCGTTCAACATGAGCTCGATGCACATGAACATGACCAATGGGTTGCGTCGCACGAGCAACCCGATCGCACCGATGGTGAACAGCACCGCGCCGAGCACGAGGTACCACGTCTCGGTCACGTGCAGATCTGCCAGCGTCATTCCGACAACTCCACAGTGTCTCGTTCGCTCACGTCGACGCTGCCGGCTTCGCCCGTGGCACGCCGTGCGAGCACGACGGCGCCGACCACAGCGATCACGAGCAGGACCGAGGTGATCTCGAACGCGAAGAGGTAATCGGTGAACAGCACTCGTCCGAGCTTGACGACGTTCTCTTCGGCCGGATCCGACAACTTGCCGACCGTCGAGCGTGCACCCGTCGCGACAGTGTCGAAATCGCGATGGGTGAGGATCATCGCGACGAGGGCGACGCCGAGGAGCGCGACGCCGCCAATGATCGCAGCCGGGCGCTGTCCCACGAGCGGCTCGGTCTCCAGGTCTTCCGAGCGGTCCACGCCCAGGAGCATGATCACGAACAGGAACAGCACGACGATCGCGCCCGCGTAGACGATCACCTGGACCGCCGCGAGGAAGTCTGCGTGCTGCGCGACGAAAAGCACCGCAATGCCGAACAGCGTCGCGACGAGCGCGAGCGCGGAGTGAACCGGGTTCGTCGCAAGTACCACTCCGAACGCGCCGCCGACGATGATGATCGCCGAGATCGCGAACACGATGACCTCGATCATGAGTGCACGTCCCCCTCTCCGACATGCGGGTGGCCCTGCGGGTTGATCTCGCCGTGCGTCTGCGCGTCGACGCCGTGCAGGACCTGCTCTTCGGGGTCGTCGGCCTGGGCTTCGTCGGTTGCGACCAGGATCTCTTCGTCGAGCCGTTGACCGTGCTCGGGCGGCCGGACGCCGTAGCCGAGCTCGCCCGCCCACGCGACCTGGTCCTCGTACTGCGCGGCGCCGCTCGGCGCGGTTGCGCGCATCCAGGCCGAGGTGTGCACGTCCTCGCCTTCACGCCAGTCCTCCCACGGCAGCCGCTGCGGCTTGCCGTCGTCGTCCACGAGCAGCTCGTCGCGTGTGTAGATCGCGTCCTGGCGGTTGGTGAACGAGAACTCGAAAAGCTTCGTCTCGGTGATGGCCTCCGTGGGGCAGGCCTCGACACACAGGTCGCAGTGGATGCAGCGCAGGTAGTTGATCTCGTAGATGAAGCCGTAGCGCTCACCCGGGCTCACCGGATCGTCGACTGGGTTGTCCTTGCCACGCACGTAGATGCACTTCGCCGGGCACACCCCGGCACACAGTTCGCAGCCGATGCACTTCTCCATGCCGTCCTCGTAGCGGTTGAGGACGTGACGGCCGTGGAAGCGGACGGCTTTGGCGCGCTTCTTCTTCGGATACTCGACCGTGACGACACGGCCGTCTTCGGTGCCGTGGAACAGTTTGCGGAAGGTGACTGCGAAGCCGTCGAGGTAGCCCATCCCGGTTATGTCCTCTCGACTTCGAGATCGCGCCGGCGTTGAGCAGTGCGCATGGCCGCGGTGAGCAACAGCCCTGCGATAGCGAGCACGGCACCGCCGACGAGCGCGACGAGCAACACCTGACCCGAGCTGTAGTTGCGGTCGTACGCGATGCGGATGGCGGCCACGACGAGCAGCCATCCCAACGAGACGGGGATCAGCGCCTTCCATCCCAGATCCATGAGCTGGTCGTAGCGGAATCGAGGCAACGTCGCGCGGAACCACACGAACACGAACAGGAACACGATCAGCTTGGCGAAGAACCAGAAGAACGACCAGAGCAACGGCGGGCCCACCGGCGCAGGACCAGCGGGGCCGCCCAGGAACAGCGTGACGATGATCGCGGACGTCGTGATCGTGTTCATGAACGACGCCAGATAGAACAGCGCGAACCGGATGCCCGAGTACTCGGTGTTGAACCCGGCGACGAGCTCCTGCTCGGCTTCGAGCAGGTCGAACGGTGGGCGCTCGATCTCTGCGGTGCCGGCCAGAAGGAACACGACGAACGGCACCACACCCGCCGCGACGAGCGTCCAGTGCGCGATGCCTTGCGCCTGTTCGGCCACGATCTGATGCGTGCGCAGGCTCCCGGTGATCAGCACGACGCTCACGACGGACAGGCCGAGGGCAGCTTCGTAGCTCACCATCTGCGCCGAAGCACGCACTGATCCGAGCAGCGGGTACTTCGAGCCGGACGACCATCCGGCGAGCATCACGCCGTACACCGCGACTGAGGACATCGCGAGCGCGACGAGGATCCCGACCGGCGGGTTGGCGAGCTGCAGGAACGTCTCGTGGCCGAGGATGGTGACCGTGCCGTCCTCGCCGTTGGCGAACACGCCCCCCACCGGCACGATCGAGAACACCAGGAACGCAGGAACGAATGACAGGTACGGCGCCAGTCGGAAGATGCGCCGGTCCGCGCGGTCGGGGATGAGCGGCTCCTTGAAGAAGAGCTTGATGCCGTCGGCAAGCGTCTGAAGGATTCCCCACGGTCCGGCGCGATTCGGTCCGATGCGGTTCTGCATGTCACCGATGACCTTGCGCTCGAACCACACCATCAACATCGTGGCGAGCAGCAGGAAGACGAAGACGGCGACGACCTTGATGAGCACGACACCGACGACGCTCCACGACAGTCCCGTCACGAACAGTGGGTCCATCAGATGACCTCGACGCGGATGTCGGTCACGTGCGCGGTTGCATCGATGAGGAGTGCAGGGTCGGCGCCGGGCTGATTGAACGTCATCAGCGCTGTGCCTCTCGACACCGCGCGCGACGCGTGCGCGGCGTAGTCGACCGTTCCACGCGGCGACGTGAGGTTCACGACACTTCCGTCAGCGACGCCCAGCCGGTCGAGGTCATACGGATTGACCAGCAGCCTGCTGCCCGCGGCAAGCCCACCGAGCGAAGGTGAGTGATGCACGAGCGTGCCGTTGTCATAGAGCCTGCGCACGGTGATCAATCGCAGCGAGTACGAGTCCACCGCCGGAGACTCGTACGGCTCGGAACGCTGGAAGCGGATCGTCGGCGGGCATTGCTCGTCGGGCTCGGCCTGACGACCCTCGGCCTCGGTAACGGCGCGGTCGAGTTCCTCCTCGGGTGCCGCCGCGCCCGTGGGCTCTTCACCGGACGCTTCGTGCTCCTCTGTCCGGGCCAGCTCCATCGCATCGGGCTGCGTGCCTTGGACGCCGGTGATCTGCACGTGTGTGCCTTCCGCCGCGGCCGCCAATTCAGGGCGGAGCGGCGCGAGCACGCCGTCGGAGCCGGCCGCGGATTCGAGAAGTGCGCGGGTGATGCCCGCGTGCGACGGGGCCACCCGCTCGATCTCGTCCCAAATGCCGTCTACGGACTCGAGTTCGAGATCGGTTTCGAGTCGGTACGCGAGTTCCGCGGCGAGCATCCAGTCCGGTCGAGAAGTCCCCGGCGGGGTCACCTTCTGCGTCAGGCTGCTGATGCGGCCTTCGATGTTGGTGGTCGTTCCGTCGACTTCTGCGTATCCCGCGACTGCGAGTACGACGTCCGCCTGCCGCGCGGAGTCGTTCACGAACGTGTCGACGGCGATGACCGTGCGGGCTCCCGCGAGCGCGCTGCGGGCGAGGGACTGATCCGGGAAGTCTCTGATCGGATCTGATCCGAGCAGGATCAACACGTCGATGCGTCCGTCGGCCGCGGCGCTCAGCATGCCGGTTGCGTCGAGACCGCGTTCCGTCGGGACGCCGGGCCAATGCTCGGTGAACCATGCTCGTCCGTCGTCGAGCGACACGCGGCCGGGCAACACGCCGGGCGCAAGGCCGAGATCGAGCGCGCCGCGAACGTTGGCGCGGCGAAGTGCGACCAGGAAGCGCGCGTCAGGCTTCGCGTCGAGCAGGACCGCAGCCGCCTCGACGACCGATGCGCTCGACTCCGCCACCGACGGCCGTCCCACGATGGCAGTGACCGTCGCGTCTGCGACCAAGGCGCGAGCTGCAGACAGGTCTCCGTCGATCACGGCGCTCGCCGCGGCGCCGCTCGTGCCGACGAGTGCTGCCATCGCGAGATGTGACTCGCCGGGACGGTGCAGCAGCGACACGCTGGCGATGGACGACACGCCGGTCACGGTCGGGCTCAGCTCGATCACTTTGACGTTTCGATTGATGACCGCGTCGCGCAGGCGGAGGAACAGGACCGGCAGCTCCTCTTTGAGATCGCCGCTGGCGACGATCACCGTGCCGCCCTCGGCACACAGATCGTCGATGGTCGCCTGCGGCAAGCCGAGCGCGACTTCGGCCGGAAGTCCGTCGCCGAGTTGCGCATCCACGTTGTCCGTGCAGATCACGCCCTTCGCCAGCTTCGCCCAGGCGTACACGGCTTCGTTCGTCAGCCGGGCACCCCCGAGCACGGCGACGGATGCCGGCTCTGCCTTGGCGATCGCTTCGGCCGCCGCGCCGAGCGCCTCCGCCCATGTTGCGACGGTCAGCTGCGCCGCTCCCCCTTCATCGCCGCGCTTGCGAATCAGCGGCTCGCTCAACCGTTCGTCGGACTCGATGGCCTCGAAGTCGAACCGGCCCTTGTCACAGAGCCAACCCCAGTTGACCGGGTCAACGTCCACACCCTGGTAGCGCAGGATGTGGTTGCGGCTCTCCTCGATCGTCACCCGGCAACCGACGGCACAGGTCGTGCACGTCGACTCGACTTTGTCGAGGTCCCATGGTCGAGCCTTGAACCGGAACGGCCGCGCCAGCAACGCACCGACCGGACAGATCTGCACGGTGTTGCCGCTGAAGTACGACGCGAACGGATGGTCGGGGAAGGTGTTGACCTCGGTCTGGCTGCCTCGATTGATGAACGAGATGAGCGGATCGCCGGCCACCTCGTTCGCGAAGCGCGTGCACCGGTCGCACAGGATGCATCGCTCGCGGTCGAGATAGACGAGATCGCTGATTGGGATCGGCTTCTCGAAGTGCCGCTTCTCCTCGACGAAGCGCGACTCGCCCGGGCCGTATGCATACGCATTGTCCTGGAGCGGACACTCCCCGCCCTTGTCGCACACAGGGCAGTCGAGTGGGTGATTGATCAACAGGAACTCGAGTACGCCGTCCTGTGCCTTCTTCGTGGCCGGCGACTCCGTGTCGACCTTCATGTCCGGCGCGACCTCGATCATGCATGCCGGCTGCAACGCGGGCCCTCGCCCGGTGTCCATGTCGACGATGCACATCCGGCACATGCCGACTGGGTTCATGCGTGGGTGGTAACAGAAGCGCGGGATGAACACGCCGTGCTGCTCGGCCGCTTCGATCACCAATTGACCCTTGGGCGCGGTGATCTCACGGCCGTTGACGGTGAGGTTCACGGTCTCCTGCTCAGGCATCGGCGGGCTCCGCCTCGCGGTAGGCGGCACCGCTCAAGTGGACGGTCGTCACGACCGGACCACCGACGTAAGCCTCGAACTCGTTGCGGAAGCGACTCACCGCCGACGCGATCGGCGAAACGGCTGACGGACCGAGCGGGCAGATCGTCGTCTGCCGCGGCGGCCAGTTGATGCCGGGACTGATGTTGTCGCAGATGTCGAGAAGCATGTCGACGTCTTCGGGGCGACCTTCGCCATCGATGATGCGCGCCAGGATCTGCTCGAGCCAGGCCGTCCCTTCCCGGCAGGGCGTGCACTTCCCGCACGATTCCTTCGCGAAGAACCGCACAATGCGATGGCACGCGCGTACGACATCGGTGTCCTCGTCCATCACGACGATCGCGCCGGATCCGAGCATCGAGCCCGCCTTGCCGACGGCACCCGCCTCGAGCGGCAGGTCGAGGTGCTCCTCGAAGAACCACGGCGCTGAAGCGCCCCCAGGAATGAACGTCTTCAGTCGCTTGCCGTTGCGCACCCCACCGCAATAGATCGGCGCCTCGATCAGATCGCGGAAGGTCGTGACGCCGAACTCGACCTCGTACACGCCGGGCTTGTTGACGTGCCCGGACACCGCGAACATCCGCATGCCCTTGCTCGTGTCGGCACCCAGCGCGGCGAAGGCGTCGCCGCCGTTCACGGCGATCCACGGGAGGTTCGACAGCGTCTCGACGTTGTTGACGATCGTGGGCTGTTGGTACAGGCCGAGGACGGCAGGGAAGAACGGCGGCTTCAGTCTCGGCATGCCGCGCTGACCCTCGAGGCTCTCGAGCAACCCGGTCTCCTCGCCCACGATGTAGGCGCCGGCGCCCCAGGTGAGAACGATGTCGACCGAGAAGTCAGTGCCGAGGATGTTCTTTCCGACATAGCCGGCCGCGTACGCCTCGTTGAGCGCTTGCGCGATCCGTTCCTGCGCGAGCGCCATCTCGCCGCGCACGTAGAGAAAGGCCTGCCCGAGACCCACCGCGTAACAGGCGATCAGGATGCCCTCGATGAGCTGATGAGGATCTCGCTCCATCAGCATGCGGTCCTTGTACGTGCCCGGCTCGGATTCGTCGCCGTTGACGACGAGATAGCGCGGCCACACCCCTGCAGGCGTGAAGCCCCATTTGATGCCGGCCGGGAATCCCGCGCCCCCGCGGCCTAGCAGGCTCGCCGTCTTCACGTCGTCCGCGATCTGCTGCGGCGACCTGCGCAGCGCGGCCCGCAAGCCGTCGTAGCCGTCGGTGGCGAGGAAGCGCTCGAGCGTGTGGCTGTCGTCGAAGCCGAACCTCGCCGTGATGATCGGCTTGGCGTCGGTGATCATCGGCCCTCGATGGGCCGATGGCCCGAAGCCGGCCGTGCTAGCGCCAGCGAGCGGCCGGCACGCGAGCGAGCCGAAGCGAGCGAGCCGGGAAGCGCGGTGATCATCGTTGGGCGGAATCCTGCAGCGCAGGGGTGTCGCGGATCCAGACGGGTTGGGTGTTGTCGTGTGGACCGACAACACCTGCGGCGCGGCCGGGATCGATGATCTGGCGAACGCGCTGCAGCGTTCCGTGCGGCGGGATGTCGTCGCGACGTCCTGCCTCCAAGTCGTCGATCAGACGGTCGAACTCGTCGTGGCCGATGCGATGGAAGTATCGATAGTTGACCTGCAGGCAAGGCGCTTCGGTACACGCCGCGATGCACTCGTAGCCGTCGAGCGAGAACAGACCGTCCTCTGTGG
>DATAES010000106.1:0-2783 GCA_036257895.1 Acidimicrobiales bacterium
GGCCGGGGCAGTGGAGGAATCGCAGCGTAAAGCCGGCTTCGATGGTGTCGGAGACTTTGAACCCGAACGTCGACGTGTAGAACTGCTCGGCCGCCGCGAGGTCGGGGACGATGAGCACGGCGTGACCGAGGCCTTGTGCGCCGGTGACGAAGCCCGACATCGGTCGGCTCGGCCGGAACGGCGGGCCGGTCTCGACATGGGTCGCGAGCTGATGGTGGAAACCGAACGGGTCGGTGAAGCTGGCGACCTCCTCTCGCTTGACGGGCAGGCCGGCTGCTTCGACCGCAGCGACGGTGGCGTCGAGGTCGTCGACCAGCCAGCCCAGGTAGGCCAGGTCGTCGGTAGCACCAGGGTGGATGACGATCCGGGCGGCAGCGTCGTCGACACGTAGCCGCACGGCGCCGTCGGGTCCGTCACTGGCGAGCTCGGCGCCGAGAACGTCGGGTCCGAACGTTCGCCACTCGTCGGCGTTGGGCGAGACGAAGCCGATGTAACCGAGCGCGGTGATCATGGTGTTCCTTCCTTGAGGAGATCGAGGGCGACGTCGACGATGAGATCTTCCTGCCCGCCCACCATGCGCCGACGTCCGACTTCGAGGAGCAGATCGACGGTCGGGACCTGGTAGCGCTCGCTGGCGCGCTCGGCGTGGCGGAGGAAGCTGGAGTACACGCCGGCGTAGCCGAGCGCGAGCGTCTCGCGGTCGACACGGACCGGCCGGTCCTGCAACGGCCGAACGAGCTCATCGGCGGCGTTCATGAGAGCGAGCAGATCGCAGCCGTGATCCCAGCCCAACCGGGCGGCGGCAGCGATGAACACCTCGAGTGGTGCGTTGCCGGCCCCCGCGCCCATGCCGGCGAGCGACGCGTCGATCCGGTAGCAGCCGTGCTCGACGGCGACGATCGAGTTGGCCACGCCAAGCGACAGGTTGTGGTGGGCGTGGATGCCGAGTTCAGTCCTCGGGTCGAGGACCTGGCGGAACGCGTCGAAGCGTTCGGCGACGTCGGTCATGGTGAGCGCGCCGCCGGAGTCCACGACATACACGCACGTCGCGCCGTAGGACTCCATGAGCTTCGCCTGCTCGGCGAGGGCCGACGGCGTCGTCATGTGCGACATCATCAGGAAGCCGACCGTGTCCATCCCGAGCTCGCGAGCGGCCGCGATGTGCTGCGCGGAGATGTCGGCCTCGGTGCAATGGGTCGCGACACGCACGACAGTCGCGCCAGCTGCGCGCGCAGCGCGGAGGTCGTGCACGGTGCCGATGCCGGGCAGCAGCAACGTCGCGACCTTCGTGCGGGTGACGGCGGCGGCAACGGCTTCGATCCACTCAAGGTCGGTGTGCGCGCCGAAGCCGTACACGCACGACGAGCCGCCGAGCCCGTCTCCGTGCGCAACCTCGATCGAGTCGACGCCCGCTGCGTCAAGCGCGCGGGCGATGAGGACGGCTTGGTCGACGGTGTACTGGTGGCGGATGGCGTGCATGCCGTCGCGCAATGTGACGTCGCTGATGTAGAGGTTCATGACGCCAGCCGTTCCGCCGCGGCGAGCGCGGCGGAGGTCATGATGTCGAGATTCCCGGCGTAGGCGGGGAGGTAGTGCGCGGCGCCAGTGACCTCGAGGAACACCGTGACCCGCGTGCCCCAGAACTTGCCGGTCTCCGGGATGTGCAGCGCGCGGTCGGGGGTGAACGTCTCGAACTGCACACGTTGCTTGAGCTTGTAGCCCGGAACGTAGGCGCGGACGCGCTCGACCGTGTCGATGACGGACTGCTCGATCGCGTCGTGGTCGCAATCGCCATCGATGAGGCAGTACACGGTGTTGCGCATGAGCAGCGGCGGTTCGGCCGGGTTGAGGACGATCACCGCTTTGCCGCGGGCGGCGCCTCCAACGACCTCGAGAGCACGAGCGGTGGTCTCGGTGAACTCGTCGATGTTCGCTCGGGTCCCGGGCCCGGCCGACTTGGACGCGATGGACGACACGATCTCGGCGTAGCTCACGATCGCAACCTGGTTGACCGCGGCGACGATGGGCACGGTCGCCTGGCCGCCGCAGGTGACCATGTTGAGGTTGGTGGCGTCGAGGTGCCGGTCGAGGTTGACGACCGGGACGCAGTACGGGCCGATCGCGGCCGGGGTGAGGTCGAGGACACGAACGCCAGTTGGTGCGAGCGCAGCCCAGTTGGCGCGGTGCGCGACGGCCGACGTGGCGTCGAAGACGAGGTCGATGTCGGCGAACCCGTCGAGCGCGAGGAGACCCTCGATGCCGTCAGCGGTTGTCGGCACACCCATTCGCTGTGCGCGGCGGAGTCCGTCGGAGTCCGGATCGATGCCGACCAGGGCGCCCATCTCGAGCTTCTCGGACCGACGGAGGACCTTGATCATGAGGTCGGTGCCGATGTTGCCGCTGCCGACGATGGCGACCTTCATGCCGGTGTCTCACGCGATGTGCGTACCGCGCCCACGCCTTGGATCGTCGCTTCGATGACGTCGCCGGGGTGCAGGTCGACCATCGGACCGAGCGCGCCGGTCATGACGACGTCGCCCGTCTGCAAGGGGGTGCCTTCGGCGACCATCCGCCGAGCGAGCCACAACGCCGCGTTGTACGGGTGTCCGAGACACGCCGCGCCCGAACCGGTCGAAGCCACGGCACTGTTGACGGTGAGGGTCATCGCAGCGTCGCGGAGCTCGACCGTGTCGGGCGTGATCGGGGTCGTGCCGAGCACGAACATCCCGCTCGATGCGTTGTCGGCGATCGTGTCGAGGATGGTGATGTCCCACCCGACGATC
>DATAES010000107.1:0-20438 GCA_036257895.1 Acidimicrobiales bacterium
ATCAACACGCGCGACGAGCCGCACGCCGACGCGGAGCGGTACCGCCGGCTGCACGTGATCGTCGGCGACTCCAACATGAGCGAGTACGCCACGTTCCTGAAAGTGGGCGCGACGTCGATCCTGTTGCGGATGCTGGAGGACCCGTCGGTGGTCCTGCGCGACATGACGCTCGAGAACCCGATCCGCGCGATCCGGGAGATCAGCCACGACGTGACGTGCACCCGCCGCGTTCGCCTCGCGAACGGGCGGGAGGCGTCGGCGCTCGACATCCAGAGCGAGTACCTGAGCCGGGCGATGCGCTACGCGGAGACGAAGGGGTTCAGCCCGCTCGAGCAACGGGCGCTCGAGATGTGGGAGCACTGCCTCACCGCGCTCGAGAGCGATCCGTTCAAGCTCGACCGTGAGTGCGACTGGGTCATCAAGCACAACTTGATCGAGGCGTACCGTGCCAAGCACGACCTTCCGCTGGCGTCACCGAAGGTCGCGCTGGTCGACCTGCAGTATCACGACGTCAACCGGACCCGCGGTCTCTTCTATCGGATGCAGGAGCGCGACCTCGTCGAACGCATGTGCACCGACGAGGCCATCGACGCCGCCGTGGACGAACCACCGCAGACGACGCGGGCGCGGTTGCGGGGCGAGTTCATCCGGCGGGCGAAGGAACGCAAGCGCGACTACACGGTCGACTGGGTCCACTTGAAGCTGAACGACCAGGCGCAGCGAACGGTTCTGTGCAAGGACCCCTTCAAAGCTCGCGACGAGCGTGTGGAGAAGTTGATCGCGTCGTTGTGACGGCGCTTCCGAAGGACTACCAGACCGATCCCGCCAGGTTCGCGGCGGCGCGGGAGAGCGCGTCGCGCTGGTCGACGGTCGGAGACGTGCATCCGATGGTGGCCGAGCGCTTCGAGCGCGAGCGCCTGACACCCGTGCTCGACATGGGGTGCGGCGATGGCGCGTTACGGATGGCGCTGCCGTCGGCGTGGCCGTGGATCGGTCTCGACGACGACGAGGCGTTGCTCCGGGCGGCCGGCCCTCCCGGTGTACTGGCGGAGGCCACCCAGTGCCCGCTTCGGCACGAGAGCTTCGGCGCGGTGGCCGCGCTGTGGATGCTCTATCACCTCGACGATCCGGGAGTCGCGATCGCCGAGGCACACCGCGCGCTCCGCCCCGGTGGCCTGTTCGCGGCAAGCACGACGACGCGGGACGACTCGCCCGAGTTCTTCGAGTTCTTCGGTCCGCCCGATCCGACGTCGTTCGACGCGGAGGAAGCTCCGGACATCGTGACCGGCGTGTTCGGCTCCGATCGCGTCGAGGTCATCCGATGGGACGGTCCGTTCATGGTTCTGCCCGACCCCGCCGCCGTCGCGACGTTTCTCAGAGGCCGCGGCATCTCGGCCGGACGGGCGCGCGAAGTCGGTGCCGCGGTTACGACCCCGTTCACCGTGACGAAACGTGGTGCCCTCATCTGGGCTCGAAAGTAGGGTCGGCCCGTGGCGTCGTCGGCGAAGCTCGAGCGCCTGCTCAACCTCACTGCCGCACTGCTCGAAACGCCGAGGCCGTTGACCGCGGACGAGATCGCGGACCGGATCTTCGGCTACCCGGAGGACAAGGTCGCGTTTCGTCGTGCGTTCGAGCGCGACAAGGACGCGCTGCGAGAGATGGGCATCCCCATCGTCATGACGGAGCTGACCGGTGCCGATCCGCCGCAGACGGGATACCGGATCCCGAAGGACCAGTACTACATCCGTGACCCTGGCCTCGAGCCCGACGAGTTGGCCGCGCTGCACCTCGCGGCGTCCGCCATCAGGCTCGAAGGGGTCGAAGGCACCGCGGGTCTGTGGAAGTTGGGCGGCGTCGTACCGCAGACCACTTCGTCTGCGCCGGCCACGGTGGCCGCGATTCCTGTCGACGATCGTCTCGTCGAACTGTTCGGCGCGGTGGGGGACCGCCGGCAAGTCACGTTCACGTACCGCGACGAGCAGCGAGCGGTCGACCCGTACCGACTCGACTTCCACCGCGGTCGCTGGTACGTCACGGGCTACGACCACGGCCGTGCGGACGAGCGCGTGTTCCGACTCGATCGCATCGGCGGTGAGGTCGAGGCGGGCACGGCCCGCAGTTTCGAGCCGCCCTCGGTCGCGGTGCCCGGTGCCCGCGCCGAGCCGTGGCAGCTGGGCGAAGGCGAGCCGGTGCGAGCGCGTGTACTCGTCGAAGCGGATCAGGCTGCGATCGCGATCGGGATCGTCGGTCCCGAAGCGGTGGCCGAGCAGCGGTCCGACGGCTCGATCGTCGTGGAGCTGCCCGTGAGCAATCCCGATGGGTTTCGCGCGTTCGTGGTTGGTTTCCTCGACCACGCCGAGGTCCTCGGGCCGGCCGAGCTTCGAGGCGATCTCGTCGACTGGTTGCGCGCCATCGCGGACAATGGGCCGCCGTCGTGACCCGCATCACGGCCGCGGACCGGTTGCGCCGGTTGCTTTCGCTGCTGCCGTGGGCGGCGGCGAACAACGGTCCCACCGTCGGCGAGGTCTGCGCCCGCTTCGGGCTCGAACCGGACGAGCTCCTGAGCGATGTCGCGCTGGTCACGATGGTCGGCGTTCCGCCGTACTCGCCGGGCGACCTGTTCGATGTGGTCGTCGAGGAGGGACGCCTCTGGGTGCACCTGTCGCCGAGCTTCGACCGATCGCTGCGACTGACCCCCGAGGAGGCGTTGGCGCTCGTGGCCGCGGGCGCCAGCCTGCTTGCGGTGCCCGGCGCCGACACCACCGGGCCTCTGGCGCGCGGGCTCGACAAGCTGGCCGCGACGCTCGGCATCGACCCCGAGGATGCGTTCGACATCGACCTCGGACGCGCCGCCCCCGGCGTGCTCGCCGCCGTGCAGCAGGCAACCGAGGAACACCGCCGGCTGCAGCTGAGCTACTACACGCACTCCCGCGACCAGCACACCGACCGCGAGGTCGACCCGTACCGGGTGCATGCCGAGCAGGGCCGCTGGTACCTGGTCGGCTTCGATCACCTCCGAGGCGAGGTGCGACTGTTCCGCGTCGACCGCGTCCTCGCCGCGGTCGTGCTCGAGGACTCCTTCGAACCACCGAAGGACCTGCCCGAGCCAGAGCTGTTCGAAGCCGGTGCCGACGATTCACGGGTCGTGCTGGACCTCGCCCCCGAGGCGGGCTGGGTCGTCGAGTCGTACGCCGTGGACGAGGTGGCCACCACTGACGAAGGCCGGGTCCGGGTGACGTTGCCGGTGTCCGGCCGCTCGTGGCTCGAACGGCTGTTGCTGCAGCTCGGACCGCGCGCGCAACTCGTCGAGGTGCGCGGTGATCCGAATCTGGCTCGGTGCGGACCTGACGCCGCGCGACGCGTGCTTTCGCGCTACGAACCGGCCTGACGCGCCAAGGGAACCCGGAAGTCGTCGGCTACCCTCGGCGACGCCGTGTCCGAAGAGCTGCCCACCCTCGACCAGTCTCCGGTCACCGCGTCCGAACCCGGAGGGGGCTCGTCGAACGCGGCCGTCGGGCTCCATGAACCGGGCGGATCGGACAGTGTCAGCGGCAGTGGCGACGACGGCGCCGGCTCCGGGGCTCGAGCGGCACGGCGGCGCGCCCACCGGCGGCGCAACACGATCGAGTGGATCATCGTGCTGGCCGCCGCTCTGGTCATCGCGGTGGTCATCAAGACCTTCCTGTTCCAGGCGTTCTACATCCCGAGCGACTCGATGGAGCCGACCCTGAAGGTCGGCGACCGCGTGCTGGTCAACAAGCTCAGCTATCACCTGCACGACGTGCACCGCGGCGACATCGTGGTCTTCGACCGGCCGTCGACGTCACCGCAGACGGTCGCGGGGTGCAACGGCGGCACGGTCGACATTCCTAGGTCCACCAGCTTCAGCAGTGAAGAGGTGCACGACCTGATCAAGCGGGTCATCGCGACCGCGGGCGAGACCGTCGCACAACGCGACGGCCGGATCTATGTCAACGGTCTGCCCGTCGACGAGCCCTATGTGCACAAGACCAACGGTGTGACGGACAAGACACCGCCGTTCCGCTTCCCCGAGCAGTGCATCACGGTCCCCGACGGGAAGGTGTTCGTCCTGGGGGACAACCGGCTCGATTCGAACGCCAGCAACATGTTCGGACCGATTCCGGAGAGTTCGATCGTCGGCCGCGCCTTCGTCCGCGTCTGGCCGCCCGGCGACATCGGTGGGGTCTAACCCCCTTCGCTGAGCGTGGCGAGTGCCTCGACCATCACGTCCGTGTGGTCCGAGTAGACCGCGTCGATGCCGATGTCGAACAGTTCGTCGAGGATGCGGGTGTGTTGGGCGTCCCATCCGAACGTGAGCACGTCGAAGCGATGGAACAGCGTCGTGAGACCGCCGGTCCAGTCGGTGTGATGGAGGTTCACGGCGTCGATGCCGGCATGCGAGAGCGCAGCGGCCCGGCGCTCGGGCCCTGACTTCATCGAGCGCAAGCGGGTCGAGTCGACCAGCTTCACGTCAGGGAACTCGTGCCGCCATGCCGCGACCACGCGCCAGTCGTGATGGCACAACCAGAGCCGGTCGGTTGCGCCGCCGCCTGCGGCCCGCGCCACTGCCACGGTCGCCGCGGCTGCGGAGGCGTCCTTGACGTCGAGCGACAACTCGTACCCGACGCCGCACTCCGCGTACAGGTCCGCAAGTGACGGGATGTGACCGGGCAGGTCGGATCGGTTCACGTCGCCGATCCTGCGGCGTCGATGCCTGACCCGGACCAAGCCATCGTGATCGAGGACGGCGATGCCGTCCGCCGTGAGCCAGACGTCGCTCTCGAGGCCGGTCGCCCCGAGGCGGCGGGCCAGCGCAAACGCCTCGAGTGTGTTCTCAGGGGCGTGCGCCCGAGCGCCACGGTGCGCGAACCCGATCGGCGGGCGGCGGAGGGAAGGGATGCGGGGCGGGGTCACGGGCCGAATGTGGGCACTCTGGCCCCGGAATGGACCGAGCGACCTATTTCCGAGGGGTGGCGTCCTGCCGACGATGCATCTGCCGAAGGTGTCGGCGCAAGGCGGGTAACTCGCAGGAGGCCTTCTGAGATGGCAACGATTCGGGCGACGTGCGGGGACTGCGGTGACGTCGAGCTCACCACCGCCGATGTCCGTGTCCGTGTGTGTGTCGACGACAACGCCGGCTCGTACCACTTCAGGTGTCCCAGCTGTCAGATGGCGGTCGTGAAGCCGGCGGAGCCTCGGATCGTCGACTTGCTCGCCGCTTCGGGCGTCGAAGTCTTCATGTGGCGCCTCCCGGCAGAGCTGTTCGAGGCTCGGTTCGGGCCTCGCATCGACCACGACGACCTCCTCGACTTCCATCAGCTGCTCGAGTCGGACTCGTGGTTCGAAGACCTCGTCGCCGTGGTCGAGCGCCACGTCGAGGCCAATCTCGACGGGGCGTTCCTCGGCGAGCTCGAGTTCGATGCCGAACTCGATCCCGAGCACTAGCCGCCGCCGCTGTTCCTTTAGGCTCGGGGCGCCATGAGCGTGCTCTGGGTCCTGCCGCTGCTCATCTTCGCCACCGGCGCCATCCTGGCCCTGTCGGCGACGCGACAGGCTGCGCAGGCGGGTTCCCTTCTGCGAGATGAGTGCGGCCGGCTCGAGGCCTTACGAGCCGAGCTCGTGGCGCTGCGCATGGAGACCGGGGCCACCCGGGCGACGCTCGATCGAGTGCGCTCGCGGTCGGTTTCGACGACGGCCCGGGGTTAGCCTTTCGCGCGTGTTCAACGTCGGCGGTGGCGAGCTCATCGTCATCCTCCTCGTTGTCCTGATCGTCCTCGGTCCGGACAAGTTGCCGGAGGCAGCGCGCAAGATCGGCAATGTCGTCAGCGAGGTGCGCCGCATGTCGTCGGGCTTCCAGGACGAGATGCGGGCCGCCATGGAGGATGTCGGCCGTCCGCAGCCCGCCAAGCCCAACCTCGAGCCGGTCGCCGACGAGCCCGCGCTTCCGCCCGGTACGAGCACAGACCGGCCCCAGCCGCAGGCGACGGATGACTCAGCGGCCTAGGCCGCAGGGGTCGTCCGCTCCGTAGTCCAACCGATGAGCACGAGCGCATTGCCCGCGGGAGCAGCCGATGAGGGTCGCATGACCCTGATCGAGCACCTGATCGAGTTGAGGCGTCGCGTGATCATCTCTTTCGTCGCCATCGGCGTGGGGGCGGTGATCGGGTGGTTCCTCTACCCGTGGGTGTCGCACGCGCTGCTCGCGCCGTACCGCGACATCGCGGACCGGAGCATCGCCGGCGGCAACCTCATCGCGACCAGTCCGGTCGAAGGCTTCGCGGTCAGGGTGAAGATCACGATCTACGTCGCGATCGCACTCGCGATGCCGGTGATCCTCTGGCAGATCTGGCGCTTCGTGTCGCCAGGTCTGTACAAGCACGAACGCCGATATGCGTGGCCGTTCGTGTTGTCGGGGGTCACGTTGTTCGCCATGGGCGCCGCGCTCGCGTATTGGACCTTGCCGAAGGCACTCGACTGGCTGAGCTCGATCGGCGGCAACAACATCACGCAGGCCTACACGGCCGACAAGTACTACCAACTGATCGCGTACATGATGCTGGCATTCGGCGTCTGCTTCGAGTTCCCGATCGTTCTGATCCTCCTGCAGGTGGCCGGCATCGTGAGCAACGAATGGCTGCGCAAGTACCGCCGCCATGCGATCGTCGTCATCTTCGTCATCGTGGCCGTCGCGACGCCGAGCAACGATCCCATCAGCCTGTTCGCGCTGTCGTTGCCGCTTTGCATCTTCTACGAGGTCGCGATCCTGTTCGGCCGGATCCGCGATCGGCGCAAGCGTCGCGCCGCTGCGACCACCGGTTGATGACCATCGGTACCGAGTTCCTCGCTTCGTACGGATTCGAGCTCGACGAGTTCCAGCGCCGCGCGGTGGACGCGCTCGACACTGGGCAGTCCGTGCTGGTGGCGGCGCCTACGGGATCGGGCAAGACAGTCGTGGCGGAGTACGCGGTGAACCTCGCCTTGCAGGGCGGCGGCAAGGCGTTCTACACGGCGCCCATCAAGGCCCTGTCAAACCAGAAGTTCGGTGATCTCACTCGGCGCTACGGGACCGAGCGTGTCGGTCTCTTGACCGGCGACAACAGCATCAACGGCAGTGCGCCCGTCGTGGTGATGACGACGGAAGTGCTCCGAAACATGATCTACGCGTCCAGCAACACCCTCGACCGGTTGCGCTATGTGGTGTTGGACGAGGTGCACTACCTCCAGGATGCGTATCGCGGCCCGGTGTGGGAGGAGGTCATCCTCCATCTGCCCCACCACGTGAATCTCGTGTGCCTGTCGGCCACAGTGTCGAATGCGGAGGAGCTGGCGGACTGGATCACCACCGTGCGCGGCCCGACGACGGCGGTGATCGAAGAGCGCCGCCCTGTCGAGTTGGTGAACCTCTATTGCGTCGGCGACCGGAGCTCATCCGAACTACACCTCCTTCCGACGCTCGTCGATGGCGAGCCCAACTCGGAGGCGACGCGGCTCGACGCCGAGTCGCTCCACGGTCAGGGCCTACGGGGCCGGCAGCGGCGACGCTTCTTCACGCCGCGGCGCGTCGAGGTGGTGGAGCGGTTGTCAGAGGACGAGCTCGTGCCGGCCATCTACTTCATCTTCAGCCGTGCTGCGTGTGACGACGCGGTCGCCGCCTGCGTCGGAGCCGGTCTGCGACTGACGACCGCCGACGATCGCGCCCGCATCCGCGCCATCGCAGAGCAGCACGTCGAGGCCTTGTCCGACGCGGACCTCGACGTGCTCGACTACGACCGCTGGCTCGTTGGTCTCGAGCAGGGGATCGCGGCCCACCACGCGGGCATGGTGCCGCCGTTCAAGGAAGCGGTCGAGGCCTGTTTCGCCCAAGGCCTCGTGAAGGTCGTCTTTGCCACCGAGACACTCGCGCTCGGCATCAACATGCCCGCTCGCACGGTGGTCATCGAGAACCTGTCGAAGTTCACCGGAGAGCGCCACGAGTTCCTGACAGCCGGCGAGTACACGCAGCTCACCGGTCGCGCCGGCCGCCGGGGCATCGATCCCGTCGGGTACGCGATCGTGCTGTGGTCGCCGTTCGTGCCGTTCGAACAGGTGGCGTCGCTCGCCTCCAGCCGAGCCTTCCACCTCACGTCTGCGTTCCGGCCGACGTACAACATGGCCGCCAACCTCGTGTCGCGCTGCGCGCCCGCTGAGGCGCATCACTTGCTGAACCTGTCGTTCGCCCAGTACCAGGCCGACCGCTCGGTGGTACGACTGGAGGCGCGCCTGGAGAAGCGACGCACGGCGTTGGCCTCGCTCGAGCGAGACGCAGCGTGTGACCGCGGCGATGTCACGGAGTACCGCCAACTTCTCGACGGAGTCGAAGCCGCTCGCCTCCGGTTGCAGCCGTCGCGACGCGAGGTTTCCGAGGCGCTCGCAACATTGAAGCCCGGCGATGTCGTGCACGTGAGCACTGGACGGAAGAGCGCCCGTGCAGCGGTCTTGAGTTTCGCTCAGCGTGGGGGCGATTCCCGTCTGAAGGTCGTGACCGACCATCGCAAGGTGCTCACCCTCCGAGCCGCCGACTTCGAGGACGCCCCGGCACCACTCGGCCACATCGACCTGCCCGTGCCGTATGCGCCGAACAGTCGCGAGTTCCAGCTCCGCGTCGCGCGGCAACTGCAGCGCACGCGTCTGCGCGGTCCCGACGCGGGTCGCCGGCGGCAGGAGCTCGCAGCACACGCGGACGCCCTGGCGATCGCCGACGCGCACCCGGTCGCGCGTTGCCCCGATCGCGATCGTCACATCCGCGCCGTCGCCCAGTTGCGTCGGACTCGATCCGAGGTGGACGAGCTCGAGCGATCGGTCAAGGGGCGGACCGAGTCGCTGGCCCGTCGCTTCGACCGTGTCCTCCGCCTGCTCGATGCATGGGGACATCTCGACGGTTGGGCGCTCACCGACAAGGGGACCCGACTCGCGCACCTCTACCACGAGTGTGACCTGTTGATCGCAGAGACGCTCCAGGCCGGACTGCTCGACGACCTCGATCCTGCGTCTCTCGCTGGGTTGGTCTCCGTGTTCACGTACGAGCACCGCAGCGCGACGCCGCCGCCTGCACCTTGGTTTCCGTCCCGCAAGGTGCGCGAGCGCTTCGACGCGATCGCCGGGCTGGCGAAGGAGTTGCAGGCGGACGAGAGCCGGGCCGGACTCACGTTGACGCGCGATCCGGACGCAGGGTTCGTGGCGCTCGCGCATGCGTGGGCCGCGGGCGAGGACCTCGACGACGTGCTCGAAGACGAGGACCTGTCGGGCGGCGATTTCGTCCGCAACGTCAAGCAACTGATCGACCTGCTGCGCCAGATCGGCCAGACATCGCAATCGGAGACGGCACGAGTGGCGAACCAGGCAGCCGATGCACTCTTGCGGGGCGTGATCGCCGCGTCGTCGATGGTCCATACAGAGGACTCATGACTGTGCTCTTGGCGTTCCCCGGCCACGCAGGCCGGTTCCATGCGCTCCTCCGCTGGCGCTCCGTCGCTCGCATGAGACGCGGAGTCCGCCGTGACTGTGCTCTTGGCGTTCCCCGGCCACGCAGGCCGGTTCCTCCGCTCCTCCGCTGGCGCTCCGTCGCTCGCACGATCCTCGGAGTCCGGCCGTGACAATTCGGAAGGGTGAGGCGTGGGGCGAAGCGGGGCCGCTGGCAGCGGACGGGGTCCTCGTCCACTCCGACGCCGAGGCGCGCGCCGTCATCGAGCGCGCTCGTCGGGCGGACCAACCGATCCCGCCGCTGGGGCTACTCGGCGGGGATCTCTGCCGCACCCTCGGCGGCACGGGCGACGAGGCTCGGCTGCGGTCGTCGCAGGCGCTGCAGGTTCCGATCGATGTCGGCGCGGTGCTCGCCGACGGACGGCTGCACTGGTTCGTGGCCCATCTCATCGCCCGCAAGGGCTGGTGGCGCGGGCGCATCTACGCGGCGATGAATGCAGAGTTCCTCGGCCGCTGGGACGTCGCGCCGCGCAGCCATCCCAATGACGGTGTGATCGACACCTTCGACGTGACCATGCCGTTCGGCGAGCGGTTGAAAGCCCGTTCCCGCCTCCCCGCCGGTGAGCACGTGCCGCACCGCGGGATCAAGGAGCGACGGGTGTCCGCGGTTCAAGTCGACGTCGACGGGCTCGACGTCTGGCTCGACGGCGAGCGGATCGGCCCGGCGCGAACGCTGTCGATCCGCGTGGAACCGGACGCGCTCACCTGTGTCGTGTAGACCGGGAAACATGAGCGAGCGCAGCGAGATCATGGCGGACGAGCGACCGCTAGGGAGCCGGACGCAGATGGGGTCCGGGGGAGCAGCCCCCGCGGATACATGAGCGAGCGCAGCGAGGTCATCGAAGCCGTGAAGGATCGCGTTGCGGCCGAGGTCGACAAGCGGGCCGACGTTCTCATCGATGCGTCGCACCAGATCCACGCCAACCCGGAGCTCAACTTCGAAGAGCATTTTGCGCACGAGATCCTCACTGGCATCCTCGAAGCCGAGGGGCTCGAGCTCGAGCGCAAGGCGTACGGGCTCGACACGGCTTTCGTCGCGCGGGCGGGCAGCAGCGGCCCGACCGTCGCGGTGCTGTGCGAGTACGACGCACTGCCGGGTATCGGCCACGCGTGCGGTCACAACATCATCGGCACCGCGGGGCTGGGCGCAGGCATCGCCGCCGCGTCACTCGCCGCCGAGCTCGGTGGCCGGGTCGTCATCCTCGGGACGCCCGCAGAAGAGGGCGGCGGCGGCAAGGTGCTGATGGCCGAGCGCGGCGCGTTCGACGGCGTCGACGCCGCGATGATGGTGCATCCCGCCGGTGCGGACCTGTCGCGGATGGACGTGATCTCGATCCAGCAACTGTGGATCGACTACCACGGCAAGGCGGCGCATGCCGCCGCGTTCCCGCAGAAGGGACGTAACGCGCTCGACGCGGCGGTGCTGGGATACATGAACGTTGCCGCGTTGCGGCAACACATCCTCCCGACCGAGCGCGTGCACGGCATCTTTCCGCGCGCCGGCGACAAGCCGAACATCGTTCCCGAGTTCGCCAGCGCGCACTGGTATGTGCGTTCACCGACGGTCAAGACGCTCGAACGTCTCAAGCCGCGCGTGTTCGCGTGTCTCGAAGCAGGCGCGGCGGCAGCAGGGTGCGAGATGTCCTACGAGTGGCGAGAACCGGTCTACGCCGACATGATCGACAATGCGGCGATCCTCGACCGGTACATCGACAACGCGGCGCGCACCGGGCGCACGCTCTACGACCCTTCAGGCGCCGCGCATCCCGTGGTCGGGAGCACCGACATGGGCAACGTCTCGTACATCGTGCCGTCGATCCACCCGATGATCAGGGTCGGGCCGTCACACATTTCGATCCACTCCCAGGAGTTCACGTCGTACACCGCCTCCGCCGACGGTGACGCGGCGGTGATCGACGGCGCCAAGGCGCTCGCCATGACGGTGACCGATCTCTGGCTGCAGCCGGAGGTCCTCGAAGCGGCCAAGCGCGAGTTCGCAGAAAGTGTTCGAACCCGCTCGAACTGACCGCTGACTGTGGTCCGCGGCACCCGCTCGGGTCCCGCCTACAGTCGGCTCGCCCTATGACCGTGTATGTCGCCGAGGACTTCGAACCACACGAAGCCGACATCCTCCGGCGCTATTGCACCAACCTCGACGGTCCCGTGTTTGCGCTGGTCAACCTGCCCGAGGTGGTCAAGGGAGCGCTGTTCGCCCGCTACAGCCGTTCGGCGAAGAGCCTGAGGCGACTGTTCCTCGACGAGTTCGTCGGCGATCTCGACATCTCCGGCGATCAGACCATCGACGCCACCGTCGGGCTCCGGCGCGCCGAAGAGCTCTACGACCGGGTGTTCTTCGAATACGGCGACGACTCGGTTGCTCAGCTCGGTGGTGTCCACTTGGCGTGCGAGCAGGCATCGAACCTGCTCACCAAAGTGCTCGAGTGGGGCCGACTCATGAGCTATCTCGAGCAGTCGACGCGGTACATCGCGTACGACACCCGCATCGGAGGCCGTTACCGGTTCTACCGAGATCCCGAGGTGCTCGGCTCAGTGTTGGGCACGCGCTACGTGGGCGACATGGATCGACTGTTCGACACCTACGCCGAGCTCGTCCCTGTTCTGGGGGAGTTCTTCCGGCAGCGGTTCCCGAAGGATCCAGGCGACACGGACTTCGTGTACCGACAGGCAATCCGCGCCAAGGCCTTCGACTCGTTGCGGGGGATCCTTCCCGCGGCGTCGCTGTCGAACGTGGGCATCTACGGCACCGGCCAGGGTTTCGAGCAGCTGCTGCTGCGCATGCGCGCCCATCCACTTCCCGAAGCGCGCGCGTATGCCGATCTGATGTTGAGCGAACTCCGCAAGGTGATCCCGTCGTTCCTCAAGCGCGTCGATCTCGATGACCGCGGCGTGGCATGGAGCACGTATCTCGCGTCGACGCGAACTGCGATGGAAGAACTCGCCGGCGAGTTCTTCCCGACAGATGGGTCAGCGGGATCACCGGAGGACGACGCCACTGTGCGGCTCGTCGAGTTCGATCCCGACGGCGAGGTGAAGCTCGTCGCGTCGATGCTGTACCAGTACACCCATCTGCCGGAGACCGAGATCGAAGCCCGAGCGCGTGCGATGACCGCAGACGAGCGCGTCGCAGTGGTGCGGGCGTATGTGGGCGATCGGAGCAATCGCCGTCACAAGCCGGGCCGCGCGCTCGAGCGATTGCACTACCGCTTCGACGTGCTCGCCGACTACGGCGCATTTCGTGATCTGCAGCGACACCGCATGTTGACGATCGAGTGGCAGCCGCTGTCGCCCCGTCATGGGTACACGCGACCAGAAGCCGTCGAGCTCGCCGGACAAGCAGCGGCGTTCGACGCGGCGATGGAGCGGTCCGCCGCGCTGCACGACGCGCTCGCGGCACGATTTCCCGCCCAGGCACCGTACGCGGTGTCGCTCGCGTACAAGGTCAGGTTCGTGATGCAGCTCAACGCTCGTGAAGCGATGCACCTGATCGAGTTGCGATCGACGCCGCAAGGACATCCTGCCTATCGCGTGGTCGCGCAGGAGATGCATCGATTGATCCAAGAAGAGGCTGGCCACCATGCGGTCGCCGAGATGATGCGGTACGTCGACTACTCGCCCGAGCCGTCGCTCGAGCGGCTGGCCGCGGAACGCCGAGCCGAAGCCCGCCGCTCGTCCAGCTGACACGGGACAGCCGTCTCGGTTCGGGGCATCGCCACACATCCCGTGTGGGTCACGCACGCCGAGAACCTGAGGGGATTGTGGGCAATGTGGCTGGAGGGGTTGCTGCGGGTGGTGTGGATCATTTAGGTTGAGGGGACGCGGGCGGAGCCCCGGAGGTTCTGACATCCGCGTCCCAACCAGCTCTCGAGTACGCCGCACGGCTCACACTGCGCTCCTTGTGGGCGTGGTGGTCCTCACCGCGTTGGCCGGACTGGCGCAGACCGGGCGCTACACCGTCCGTCGCGGCGACACCCTGACCTCGATCGCCGCTCGCAACGGCACGACCGTGAATGCGCTCGCGGCCGCCAACGGCATCGTCAACGCGAACTTCATCCTGATCGGTCAGAACCTGACGCTGCCCGGGACCCCGGCCGCGACTGCGGCGAGTTCGAGCCCGTCGATCGTCGTGGTCCAGCCCGGCGACACGCTGACGAAGCTGGCGGCCCGGACCGGCGTACCGGCGGCGACGATCATGGCCGCCAACAACCTCAAGGTCACGTCGATGCTCTACGCCGGCGGACAGTTGCTGCTCGCCCCCCGCAACAGCACGTCGAGCGCGCCCCTGGCGCGCTGTCCGGTTCCCGGCGCGCGGTTCATGAACGACTGGGGCTTCCCGCGGTCGGACACCGGCTTCCATCAAGGAAACGACATGATGACCAAGCGCGGTACTCCGATCGCAGCGCCGGTGAGCGGCACGGTCACGCAGAACGTCGGAAGCATCAGCGGCAATCAGTTCCGCCTCGTCGGTGCCGACGGCACGTTGTACGTCGGGGCTCACCTCGACAAGTTCGGCAAGGCGGGCAAGGTCAAGGCGGGCGACACCATCGGCTATGTGGGCGACACGGGTGATGCCAAGGGCGGCCCCACCCACCTGCACTTCGAGGTTCACCCGTCCGGCGGCGCTGCGGTGAACCCCTATCAACTCCTCGTCGCCGCGTGCCGGTGAGCCGCCGCGTCACCACGACGCTGTGCGTGCTCGCGGTGGCCGCGCTGGCGCTCGCCGGACAGGCGTCGACGACGAAGAGAGCAGCAGCCGCGCAGACCTACGTCGTGATGCGCGGCGACACGCTGTCGTCGATCGCGAGCCGCTACGGCACGACGGTCTCCGCGATCGCCAACGCCAACAACATCCGCAATCGAAACCTCGTCGTGATCGGCAAGCGCCTCACGATCCCCGGGGCTCAGTCGGCGTCGATATCATCGTCATCGGCCCATCCACGGGGCGTACTGCCCGCGAAGCTGCAAGCGCATCCGGAGCGGGTCGCGATGCGGCCGTTGTTCCAGAAGTGGGCTGCGCACTACGGCGTAGCGCCCGATCTGCTCCAGGCGATCGCCTGGATCGAGTCCGGCTGGCAGACATCGGTCGTCTCGAGCACAGGCGCAATCGGCGTTGGTCAACTGCAGCCCGCCACGGTCGAGTTCACTCGTTCGCTGATCGGCATCCAACTCGACCCGAACAGCGCGAACGACAACATTCGGATGTCGGCGCGGTTCCTCCGGTACCTGCTCGACCGGACGGGCAACAACGTGTCGGTGACCATGGCCGCGTACTACCAGGGGTTGCGGTCGATATCGACCGGCCCGGCGTGGCCCGAGACGCTGCTCTACGTCGCCAACGTGCTCGCCGTGCGCCCGTCGTTCGCATAACAGTCAGTTCGGGTGCTTGATGTCCTTGAGCTCGTGTTCCATCTCGTCGAGCTCGCGTAGCAACTCATCGGCGTGCTGGCGTTGCTGAACGTCTTCGGGTGGGCAGCCACAGACTTCGACGCCCTTGATCTCGGGCGTCCACATCGCGGCGTGCACTGGGCCGCGACCGATCGGTAGCCCACACTTCGGACAGACCTCTACCGCCTCATCCATGACGTCCTCCACGACGATTCGTGACCGCACACTACCTGTGCGTTGAATCGACCTCGGCAGGCCGAGAGGAGAGCGATGGCGACTGCGAACGCAGTGCCGGGTTTCCAAGCGAGCGTCGACGGCCTGCACTTCACCAACTCGTGGCCGAGCGAGCCCGACATCATCGTGGATGTAGGACCGCTCGGGAAGGTGCCGATCGGCGACGCCAGCAACGGGCTGTGCGGCGGGATGGTCTACACGGTGATGGACGTCTTCATTGCCGGGCTGCCACCCATCCCCGACACGACGAATCCTGCGCAAGGGAGTCCGCTCTTCGACTATCTGGTGTCTCGATTGTTCGCCAGCTTCGACATTCCGGCTGGCGTGCTCAAGTACTACGAGTGGATGAACACGCCCGATCACGACAGCCGGGTGTGGTTCCTCAAGCGCCGCGGCATCGCGTGGCTCACGATCACGGAGGAGTGGCCACGCATCAAGGCGGACATCGACAGTGGAATGCTGTCGCCTCTCGGCCTCGTCACTGTTCACACGAGCGATCCCATGATGATGGGGCACAACCATCAGGTGCTCGCCTACGCGTACGAGGTGGACGGTGCGAACCGGTTGACGTTGCGGGTGTACGACCCCAACACCGCGCCGCCGGAGGCAGACGACGTGCGGCTCTCACTCGACCTCTCGAACCCGGCGCAAGCGACTCCCATCACCCACAACGTCGGCATCAACGGTTCCATACGGGGTTTCTTCCGCACGGCGTACACGTTCTCGAATCCCGCATAGCTCCCGGGATCGACGCCTCAGCCGGCCCGCGACCTCACCGGACGATCTCGTGGATCCGGTCCATCACGTCGTCGTCGAGCTTCGGCAACACGTCGAGCGCGCCCATGTTCTCGCCCACCTGGTCAGGGCGACTCGCACCGGTGATCACCGACGACACGTGCGGATCCTTCGCGCACCATGCGATCGACAGTTGAGAGAGCGCGCAGCCGAGATCGTCAGCCACCGCCTTCAGCGAACGCACCTTCGCGTTGCGCTGAGGATTCGTGAGGACTTCCTTCAACCACTCGTACCCGGGGAGCGTCGCGCGGCTTGTGTCGGGGATCCCGTCGAGGTACTTGCCCGTGAGAAGCCCTGAAGCAAGAGGGCTCCACGTGGTGAGCCCGAGGCCGATGTCCTCATAGAGGCGCGCGTATTCGCGTTGCACGCGCCGACGCTCGAACAGGTTGTACTGCGGCTGCTCCATCACCGGCTTGTGGAGGTGATGTCGCTCGGCGACGTCCCATGCGGCGCGGATCTCGTCCGCGGTCCACTCGGACGTGCCCCAGTACAGCGCCTTGCCCCCGTCGATGATGTCGGACAACGCCCACACCGTCTCTTCGATCGGTGTCTCGGGATCGGCGCGATGGCAGAACAGCAGGTCGACGAAGTCGACACCGAGGCGGTCGAGTGACCCGTCGATGGCGTGGTGCAGGTACTTGCGGTTGAGCGTGTTCTTCGTGTTGACGCTGTCGGTGAGTCCCCAGAACACCTTCGTGGACAAGACGTACGTTTCTCGGCTCCATCCGAGCTGCTGGATTGCCTGCCCCATGATCCGCTCGGATTCGCCGCCGGCGTAGGCCTCAGCGTTGTCGAAGAAGTTCACGCCGTGCTCCCACGCAGCCGCCATGCAGTCGCGCGCGAGTGCGGTGTCGAGTTGCGCGCCGAATGACACCCACGAGCCGAACGAGAGCACGCTCACTTTGAGACCCGATCGCCCCAACCTCCGGTACTCCATTGCCATCCGAGCTCTCCTCCGATGCGATTGCCGCGCCGCAGGCGGTCGAGCGTACCGTTGCGCCATGTTCGAATGGTCCGAAGAGCATCGGATGATCCGCGACGCTGTCCGCCAGTTCGTCGAGGCCGAGATCGTGCCGAAACGCGACGAGCTCGAACATGGGGACTTGCCGCCATACGACATCCTCCGCAAGCTGTTCGCCACCTTCGGCATGGACGTCATGGCGCGCGAGCAGTTCAAGCGTCGCATCGAACGGGAGCGTGTCGGCGCAGCGCAGACGGCAGCAGCAACCGGCGACGACGATGCCCCCGACGGAAGCGGCCGTACGAACAACGCGGCGATGTCGTTGATACCGATCATCGAGCTGTGCCGTCACTGCCCCGGGATGGTCACCGCCATGGGCGTGTCGATGGGTCTCACCAGCGCGGCGATCATGAGCCGCGGAACGACGGCGCAGAAGGAGCGGTGGGCGCTCGATCTCCTGACCCTCGACAAGATCGGTGCCTGGGCGATCACCGAGCCGAACTCCGGGTCGGACGCGTTCGGTGCGATGAAGTCGACGGCTCGGCGTGACGGTGACGAGTATCTGCTCAACGGCTCGAAGACGTTCATCACGAACGGGCCGTACGCAGACACCATCGTGTTCATCTGCAAGCTCGACGAAGGCAATCCACCGCCTGAGCGCAAGATCTTCTCGTTCGTCCTCGACTCCGGCATGCAAGGACTCGAACAGTCCAAGCCCCTGCGCAAGATGGGAATGCACTCGTCGCCGACGGGCGAGCTGTTCCTCAGCGACGTGCGCGTCGGCCGAGATCGCCTGCTCGGTGAGACCGAGGACGTACCGGCTGGTGGTCGCGAAGGAGCGAAAGACACGTTCTCGATGGAGCGGTCCGGCGTCGCGGCCATGTCGCTAGGCATCATCGAGCAGTGCCTCGAGACGTGCGTGGAGTACGCGAAGAATCGCATCCAGTTCGGTCAGCCCATCGGCGAGTTCCAGCTCATCCAGGAGAAACTGGCGCGCATGGAGGTCGCCCGCCTCAACGTGCAGAACCTCGTGTTCCGCTTCATCGAGATGGGCGCCGCAGGACGGAGCCTGACGCTGGCTGAGGCTTCGGCGATGAAGCTGTACTCGGCACGCGCCGCGACGGAAGTCGCCATGGAGGCGGTGCAACTCCACGGCGGCAACGGGTACATGTCCGAGTTCCATGTCGAACAACTCGCACGCGACGCCAAGGTTCTGCAGATCTACGCGGGGACGGACGAGATCCAGATCACTCACATCGCGAAAGATCTGCTGCGGCGCTGAGAGCCAGCGCTACCGGGGCGGCGAGATCCGGTCGATCTCCGCTCGCTCGTCGTCGGTCATCTTCCAACTCACGGCCGCGGCATTGGCCCGCGCCTGGTCGGGCGTCGTGGCGCCGGCGATGACGGAGACGAGATGGGGGAGCCCGGCCAGCCAGGACATCGCGAGCTCGAGCAGGGTGTGGTCATGGTCGCGAGCGAACGCGTCGAGTTTCTCGACCACGTCGAACCGGCGGTCGGACAGCGCCCGCTCACGCCCTTCGGCCGGCATGCCGGCGAGGCGCGTGCCCTCGGGCGGCTCCTTGCCGCGCGCGTACTTGCCGGTCAGCACACCAGACGCGAGCGGGAAGTACGGCAGGATGGCGAGGTCGTGGCGCTCGCATGCATCGAGCAGCTCTGGTTCGCCGCGACGTCGCAGCACGCTCAGCTCGTTCTGCACCGACACGAACGGGGCCGAGCCGGTCTGCTCGGCGCTGGACGCGGCTGCGTCGAGCCGGGGTCCGTCGAAGTTGGAGCAACCGATCTCGCGCACTTTGCCGTCGCGCACGAGTCGGTCGAGCGCTTCGAGCGTCTCGTCGATCGGCGTGGTGTCGTCGGGCGCGTGCAGTTGGTACAAGTCGATGCGGTCGGTCCCCAGCCGTCGCAGACTCCCTTCGACGGCAGTGGCGATCGACGCCGCGCTCGCACCCTTCGGCAGCGTCGTGCCGTCGCCCATGCCGAACTTCGTCGCGATCACCACCTCGTCGCGTCGCGGTCCGAGCGCCCTCCCGAGGAATTCTTCGCTCTGACCCCCGCCATACGTGTCTGCGGTGTCGAACAAGGTGATGCCCTGGTCGAGCGCGGTGTCGACGACCGCACGGGATGCGGCTGCGTCGATGCGCCGTCCGAAGTTGTTGCACCCGACGCCGACGACAGAGACAGTCAGGCTTCGGATGGTGCGGGTCTCCATCCGCCGCACGCTAAGGGAAAGCAGAGGCGGAGGTTCAGCCGCCGGGTGGCGTGTACTTCACGGTCTGCCCCGCGGCACTGTCGATCTCGTCCGGCGTCAGCAGCACGGTGGTCTTGACGGTGGCTCCGCCCCCGGCCGAGACCGTGAGTGCGAGTGCGGCAGCCGCTTCGTTGTCGGGTAGGTCGGCGACCGTGAAGACGTCGGTGCCACCGAACGCGAAGTAGAACGAATCGATCTTGCCGCCAACACTCTTCGCGGCGGCCTGCGCGGCAGACTTGCGGGCCGACCCGCCTTTCGCGAGAACACCACGAACTCCGTCGAGCGTGTAGCTGACCTGGAGCAGGTACTTGGGCATTTGTGTCACGCCTCCTCGTCTGGGCCGCCTCGATGTTGCCGAGACGTCCGGGTTGGTCGTCAACGTATTCCGCTCGGCGCAGGGGTGCTGTGCGTAGCTGTGGCGTACTTCATCATGACGGCGGCGCGGGAAGCGGGACGCTAGAGCCAGCTGCGCGTTCCGCGGTACCATCACCGACACAACCGCAGACCCTGGGGAGCTCGGGACAGCCGGGCTGAGAGGGTGACCGGTATCGCCTGACCGGCGAGACAGCGCCACCGACCCACGAACCTGAACTGGGTAATTCCAGCGGAGGGAGCCGTGCCCGGTGAACGTGAACATTGCATCGTGGTCGTGGGTGGCGACGCGCCCGATCCGGCGACAGTGGCGCGCCTGGCCGTGCCCGATGGAGCCATCGTGATCGCGGCCGACTCCGGGGTCGACCACGCGCTGGCCGCAGGTCTGCATGTGGATGTTGCGGTCGGGGACTTCGACTCCGTGTCGCTGGACGGCTTCGACGCCGTCGTCGCTGCGGGCGCACGAGTCGAACGTCATCCCGCGGCCAAGGACCACACCGACCTCGAGCTGGCAATGGATGAAGCGCTCGCGACCGGCGCGCCCCATGTCCTCGTGCTCGGCGGCGACGGCGGGCGCCGCGACCACCTGTTCGCCAACTTCTTGGTGCTCGCCTCGCCCCGGTATGCGTCGTGCACCATCAGCGCCCACCTGGGCCGAAGCCGCGTGCACGTCCTGCACGGTGGAGCAAGCGCCCTGCGTCTCGACGCCGAGATCGGGGAGCTGGTCTCGCTGTTGCCCGTGCACGGGCCCGCGGGCGGCATCCGCACGAGCGGCTTGCGATATCTGCTGGACGGCGAGACCCTTCAGGCGGGCACGACACGCGGCGTCAGCAACGTGGTGGACACGCAGCCGGCGGAAGTGCGGCT
>DATAES010000108.1:0-23865 GCA_036257895.1 Acidimicrobiales bacterium
CGCGCTGCGGCAGCAGCTGCCGCCGCGCATCGTGGTGGACGGCGAGATCGTCGTACCGGGCGAGACCGGCCTCGACTTCGATGCGCTGCAACAGCGCATCCATCCCGCCGATTCGCGCGTGCGGATGCTGGCGGCCAAGACCCCCGCTTCGTTCATCGCGTTCGACCTTCTCGGCATCGCCGACGACGATCTCACCGAGCGTCCGTTCAGCGAGCGTCGCACGCGACTGTGCGAGGTCCTCGACGCCGTTCGCCCACCGATCCACGTGACGCCGGCAACGAACTCGATCGATGAAGCCCGCGACTGGTTCGAAAGGTTCGAAGGCGCCGGGCTCGACGGTGTGGTCGCCAAGCAGGTGGAGCAGACCTACCAGCCGGACAAGCGGGTGATGTTCAAGGTGAAACACCACCGAACCGCCGACTGCGTGGTCGCCGGCTTCCGTACTCACAAGGACGGCAAGGGCGTCGGCTCACTCCTCCTCGGGCTGTACGACGACGACGGCACGCTGCACCACGTCGGAGTGTGCGCGTCGTTCTCGGCCGCGTTTCGCTCGGAGCTTGCGGAGACGCTCGGGCCGCTGCGCAAGAACGCGCTCGAGAATCACCCGTGGAAGGACTGGGCGGAGATGTCGGCGCACGCCGAGGGTGGGCGCATGCCCGGCGCCGTCAGCCGGTGGAACGCGCAGAAGGACCTGTCGTGGGACCCGGTGCGCATCGAGCGCGTCATCGAGGTCGAGTTCGATCAGCTGCAGTCCGGTCGGTTCCGGCGCGTCGCTCGCTTCATCCGCTGGCGTCCCGACCGCACCCCCGAGTCCTGCACGTACGCCCAGCTCGACGTCGCCGTCCCTCGCGAGCTCGCCGAGGTCTTCGAGGAGGGCCGGTAACCCCCCCATTCCGGCCATTCCCCCGCCCCCATACCGAACTCCGGGTCGCCGTGGCCCCTATCGGGGCCACGGCGCACCAACATTCGCTCAGTCGGGGTCGGCTTTCTTGCGGCTCGGGGCGACACGCGGGGGTTCGCCGGGCATCTTCGGGTAGACGGGCGGCCACGGGGCGTCCATCAGGCCGGAGTCGAGGTCGTGCCGGGACCGCTCGAGCAACGGCTCGAGCGACTGTGGGTTCGCGGCCATGCCGTCCCACGGGTCCCCGTCGCGCTCGACACGGGACGGCACGACGCCCAGCGTGAGCTCCTCCGGATGCACTGCCGGCAGCTCGTCCCACGAGAACGGCGTCGATACTTGACCACCAGCGCGCGGTCGCACCGACCACGCGCCGAAGACTGTCTTGTGCGGCGCGTTCTGGTTGAAGTCGATGAACACACGCGCGCCGCGTTCCTCCTTCCACCAAGCAGCAGTGATCAGATCCGGACGGCGGCGTTCGAGCTCGCGCCCGACCGCGACCGCAGCGGCGCGCACGTCGTACGACGTCCATCGAGGTTCGAGCCGCGCATAGACGTGCAGTCCACGGTTGCCCGTGGTCTTCGGACGCGCGACCACACCGTCCTCGTCGAGCAACATCTTCAGTTCGCCTGCCGCTTCACGGACCTGATCGAACACGACGCCCGGTGACGGATCGAGGTCGATGCGCAACTCGTCGGCATGTTCGGGATCGTCGGCCAGATACGGCCACACGTGGAAACCGATGCAGCCGAGGTTCACTGCCCACAACACGTGCGCGAGGTCACGCGCGACGAGCGCGTCGCTCGTCGTGCCGTTCGGTGTGCTGACGACGGTGGTCTGGAGCCACTCGGGATGCGACTCCGGCACGCGCTTCTGAAACCACGACTTGCCGGTCGCGCCTTCGGGGAACCGCTGCAGCAGCAACGGTCGGCCACGCATCGCCGCCATCAACGGACCTTCGATCGCGACGTAGTAGTTGACGAGGTCCATCTTCGTCTCGCCGCGTGTGGGGAAGTACGTCTTGTCCGGGTTCGTGATGGGAAGCGCATGGCCGTCCACCTCGACCTCGGTGACCGACTTCGGCGACATCAGTTCCCTCCTCGTCGCTCCGCCAGGCGGATCGCTCGCTCTGCAATGCCCAGACCGTCGATCTGCTCGCCGAGCTCGACCAGCTCACGTCGAGGCCCAGTCCATCGCAAGTCGTCGACGTCTGCGAGCACGTCCGCGTCCGTCTCCAACGTCGCGAGACGACGGAACAGCAGCGCCAGCTCGAAGTTCTCCCGCAGCGTCGCGGCCAGCCGTCCAGGGTTGCGGACGCCGACACCCCAGTCCTCGCCCGCGGCCGGCACATGTTCGATGTGGTGGTACTTGGCCAGAACCGCGGCCGCGGAGCGCGACCCGAAGCCGGAGAGCCCCGGAAATCCGTCAGCGCTGTCGCCCACCAGCGCGAGGTAGTCGGGAATCGACTCGGGATCGACGCCGAACTTCTCTCGCACACCCGACGCGTCGAAGTACAGGTCACGCCGCCGGTCCCATTGGACCACCTTGCCCCCGACGCACTGGCCGAGGTCCTTGTCAGGCGTGCAGATCAGCACTCGGTCGACGCGGTCGTCGGCCGCGGCGACGACCGCTGCCGCACCGAGCGCGTCGTCGGCCTCGAGCTCGACCATCGGCCACGCCGTGATGCCGGCGGCAACGAGCACTTCCTCGAGCATGTCGAACTGTGCAAGCAGCTCGCGGGGCATGCCCGCGCTCGTCTTGTAGCCGGGCCACAGATCGTTGCGGAACGACTCGATCACGTGGTCGGTGGCAACGCCTACATGGGTCGCGCCGGACTCGAGCAGCATCAGGATCGACCCGACCACACCGCGCGTCGCGCCTTTGTGCGGATCCTTGTTGTTCGGGGCGAAGTGGTAGCGGAACAGCTCGTACGTGCCGTCGACGAGATGAACGTCCACGTCAGTGTTCTAGTGCGACGTCCCCACGCCTCTTGCAAGCCGCCGCGGCGCCGAGCCCGGTGGAGTCAGATAGACAGTGTCCCCATGCCGTTTCGACGAACGCTCGTAGCAGGCGTGGTTGCGTCACTCTTCGTGGCCACCGTCGGCTGCAGCTCGTCGTCGTCGAACAGCGAGGGGTCCGGCATCGGGTCGGACGTCATTCTCGGGTCCTCGGCATTTTCGGATTCGGATTCGCCCTCGAGCGCGCCGTCATCTTCGAGCAGTGCCCTGACAGCATCGGAATTGCCGAGTACCGATTCCGTTCCAAAAGTCCCACGCGGTGCGGTGATGGCGGCGACCATCGTCGTCGACTCGGGCGAATTCTCCGGAACCAGCACGATCCACAGCACTGGGTCGGTGGGTTGCTCGTACAGCCTCTTGGGGGACGGACAGTGGCGCATCGACTTCTCTTCTCAGGGCGAGTTCGAGTCCAAGGACACGACCGACAGCGGCCGCCACGTGGTCGCGTTCGGCGTCACGGCCGATGCCGATGGAGCCGCTGAGGTCGGCGTCACCTTCACGAGCGGCGCCGCCAGTCAGGATCTCGGGGACCAGCAAGGGTTCGCGTCCGTGCGCGACGACGGGGCCGCCGTGACCTTCACGTACGTGGGCCGCAACAGCGACGGCACCCTGTTCCATGGCGCCGCGCTGTGCACCAAGCCGTTGCGCAGCCAGTAGCCGAGGCGCGAGGCGGCTCCTAGGCGCCGACGAGGCGCAGGACGTCGTCGGGGGTCGCTTTGCCGTCGTGGATGACCTCGCCGTCACGCAACGCGACGCAGCGCGTGACTCGCTCGACGTAGTGCGGGTCGTGGGTGGCGACAACCGTCGCGATGCCGGCGTCGTGGAGCCCGTCGAGAAGGTCGAGCAGCGCCTGCTTGCCGGTGGCATCGAGGCCGACGAACGGTTCGTCGACGATCAACAACTCGCACGGCCTGACCACACCGAGGGCCAGCGACGTCTTCTGGCGCAGGCCGCGACTGAACCGCGCGGGCAGGTCGTCGGCGCGATGGAGTAGACCGACCTGCTCGAGCAGTTCGTCGAAGTCGGCCGCTTCTGCGTCGACACCGTGGAGGCTGGCGACATACGCCAGGTGTTCACGCACGCTCAGGTCGTCGTACAGCACGGGATCGTCCGGTACGAAGCTCGTCAGCGCGCGAGCATCGGCCGAACCCGCCGGCGAACCGTCGATCTCGATCGTGCCGTCAGTGAGTTCGAGCAGACCGGCGATCAGTCGAAGCAGCGTCGACTTGCCGGAGCCGTTGTGCCCCACCAGCGCGACTCGCTGACCGGCAGGCACGCTGAGCTCGATCGGTTCGAGCGCGACCAGATCACCGTAGGACTTGCTGGCGCCCTTCACGACGAGGAGAGGCTCAGCCACGTCCCGCCAACTCCATCTGAGCTCTCCACCACGCGTGGATGCGGCCCCGCATGCGCAGCCAACCGCACACGAGTACGAACAGGACGAGCACGCCCACGCCGACAGCGACCGCGGCGGGCGGCGCCGGTGCGTTGTTGCGCGCCGCGAGCCGCGCCGCGAGCACGGGCAAAGCCCCGATGACCGCAAGTGCAGGCGGCCAGCCGGTCCGGAACGCGAGACGCATGCCGGCGACCTCCGGAGGCAGCAAGCTCCAACCATCGCCTCCCGCGTTCGGTGCGCCGGCGACGACGCTGACGACAGCACCGGCGACCGCGCCGAGCGCGCCGGGAATCACACACGCGGCCGCAATAGGCACTGCCGCCGTCGACGGGCCAGCGAGCACGCCGGTCGCGGCAGCCACCAGCGCGACGAACAGCATCGTCAGCACCGCGACGGGAACGTGGCGCAGCTCGACCCATCCATCGTCCCGAGGGACGCTGTCGCGGCGGCTCGGATGATCGACCTCCTGCGCGAGCGGCTCGACGGCGTCGAGCGCGGCGATGAACAAGGCCAAGCCGCTCACGACGACGAGTGGGGTCGTCCCCGCCCATGCAGCACGGGCCGCGAACCCTGCGACTGCGCCCAGGAGGACCAGTCGCGCCACGCGCGCTGCCGGCCACCGGAAGATCCCGCGAAGACCGCGATCCCAGACCGCGAACCGATCGATGCCCCGGACCCGCAACCGCACCCAGGGGCGGATGCGGGGCAACTCCATCGCGAGTTGGCGGCGTAGCACGATGACCGTTCGGACGTCCTGAAGCGTCGCCGCGAACCGCAGTTGACCCACGAGCGTGGAGCGACGCTCGGCCGCCTCGACTGACACGTCGCCGACGAGCTGCAGCCCGAGCGCGAGCGCTCCCGCGGCCAGCACGATCTCGACCAGCCCGAGCGGCTCGAACTCGAGCGGCCAGAGGGCCACGCTCCCGAAGACTGCGCCCGCTTGGCGTCCCGACGCGACTGCTCCGACGATCGCGGCTGCGACCAGGACCACGGCCAGCAGCGAACCCTGCCAGGACCGGAGTTTCACACTCGACGCGACCAATGCCGTGCCGTAGCCGAGGGCGACAGTGGCCAGGCCGAACAAGGCACCGCAGGCCGCCCACGCCGCCACCGATCCAGGGAGCCGGTGCGCGGCGAGCACGCCTCCGATGGCGCCGACGATCGAGCCCACGAAGAGCAAGAACCTGAGCTGGCGAATGGCTGGCCCTCGCATGGCCGTCGTCCGGTCGACCGGCGCGAGCAGCACGTGCCGCACGTCCGCTCGCTCGAGTGCGAGGGGTCCACCCCGGCTCCCCGATCGCACGCCGACCGCGACCACGACGACCACCGCGACCGCGAGCCAGTCAGCACCATCCGTGCGGACGCGCGCGACCTGCGCGGCCGTCAGCTCGCCGTCTCCGATGAGCCCGGCACCGACGAGGATCGCGATGCCACTCAGGATCGCGGTCAAGTACGCCTGGTACAGCGCATCGATCCAGTGGATGTCCGCCAGCCGCTTGCGGCGCCGGATACGTCGCCACTCGAGCAGCGAGCCTTCGAGATCAGCATCCGGATCGGCGGTGGGAACGCCGTACAGCGCTACTCCTGGACCAGTTCGATGAGCGTGCCGAAGGCCGTCTTCGGATGCACGAATGCCACAGTCGTGCCGCGGGATCCTGGGCGCGGCTGCTGGTCGATGACCTGCCCGCCCTGGTCCTTGACCGCCTGCAACGCCTCGCCGCAGTCACGCACGCGATAGCCGACGTGGTGCAGACCCTCGCCCTTCTTCTCCAGGTACTTCGCCACAGGTGAGTCATCGCGCGTCGGTGTCAGCAACTGGATGTACGAGTCGGCGACCTTCAGGAGCGCCTCTTCGACGCCGTCCGAGTCGACGATCTCCCGATGGTCGACGACCGCGCCGAACGTCTCGCGGTAGTAGTCGATCGCCGAGCCGAGATCGCGCACCGCGATCGCGACGTGATCGATCTCGGTCAGCATCGTCGTCGTCTGCCCGGACTCTGCGGTCGCTTCCGCCTTGTCCTCGTTCGGGTTTCGGGCCGTGAGTGGGCTCATGAGTGTCTCCTGAACAGCGTGATCTTGTCCTCGCCCACCTTGTCGCGGAACTCGGGATCGTCGATGCCCATGCGCTCCTCGGGGGCGAGGCACAGCACACCGATCTTGCCTTCGTGCAGGTTCTTGTGGACCGAGTAGGCCGCCTCGCCCACATCCGTGAGCGGATGAACCGCCGACAGGATCGGCTGGATCATGCCCTTGGCAATGAGCCGGTTGGCGTCCCACGCCTCGCGGTAGTTGGCGAAGTGCGACGACTTGATCGACTTGAGCTTCATCCAGAGGTGGCGGTTGTCGTACTCGATCATGTAGCCGGACGTCGCCGCACAGGTGACGACGATGCCGCCACGCGCGCACACGAACACCGAAGCGCCCATCGTCTGCCGTCCGGGATGTTCGAACACGATGTTCGGATCCTCGCCGACGAGCGCGCGGATGTCCTTGCCGAAGCGTCGCCATTCGCTCTCGTCCTGCGTGTGTTCGTCCTTCCAGAACTGGTAGTTGGACGCCTTGCGGTCGATCACCGCGTCACAGCCGAGTTCGTGCAGCAGCTCGACCTTGTCGGGTGACGACACGACACCGACGGGCGTACCGCCGCCGTTGAGCACGTACTGCACGGCGTAGCCGCCGAGGCCGCCGCTCGCACCCCAGACCAGCACGGTGTCGCCCTGCTTCATGTCCGCACCGTTCGGGGACACGAGCATGCGATAGGACGTCGAGTTGCACAGCGCGTTGCACGCCGCTTCTTCCCAGGAGAGATGCGCGGGCTTGGGCATGAGCTGGTTCGCCTTGACGACGGCTAGGTCGGCGAGGCCACCGAAGTTGGTCTCGAATCCCCAGATGCGTTGGTTCGCGGCGAGCATCGAGTCGTCGTGCGCGGACGGATCCTGGTCGTCGACGTAGTTGCAATGAACCGTGACGCGATCACCGGGCTTCCAGTTGCGCACCGCGTCGCCCACTTGGAGCACCACGCCCGCCGCGTCCGAACCCACGACGTGGTAGGGCAGAGCGTGCCGCGCGCCCCACCGCGACTCCTTGCCCAGACGATCGAGGAAGAGGAACGTCGGCAGCGGCTCGAAGATCGACGTCCAGACCGTGTTGAAGTTGATCGCGCTCGCCATCACCGCGATGTACGCCTCGTCCGGCGCCAGGGCCGGCGTGGCGACGTCATCGACGTGCAACGACTTGCGAGGATCCTTGTCGGACGAGTCGAGGCCCTCGAACATCGTCTGCTCGTCACGGGTGACGAAGGCCGCTCGATACGACTCGGGAATGCCGAGAGCGGCGATGTCCTCGCCGGACGCACCCGACACGATGGCGTCGAGAATCTCCTGCATCCGGCGGAAGCTACTGCCGGCCGGTGCCGCGGAACCACCTGACACGCCCGGTCACCGCTACCGACGACGTTTTCGCGGTCAAAGGTGATCTCCGTAGACTGACCGGACTGTTTCGCATCCCGGGGGGAGGACCCTGATGGCCGGATCCGTCATCATCGCTGGCGCTCGGACGCCGATCGGCAAGTTGTCGGGCGCTTTGGCGGGTTTCTCCGCCGCCGAGCTCGGTGGGTTCGCGATCAAGGCCGCACTCGAGCGAGCCGGCCTCACACCCGACCAGATCGACTACGTGTTCATGGGCCAGGTCCTGCAAGCCGGTACCGGTCAGATCACTGCCCGGCAGGCCGCGGTCCAGGCGGGCATCCCGATGACCGTCCCCGCCACGACGGTCAACAAGGTGTGCCTCTCAGGGCTCAACACCATCTACCTCGCGGATCAGATGATTCAGGCCGGTGAGGCCGAGATCGTCGTGGCCGGCGGCATGGAGTCGATGACCCAGGCGCCATACCTCCTTCCCCAGGCCCGGGCCGGCTACCGCTACGGCGACGGCACGCTCGTCGACTCGTGCGCGTACGACGGGCTGTTCTGCGCCTTCGACAAGGTCGCCATGGGCGGCGCGACGGAGAAGTACGCGGCCTCGGCCAACCTCGCCCGCGAGCCGCAGGACGAGCTGGCGGCGAAGTCGCACGAGCGGGCCGCGTCCGCCATCAAGGACGGCAAGTTCGCCGACGAGATCGTTCCGGTCGAGATCCCGCAGCGGAAGGGCGATCCGATCCTGTTCGACACCGACGAAGGCGTCCGCCCGGGCACGACGGTCGAGTCACTCGCCGGGCTGCGTCCCGCGTTCGACAAGGCGGGCAACATCACGGCGGGCAACGCCTCGCAGATCTCCGACGGCGGCTGTGCCGTGATCGTCACGTCGGAGGCACGGGCCGAGGCGCTCGGCGTCGAGCCGCTCGGTGAGATCGTCGGCTACGGCCAGATCGCCGGACCCGACGCCTCGTTGCTGACCCAGCCGTCGCGGGCCATCAAGCGCGCCCTCAAGAAGGCAGGCAAGTCAGTCGGCGACATCGACCTGTTCGAGCTCAACGAGGCGTTCGCCGCTGTCGGCGTTGCCGCCATGGCCGATCTCGGCGTCACCGACGACGTCGTCAACGTGAACGGGGGCGCGATCGCGCTCGGCCACCCCGTCGGGATGTCGGGCAACCGTCTCGCGCTCACACTGCTGTACGAGCTGCGCCGCCGCGGTGGCGGCCTCGGCGCCGCTGCGTTGTGCGGCGGTGGCGGCCAAGGCGACGCCATCCTGCTCTCCGTCGCCTGATCTCCACGCCGTTCGGACAGCGACAGAAGAAATCTCGATTTCTTGGTTTGACCGCGGGCCACATCGGGTAACTAATCCGAGGTTCCACGGATGAACTAGTGGTTGTTACGGGTCCGTGAACGTTGTAATCTGATCGCAATATATGGCTCGGGCCGGTTACCCCACCCGCCGGCTCGAGTTGGAAACCCGATGTGCCGCACCGGGCGGGCCGGATCTCGTCCGCCCGCGCCCGACTCGCCCGGGCGGCACACGGGTTTCGTTGCGTTTGTCGGCCAGTACGTCGGGCGACGCGTTCGCCCGCCGGCACGCTCGCTCTTACGAGTTGCGTGTCGCCACGACGACAACGTCACGGTTGGCGATGCGCACCGGGAGATGGGGCCGCACGACCCGCGCGGACAAGCCGCACGCTCGCGTCCGCTCGACCAGGTCGGCGCCGAACTCATGGAAGACCAGCGAGGCACCATCCGGGGCATCGTGGTAGATGGGATCACGGAGGTGCCGCACACCACCCGGTTCCGCCACGGCCCGCACGAGCGTCTCGACGAGCACGTCGTTCCGCCATGGGATCGAGAAGACATAGCGACCCCCGGGCCGCAACACCCGGCGGACTTCGCGGAGCGCCTGCCAAGGGTCCGGCACGTGTTCCATCACGTGGCTGCTCGCGACGAGATCGAACGACTCGTCGGCGAACGTGAGTCGCTGGAGGTCCTGCACGGTGACGTCGTGGGCGACGACCTCGCCCAGCGTTGCATCCGGGGTGTACCGCGACTCGACGTAGTGCGGTAGTCCCGCCAGCCGTCGACGGACCGGCCCTCGCTCACCGACGTAGTAGACGGAGTGATCCCGAAACCACGGGTCGTCGACCAACTGGTCGAGTGTCAGGTGCAGCCCGCGACCGAACTCGTGAAGCAGAACCACTGCCTCGTCCCGAAAGCGAAGCGCCGACGCGCATCCGCCGCACTTGAACTGCTGACCGACCCGAAACGGCTGCGCGTCGCTCTCGAAGCGACCTTCCCAACCGCAGAGATTGCACAACCCGTCGTAGGCGGCCAGCGGGACCGGCTCCGATCCCGAGACCGGTTCAGCGACAGAGGCCACCGGCGGATGGTTCCACCGGCGTCTCTCAGACGTCAACCAACGCCGGCCGGCGTCAAAGAAGATCGAGCGCTTCCTCCTCGGCGTACGCCGCGGCCGCGCCGAGGAACCGATAGGTCCACTCTTGCGCCAGTTGACGGTTCTCGCAGAACACGATCGGGACGTTGGGATAGCGAACCTGCGCGGCAGCGAGCATCTCCGCGACCATCGACGGCGCGACGTACGTGAGGCGAAAGACGTCGGCCCACCGGTCCTCGACCACGATCGCAGCCCGCCGCGCGGTGGCGAGGGCGCCCAGTACGACGAGCAGGCTCCCGTCGACGACGTTCGCCGCGAGCTCGGCCAGCTTCTTGCGCTCGACTACGCCCACGACCTGTCCGTCGAGCTCGACTGCGTAGTCGCCGACCGTCAACGCCTGCTTGGTCAACGCGACCTGCTGGCGCTCGAACTTCCACGCATACCGCTCACGACTGTCGACGACGATGCCGAGCACGCCGGCGGCGCTGCGGCGGGTCGGCAAACGCATGCCGGGCCGGGTCTTGCGCGTCGTCTTGCTCGTCTGCCAGAAGATCCCCTCGCGGCCACCCTTCAGTGCTGTCACGACGAACTGTGACCGGTTCTCGCGCGAGCGATCCAATACGAGGTCGATCGCCACACCGCGGCGAACACACGACCTCACCGCCGTCTCCTCCACAAGCTCTGGCTCGTCCGGCCACTCGGCGCGATGGCAGTACACCTTGGCAGTGCGCGGCCACGTCTCCTTGGCCTTCAGCACTAGCGGCGACGACCCAAGGGGAACCCACAACACGTAAGGCAGCGTCGACTGCACATCCGGATTTCGAGCGATACGGAACATCGCGGCCACGAGTCAGGCCCCGATGTCGCGACGACCTTCGAGCGCGCGCCCCAAAGTCAGCTCGTCGGCGTACTCGAGGTCACCACCCACCGGCAAACCGCTCGCGATCCGAGATACACGGGGCACGAGGGGCTTCAGCAACCGGCCGAGGTAGAGGGCTGTCGCTTCCCCTTCGATGTTCGGATTGGTGCACAGGATCACCTCCTGTACGCCTTCGCCCGCGAGCCGAGCAAGCAACTCTTTGACCCGAAGCTGATCCGGTCCGACCCCTTCGATCGGGCTGATCGCACCCTGCAACACGTGATAGCGGCCCCGATACTCGCCCGTACGTTCGACCGCGACGATGTCGCGCGGTTCCTCGACGACGCACACGAGCGAACCGTCGCGGCGGTCGTCCGCGCAGATCCCACACAAAGCGTCCCCGCTGCCTTCGGCGATGTTGAAGCACCGGTGGCAGAACGTCACCTTGTCCTTCGCGTCCGTGATCGAACGGGCCAGCCGTGCGGCGTCGTCGCGCGACAGCTTGAGCAGATGAAACGCGATGCGCTGCGCCGACTTCGGCCCGATGCCGGGCAACCGGCCCAACTCGTCGATCAGATCCTGGACCGGACCGGCATAGACCGCCATCAACGCTCGCCGGGATCACCTGACGGCGACTCGCCGGGAGGCGCGGCACCGGGCATGAGTCCGCCGAGGTCCAGGCCACCGACGTCGAGGCCGCCGAGCCCACCCATCGCTTCTTGCTGCGCCGAGCCCATCTCGGCAGCAAGGTCGTGCAGCGCGGCGAGTACGAGGTCTTGGAGCATCTCGACATCGGAGGGGTCGACGACGTCCGGCGAGATGGTCACCGCTTCGAACTGGAGGTCACCGCTGGCGCGCACGACCACTGCGCCGCCACCGGCAGTGCCCTCGTAGACCGCTTCGCGCGCCGCTTGGACCCTCTGGAAGCTGTCGAGCAGTCCTCCGAGATCCGGAACCTGCGGTTGGTCCTCAGTCATCGTCTCCCTCCTCCACGAGCTCTGCTCCGGGGAACGCTGCAGCGATGCGGTCGACGTCACTGCGTTTGTCGGGCGGCGCGTCTTCGAGTTCGTGGACGTCGACGATCTCCTCGACCGGCTCATCGATCGCAGCGGCGGACGTGGCGGGCACCGCGGCCGAGGCACCGTCGTCGATGACGAGCACCAGCGGCACCGGCCGGCCGAAGTGGTCGGACAGCACCTGCTCGACGCCAGCTCGATGCTCCTCACAGCGAGACCGGTGCGCGGCGTTGGGCAGCGCGAACACAGCACCACGCTCGTCGACTGTCACGAATCGTCCTCCTGCGTACCGAGGCTTCGCCGCGCGCGGCACCTTGGCCAGCAGCGTGTCGCCCCACGCGAGCGTCAGCTCGTCGCGCGACGGCAGATCCGCTACTGCGGCGGAGACGGGCGGCGCAGGTGACGTTGGTTCGTCCGCGGTCGGCGCTGGTTCGTGCGCAGGTGGCGTTGGTTCGTCCGCGGTCGGCGCGTCGCCTCGGCGTTCGCGCAACAGCTGACGCGCCGCGTCGGCCGGCCGTGCTCCCGGTGGCGCGGACCCGGGCGCACCGGACGGCGGCTTCCGTGCGCCGCCAGCTGCGAGTGCCGCCTCGAGGCGTTCGATCCGCTCGAGCAACGCCGCCGGCGACGTGTCGGCCTCGACGTTGGCCAGCCGCACGAGCGCAGCCTCGAGCACGATGCGTTGATCGACAGCTTCGACCATGGCAGCAAGTGCCTCACCGAGAACTTCGATCGATCGCGTGATCATCGGTCGCTCGAACCGCTCGATGAGCACCTCGACGCGTGCTCGGTCGGCGTCCGAGAGATGGTCGAGCGGAGCCTTCATCGCGCCGAGGAACACATCGCGCAAGCGCGTGACGAGTTGCTGCGCCAGCAGTCGAGGATCCCGACCCGAGTTGACGCCATCTGCCACGGCCACGAGCACGCGACCAGCATCGCGATCAGCGAGACCTTCGATGATGTCGTCGACCGACACCTCGCGCTCGGCAATTCCACCGGCGGCGACCACCTGTTCGAGGGCCGACACCGCGTCGCGAGCCGAACCTCGTCCGGCGCGCACGGCAAAGTCGATCGCATCCGCCGGGACGTCGAGCTCGGCGTCGTCGATGACGTAGCGGAGGTACTGCTCGAGCGGCGCCGCAGGCAGGAGATGGAACTCGAAGTGCTGCGTGCGGCTGCGAATCGTCTCGATGACCTTCTGCGGATCGGTCGTCGCCAGCACGAACACCACACCCGGAGGCGGCTCCTCGAGCGTCTTCAACAGCGCGGCCGACGCTGCGTTGGACAGCATGTGGACCTCGTCGAGGATGTAGAGCTTCGTGCGCCCCGGCGTCGCGAACGCCACCCGCTCGATGAGCTCGCGGATGTCATCGACCTTGTTGTTCGACGCGGCATCGAGCTCGTGCACGTCGAAGCTCGTCCCCGCCTCGATCGCGATGCACGACTCGCACTGAAGACAAGGCTCGCCGTCCACCGGCGCCGCGCAGTTGAGCACCTTGGCGAGAATGCGGGCGGTCGAGGTCTTGCCGGTACCGCGGGGGCCGCTGAAGAGGTAGGCGTGGCCGACCCGGCCTTCGCGCACGGAGTTGCGCAGCGCGGTGACGATGTGGTCCTGCCCCCGGATCTCAGCGAATCGGCGAGGCCGGTAACGCCGATACAGGGACTGGTACGACATGCGCGCCGACTCTACCGACACGTGGGAGGCGGTAACCTCAATGGACCCCGTCTTCGCATGTGGCGGTCGGGTCCTGTGCAATTGCGGGCCGTGAACCGAGTCAGGGCCGGGAGGCAGCAGCTCTCAGCGGACCCCGCGGTGTGCCGCAGATCGCCTGGCCGCCACGTGCGAGGACGGGGTCATCGCCTTCCGGAGGGATGCGAGAGCGGCCGAATCGGCACGCTTGGAAAGCGTGTGTGGGGCAACCCACCGTGGGTTCGAATCCCACTCCCTCCGCCAAGCCGTCCGCCTCCGTGCGCGCCCCGCCCGTCTGCGAACAGTCGCACCCCACTCTTGTATCGGCCTGGAGAGTCGTTCGCGTTGCGTGTGGGCGCGGTCGACGCTGAGGTGTCGTAGTCGACTGCGGTAGCGCGACCCCGTTCGTGCTCACTCGTGTGGCGTCGGATCAGCCGACTTGTACTCATCGTCGGCGAACACGTCGGCGAGCTCAAATATGTGGAGAACTCGCCGCACGATCGGCGAGGGATTTCGAACGACGAGGCGGCGTCCGGAACGGTCGAGTTCTTTGCGGGCCTCGACGAGCGCACCGACGCCGGCGACTCCGAAGAACGTGACCCTGGAGCAGTCGAGGAGGACGTCGCCACCTGGGTGGGCGACGACGGCATTCAGCGCCTCGACGAGCGTGGGACACGTCGCGATGTCGATCTCCCCCGAGAGACGGAGTTCTTCTCGTCCTCGAGACACCGTGAACGCGTAAGAGAACGGCGAGCTCACGACCGTGTCTCGAAGGGCGATGCCGAGCTGCGATCAGGCACGATGCAGCCGGCTGAGCCGGGCATCGGCGACGTTCGGTCTGTCCGACGGATATCGGTCGTTCGACGGCGGCGGCCTGGCACGGTGTCGTGAGTTGCGCGCAGGCGGCGTCGCTCGGCGATGACCCGCTCGTACAGGCGGAGATGTCGGCCGATCATGAGCGACAGGGAGAATCGGTGGTGGACCGCGGCTCGGCAGGCGGCGCGGTCGAGCGCCGACACCTGACTGAGCGCTGCGGTCAAGTCGCGCTCGGTCTGTGCGAGCAGGCCGGTCGATCCGTGCTCGACGATCTCGCTGACCGACCCGAACGGCGTCGCGACAACCGGCGTGCCGCTCGCCAGCGCCTCGATCATCACCATGCCAAACGGCTCCGCCCAGCGCAGCGGATTGAGCAAGCAGATCGCCTTGCCGAGCAGCTCGTGCTTCGACCGTCCTCCGACCTCGCCGATGTACTCCACGTCGCGTCCCAGGAGGGGTTCCACGGCGGTGCGGAAGAACTCCCGCTCGGCTGGTTCGGCCAGCTTGGCGGCGATCTTCAGCGGCACCCCGGCCTGGGCAGCGACGCGGGCCGCGATGTCGACACCCTTATCCGGGCTCATACGACCAAGGAACACTGCGTAGCCGCCGTCACCTCGACCTTCTGGCACGGCGTCGACGTCGAGTCCGTGATGGATGACCGCCGCGATCCGGGTGTTCCCGCTCGCCGCCGCCTGGGCGCGCGAGATCGCGACGACGGCGACATGATCGCTGATCACCCGGTACAGGTCTCCGAGCTCGCTGTTGAACGGACCATGGTTGGTGGTCACCACTGGGATGTCGCCATGGCGGGCGTAGACGGGCCCAACCAGCGTGTGGTCGTGCACGATGTCCGCGTCCCACGCCGAGATGGCGTCGTACGCGCTGATCACGTGGCGTAACTCGGTCGCGGCACCGGTGTTGACGGTGCTCACCGCCGCGGGCAGCGTCCACGCTCGAGGCACCGGGCAAGTGCTGTCGCCGGTCGCGAACAGCAAGACGTCGTGGCCAGCGTCGTGCAGACCGCGGGCCAACCCGTCGATCACGGCTTCCGTCCCGCCGTAGCCGGGCGGGGGAACCGCCACCCACGGCGGCGCGATGATGGCGATGCGCATTCGGCACGTCGTCGCGTCGCGCTTGATCCTGGATGAGCTTGGTGGTGCCGCGGTCAGTTTCACCAGGTCACCCCCCAGGCAGTGTCGGCGAGGGCGGCTTGGACGGAGAGCCTCGAACGGAAGTAGTCGAAGTTGCTGACGTGGCTGGTGCCGAACTGAAAACTGAACGCGGTGTTGTTGTCGAAGTGACAACTGGCGTACGGGGCGCACTCTTCCGGGAGGACCGTGTTGAACTCGATGTTTCGAGTTCGCACGAGCCCGGTCTCGAGGGTGCTCAACGTCTCTCTCAGCTGGCAGCGGAAAGTCTCCACCGTGGTCATCGCTTCGGGGGACGAGGTGCAGGAGTCGTTGGCGCCCAACGGCATAGGAGGCTGACGCCGCCTGGCCCCACGAGCAGTCCAATCACCATGAGCTCGATGGCGCGCACGAGCTGGCCATGCACTGCGGTGACAATGCCGGGCGATGACCAGGATGACGGCGGGAATCCACAGCGGCGTGGCCATGGGACCTCCGGACGGCGCTAGGCGAGGAGCACCCTCGACACAAGCACCTCTGCGGGCGGTTGTGCACACCCCTAGGGATGAATACTCTCCGAGCGGTGACCCGTCGAGCCCCTGTGTCGGTCGCGCTTATCGACGACTACGACGTCGTCGTCGTCGGGTTAGCTCATCTCTTCGACCCCTACGCCGACCGCATTGTCGTCGCGGAACTGGACACGAACGAACCCGTCAGCGACGACGTGGACGTCGCGTTGTACGACTCGTTCGCCCAACCAGAGGCTGATCACGATGACATCGACGTGCTGGTCAAGAGTCCTCATGCCCGCCACGTCGCGGTCTACACCTGGAACTTTCATCCGGCGCTGATCGAGGGCGCGCTCGGGAAGGGCGCGCACGGCTACCTCTCCAAGACCTTGCCGGCGCGAGACCTCGTCACCGCGGTCGAGTCGATCGCCGCCGGGGAGATCGTCATCAGCGAGCCGCCGCAACGATCCCGCCCGGCGGCCGGACTTGAGTGGCCCGGACGTACCGAAGGTCTCACCGATCGCGAAGCCGAGGTGCTCGCGCTCATCACGCAGGGAAAGACGAACGCCGAGATCGCGGCCGTGATGTATCTGAGTATCAACACGGTCAAGTCGTACATCCGATCGGCGTATCGCAAGATCGGTATAGCGACGCGGCCCCACGCCATTCTGTGGGGCGTCGGCCACGGGTTCACGCCGGATCACCACCGCATCGATCACTGGCGCGGCGGGCCGTGACCCGAGGGTCGCCGCCGTCCCCAAGCGCGTCTGGCCGCCCCCCAGCCCGAGTGCTCGCCAGGGTCGCCCTTTCCCGCACGCACCATCGACGCCGACCGGTACGTCCGATCGCTGTGATGCGGTTCCGTGCGGATTCTCGTTGGTAGTGATCAGGCCATGAGCGGCGGGCTTCGGCCGCGGGTTAGGAGCCCGAACAGTCGGCGCAGAGCGAAGACGAAGCCGACCGCATTCGTCCGCAGAATTTCATCCCGTTGCCACCGCGGTTGCTTCCATTTGGGCCGGAAGTACCAATGACGAGTCCCTGACCAGCATGTTTTGTGTCGCGAGGCGACTCAGAATGAATCCCACTCCCTCCGCCGACCGATCGACTGCTGACACTGTCTCGCGGCGCGGCGGTTCGACGCCTGAACGCCGATTACGAAGCCGACGGGGTGTGGGCGGCGACGAATTCCCTGCGGTCGAGGTGGTAGAAACCGTCGATGGTGGGCGGCGTGGAGGGCGCGTCGGGAGTTGTGGTGCGTGCAGACGGTGCGTGGGCGCTCTACGAGTACCGCGGACCTCTCGGATGACATTCACCTGAGCGGCTCAGGGCGCGTGGAGGATCATCCGTTCGAGCAGGCGGCGGAGGTCCTACGCAGTCTTCTGCCGGCCGAACTCGCCGAGGTGCGCATCCGCGCTCGTCGCTACGGGATCAAGGTCTGGTACGGAACCAGCGATCCGGCGAAGGAGCATTACGAGGCGCAAGTGGTCGGTTCTCGCTATGTCCCTGATGCGACGGTGCTGGCGCTCGAGATCGGCTTCCACAGTGAGCATCCGAAGCCCGAGGACAACGAACGGGCTCTCGATCGGTTGCTCCGTGCGGAGCGCCGGTGGCGCAAGACGTTGGGACCGGATCCGGTCGCTGGCGCATTCCTCGGACGTGACTCGTGGCGGCGGCTGTCCGAGACATGGGTGGACCCGGATCTGTCCGATCCCGAGCTGCCCGTCGAGATCGGCACTCGCCTCTACGAGTACGTCGCTGCGCTCGAACCGTTACGAGTGACGTCGTGATCGACATGCGACACGTTCTGTTCGTGTTGTGGAACGGTGGCGGCAACGTCAATCCGGTGCTGGCGCTGGGCCGGCAACTGTCCGACGCGGGACACGGTGTTCGCGCGCTCGGCTCGCCGTCGTTGACGACGCGCTTCAGCGGCGAGGGGCTGGCGTTCACGGCGCGAGACGCAGCCACGGAGTGGGATGCGCAGCGCATGGCCGCGGACGTCGTCGCCGAGTGCGAGCGCGTCGCCACCGACGCTGTGGTCGTCGACTACATGATGCCTGGAGCACTGTGCGGCGCCGAGCGGACTGGCATACCGACGGCCGCTCTCGTACACACGCTGTACCGCGCGATCGGCGTCGACGCCGACGGCGGGCCGATGGCGATGGCGTCATCGGTGGCTTCCGTGAACAAGGTTCGTGAGCACCTCGCGCTGCAACCGATCGAGCGCCTGAGCGATCTTCTCCAACGGACGGATCGCATTCTCGTCACTTCTCCGCTAGAGCTCGACGGAGTCCCGCCTTCAGCGGACCACGGGCGCGAACGGTATGTCGGACCAGTCCTCGAGGACGCGGGATCGGATCGTGGTTGGCGCGCGCCGGGCGACGAAAGCGATGGTCCGCTGATTGTCATCAGTCTCGGAACGACCCCGATGGACGAGGCTCCCGTGCTGCAGCGTGTACTCGACGGCGTTGGCGAGGCACACGTTCGGGTCGTCGCGACGCTCGGCGCGCACATCGACCCGACATCGATCCGCGTTCCCGCGAATGCGACCGTCACGGGCTACATCCGCCACGCCGCGGTGCTCCCGCATGCGAGCCTCGTGATCACGCACGGCGGCCTCGGTACCGTTGTCGCATCGCTCGCCCACGGTCTACCGATGGTGTGCATCCCGCTCGGCCGGGAGCAACCAGCCAATGCGAACGCAGTGGAGCGCGTCGGCGCCGGTCGTGTTGTCGACAACGCGTCCTCCTCGACCGCGATTGCCCGCGCCGCGCTCGATGTCCTCGAATCGCGCACGTACCGTGACGCCGCGAGCCGCCTCGCGTCCACGATCGAGGAGCTTCAGGCTTCGAACGCGGCCCGCATGGAGGTCGAACAGCTCGCGCTCACGAAGCGGTGACCACCAGCTCCACTTCGAAGCCATCTTTGTCCTCCAAGTACGCAACCTTGGCGCCACCAGCAATCGGATGGCGCTCGAATGGCAGTGCCATCCAGCCATGGTCGCTGGCCCGCTCGAGCAGCTCGTGCAGGACGTCGCCGGATCGTACGACGAAGGCCATGTGATTCAGTCCAGGGCGCAGCCTGCTGTGGAGCATCCCGGGCACCATGTCCGCCGACTGCTCCAACGCGACGGAGAAGCCGGTCCAGTGGCGCAGCAGCAACACGTTGTCGATCGACCGGTCGGGCACGTATTCGAGTTCACCGAGGAGCCAGCTCCACGATTCCTCCGCACGCTCGAGATCGGGGACCCAGAGCGTGACGTGGTGGAGCACCGGGCGAGGCTACCGATGTCCGGCGATCGAGCGCCCGGAAACCGGCCACGAGACGACCGGATTCGTCGGTCACGATGATGTGACCAATTCATGAGCAAAGGACGACGACATGCCCGGTCAAGTGCCCCCGGTGAAGGACGAGCGCGACGCACTGCTCAGCTACCTCCGGCAGATGCGCCTCGTGATGCGACTCACGGCGTACGGGTTGACCGACGAGCAGGCGCGGGCGACGCCGACGGTGAGCACGCTCAGCGTCGGTGGCCTCATCAAGCACGTGGCCACCGTCGAGCAGGGCTGGATCGACATGGTCCAGCAGCGTGGCGGCGCAGGCACCGACGACGACTACGAGACGAACTTCCGCATGATTGACGACGAGACGTTGGGCAGCGTCCTGGCGCGCTACGACGACGTGGCTGCGGAGACCGAACGAGTCATCGCGAGTGTCGACCTCGACGATCCGGTCCCGGTGCCGAAGGGCGTGCCCTGGTTCCCGGACGATGTCGACGCGTGGTCCGTGCGGTGGGTCTTGTTGCATGTCATCCAGGAGACCGCGCGTCACACCGGGCATGCCGACATCGTCCGCGAGTCCGTCGACGGTGCGACCGCATTTCCATTGATGGCGGCTGCGGAGGGCTGGCCGGCCACGCCATGGATGACGCCGTGGGCACCGCCCTCACGCGACGAGGAATCGTCGTCGACAATGGATCCGTGATCGAGGAGGGCGATTTTCCACCCGGGTTCTTCGATCGAGCCGACGAATCGGTCGACGCCGAGTTCTACTCGTGGCCGCGCCTCGTCACCCACATCGACGAAGGCGCGATCGCGGCAGTGGGTGCGCTCTACGCGGAGCTCGAGCTGGATGGCGCTGTTCTCGACTTGATGGCTTCGTGGGTGTCGCACTTCCGCGCCTCACCCGAACGCCTGACCGTGCTGGGGATGAACGAAGAGGAGCTCGCTGCCAATACCCAAGCATCGGCGACGGTGCTGTACGACCTCAACCGCGATCCGCGCTTGCCGTTTGCCGACGACAGCTTCGACGCGGCGGTGTGCTGTGTGTCGGTTGACTACCTCACGTCGCCGGTCGAGGTGTTCGCTGACGTCGGACGCGTTGTACGCACCGGAGGTCCGTTCGTCTGCACCTTCTCCAACAGATGCTTTCCTACGAAGGCGATCCGCGGCTGGCTCGCCACTGATGACGAGGAGCACTGCCGGATCGTCGCCACGTACTTTCGGCTCGCCGGTTGCTGGACCGAGCCGACCGTGGAACGGCGCACGCCGCTGCTCCATCGAGGCGACCCGCTCTACGCGGTGTGGGGATGGCGAGCCCGCTGAGGTTGCGGGTCTGACGGTCCAGCGGCCGTCCTGCGGTCGTGGCTCGTGTCCTCCGTTACCGTCGACCCGGTGGACTACGCGGCTGCAATGGGGATCGCCCTCGAGGAAGCCGGCAGTGCACTCGTTCACGGTGACATTCCCATCGGAGCCGTTGTGCTGGTCGACGGCGATGTGATCGCACGGAGGCACAACGAGCGCGAGAACCTGGGCGACCCGACCGCGCACGCCGAACTCCTCGCTGTGCGCGACGCTGCGCTGGCTCTCGACAACGGTTGGAGGCTCGAGCGCGCGACCGTCGTGGTCACCGTCGAACCGTGCTCGATGTGTGCCGGAAGCCTGATCGCGGCGCGAGTCGACCGCCTCGTGTTCGGCGCGTTCGACCCGAAGGCCGGGGCGTGCGGGTCGGTCTACAACTTGTGCGCCGACCCGCGGTTGAACCACGAGGTCGACGTGGTGAGCGGCGTGCGCGCCGATGAGGCGACTTCGTTGCTCGATGCGTTCTTCGCCGGCTTACGTGCCGGCGAACGTCCCGACCGCTAGAGCGGACGGACGTTGGCAGCCTTCGGGCCCTTCTGCCCAGGCTGCACTTCGAACTCGACCTTCTGGCCTTCCGTCAACTCTCGGTAACCCTGGGTCTGGATGTCGGTCTGGTGCACAAAGACGTCGTTGCCGCCGCCGTCGGGCGCGATGAACCCAAAGCCTTTCGTCGCGTTGAACCACTTCACGGTTCCGACAGGCATTCCTCACTCCTCCATGTAGCCACGCACATTCACAAGCAGTCGGAGTCGTGACGAAACCAGTCGCTCATTCGGGCGACGGCGTGGCGGCGCCGTCCGGTCGAAGAGGCTAGCCGGTGGAGGGACAGTGCGGTGGTCATGGACGCGTGATCCGTCCGTGTGACGAAGCGCACGGACGAGCCGAGCCGACCGGCGTGTCGATGCAAGACTCGACCTCGGTGGGCGGCCGTGGGTATGTCGAGTCCGATGGCCATCACTTGGCGTACCAACGGCGAGACGGCGCCGACGGTCGTGACATCGTGTTGTTCACGCCGGGTGGCACCATCCCGATGGACTTCTTGGAGCAAGACCGCACCGGGACTCGCCTCGTCGACGGCCTCGCCGCGATCGGTTGCGTGGTGTTGTTCGACCGACGAGGTATTGGTCTGTCGGATCCGATCACGGATTGGTCGCGTCCTCTGGTGGAGCAGTGGGCTGAAGATCTCGCATCCATCGTCACGAGGATCTGCGCAGTTCCGCCCGTCGTCGTAAGCCTGGGCGACTACTGGGGTCCGGCCCGCCTGTTCGCCGCACGTCATCCTCACGCGCTGTCATCGTTGATCCTCTACGAGCCGACCGGTCCAGGTTCGTCAGTGGACCTGTCGATCTCGGCGGGATCGGACCCATCGTCGTCCGGCGCGAGCGAGGACTGGATCGCCCGTGTGTGCCCGAGCCGCGTCGAGGATCAAACGTTTCGAGAGTGGTTCGACACGGCGGGACGAATCGGCGCAAGCCCGGGGGTCGCCGCCCGCATCTACGACCGGCCCGATGACGACTGCGTCCGACGGCTGAGGGACGCGCACAAGAACATCGTCGTGCCGACGTTGGTTCTTCGCCGGCCCGGCAACCTGCTGGGCTCAGCCGCGAGGCCGGATCCGGTGGCGGACGACATTCCTCGTGGAGAGCGCGCCGACCTGCCGGGCAACGACTACCACTGGCTCGGCGAGGACGTCGACGCCCTGCTGGCGGAGATCTCGCGCTTCGTGACCGGCGAGAGCGTGCTCCCGCCGCCAGTCCGGGAGTTGTGCGCGGTGCTGTTCACCGATCTGGTCCGGTCGACCGAGCAGGCCGCAACTGTAGGGGACAAGCGTTGGAAGGCAACTCTTGATCGTCACGACGCGGTCATCACGCGTGAGGTGACTCGAAACGGTGGCGTCCTGGTCAAGTCCACCGGCGATGGTGCGCTGGCGACGTTTTCGTCTGCCGATCGAGCTTTGCTCGCGGCGCAAGCGATCCGTGATCGGTTGGCCGACGAGAACCTCAGTGTGCGAATCGGTGTCCACGTCGGTGATGTCGAGCGCAGAGGAACGGACGTCGCAGGCATTGGTGTGCATGTCGCGGCGCGAGTCATGGCCACCGCCGAACCCGGCGAAGTCGTCGTCACCGGGTCCGTCCCATTGGCCGCTGCGGGCACCGAACATCGATTCGAGGTCATCGGCGAGCGCTCGCTCAGAGGAATCCCGGGACTCTGGACCCTGTTCCGCGCCGTCAACGCGTGACACGTGGCGCACCGTGATCACGCGGCGGAGGGTGTGGGATTCGGTCGGATGACCGACGCGGACTTCAGTAGCTAGCTGCGGCTGCAGCGCCGGGCGGCCACGCATCCCCGGTCAAGGCTGCAAGAACAACGGCGGGCGCCATCCAGGATCTCCGACCCTTCTTCACGAGATCTCCAAGCCCGGGCGGGATTCTTCCGGGATGGTTCTGTGATGACCACGACACGCGCACGCAAGCTCATCCTCGGCGGACTCCTCATCATTGTCTCTCTCATCCTTGGTACCAGAGGCGCGCTCAGCGCACCCGCGGGTTCGGTCACGGCGAGCGTCAAGAAGGGCCGCCTCGTCGTCAGCGGGACGGGAACGGCCGACCAGGTCGCCATCAGGCTGCGCCCCGGCGATGCGTCGATCGTCGAGATCGACGTGCATATCGACGGCGTCGCGGAGTTCTCCTTCGCGAGGAGCCGGTTCACCGCCATCGATGTCGGCCTCGGCGGCGGCAACGACACCGCCCGCGTCGACGAGACGAACGGCGTGTTCACCGACACTGAGCTCACGAGACTCGCCGGCGGGTTGGGCGACGACGTCCTGCTTGGCGGCCACGGCCCTGAGACGCTCGTGGGCGGGGCCGGCGTCGACTTCGTCGACGGCAACCAAGGGGTGGACAGGGTGCAGCTCGACGCCGGGGACGACACGGTCCAGTGGGATCCGGGTGACGGCAGCGACATCATCGACGGTGGCGACGGCTCTGACCGGCTGCGGTTCAACGCCAGCAATGCCGGTGAGACCCTCGATCTGTCGGCCACCAGCAACCGCCTCCGCCTCACCCGCGACATCGGCACTGTCACC
>DATAES010000109.1:0-9655 GCA_036257895.1 Acidimicrobiales bacterium
TGCCTTGGCCGGCGTGGATGACGTCGTCGTCGGGTCCGCCGTGGATGTAGTCGCCACCGTCGCCAGTGGTGATGCGATCCTTGCCACCGTTGCCGTGGACGATGACGTTGGCGGCGTATGCCGGATTGTCGGGCTTGCCCGGAACCTCGCCACCGTTCAAGCGGACGTCGTCGTCCCCGTTGCCACCGAACACCCGGTCGTGTCCTCCACCGGTGACGATCCGATCGGCTCCACCCGCGGGGTCGCCGGCTTCTTCGGGATTCGGGTTGGAGGCGGCACAGGCCGAGAACAGGCTGCCCTCGTCGCCACTGAGGTCGTCACCACCGAAACCAGACAACAGGCGGTCGCTGCCTGCTTCGCCGGCCAGGCAGTTGTGATCGGGCGAGGAGTCGAGCAGCGCGTCGTCGCCCGGGCCGCCGAAGAGCGAGTCCGATCCTCCGAGGCCGTCCAGCGTGTCATTCCCTGGACCGCCGCCGAGGAAGTCGACGTGCGGACCACCGCTCAGGTAGTCGTTGCCGGCGCCGCCGCCGATGAGACCGCCGCCGGCCGTGGCAATGACCTTGTCGTCTCCACCGTTGACGACCACCCGAGCGAAGCTCTCGGTGTCGAGCATCACGTCGTCGATACCGTCACCGGTAGCGATGTCGACCGACTTCTCGAACGCCTTGCCGTCGCTCGCGACGGCCCGGAAGTTCACCGGCCGGTTGTCACCAGCCGAGTCGTAGGCGACGGTCGTGACGTCCTTTGCAGGTTTCTCGACGTGCTTGTTGTTGTTGACGGACACCACGATCGACGTGGGCACGCCCTGGTTGTCATGACGTGCGTACACCTTCACCATGTCCGGCTGGCCGCCCGGGACATCGCGCTGCGACCCGGTCTTGATCTGCAGCCGGCCGTTGACGAGCTCGGCCACTTCGTCGGCCTTCGCTTCCGGCTGACAGAGATCTTCCCTCGTCAGGAAGGTGTGCGAAGCCAGGATGTCGGTGTGCGAGTCGAATATCAGGTCGTACTCCGCACTGATGAACACACCGAAGTCGGCGCGTGCATTTGGACCAGACAAGAGCGTGCAGCCGAGGTCGTCGACCAACGCAGGTCGCAGCTTGCCGTCAGGCAATGACGGTGGGACATCGAGCACCACGTGCAGCGAGGGTCCGCCCCCGATCTTGGCGAGGCCGAAGCCGACGGCCGCTTTGAGTCCAACGTCGCTCTCGAGCCTCGCCACGGCTCCGGAGTCAGGGTGCTGGAGGTAGATGCCGTTCAGCACGTCGGCAAACCCGCCGCCCGCGGAGAGCGCGTCCTTTATTCCTCTCGTGTCGAGGCCGCCCTTGAGGTGGACCAACGCCTTGATGTCGCCGTCGACCTCGATGTCGAAGATGATGATGCTGGCAATCGGGATGTGCACATGGGTGTCCAGTCCGATCTTCCCCGTATCGAACGTGACCAGGTCCACGTCGCGGCCGAACAGCAGGCCGGCGAGCGTGGCGGGGTTGCGCATGACCGGGAAGTCGAACTTGAACCCTTGGTCGAAGCTCAGTTCCGTGCCATTCGCGGCCTTGAGGATTGCGTCCATCGCCTGCTTGCACTGCTCGCACTTCTCGGCGATCGACTTCAGGCCCTCGACGTTGATTGCGCCGGCTGGCTGGACGGCCGTCTCACCAGTGAGCGTGATCGAGCCGAGATCCGGGGTGTCGTCGCCACCCGAGAGCGAGCCGAGGACATCGTCCACCAAGACGATCCGTTCGAGCGTCTTTCGCAGGTTGGTACCGTCCTCACCCCCGGCGTACTGGGCGAGCCGAGCCATCGAGACGTCGCCCTGCTGGATCACGTTCGACAGGTCGGACAGACCGGGGATCGGCTCGAGCAGTGGCGACGTCGCCGTACGGATCGGATGGATCACGTCGCGAAGGTCGCCAGCGGCGTCCGCGAGATCCTCACCCACCAACTTCCGCGCGTCGACCTTGATGTGGTCGAGCTTGATATTCAGTCCGCTGGTGTTCACATGCGGACCGGACAGAAGCCAGTTGATGTCGAGGTCGGTCTCGATACCTGTGAGCGGGCTGTCGTCTTTGGTCTTGAGGTGCCAGTCCGCCTTGAAGCCCGCGTCGTCGAACCCGTAGCTGAACGCACCAGCGTTGTCCACGTCGACGGTGAGCTTGCCGTGGAAGCCCGGCTGCGTCGTCGAGGTCGCCTCGACCTTCAGCGCGCCCAAGTTCACAGTGAACGGGTCGGTGGGAAGCGTGATGTGCGCGTCGAGTACGAGCGCGTGCTGACCGGCGATCGGCACCATGCGGAGCCCGTTCGCGTCGGCGATGACGTCAACGTTGACCGACCAGTTCAAGTCGACGGTCAACTTGCCACCCTTGGGAAGGAAGCTCATCGACGGCAGCCCGAGCGACGTGAACGACACCTCGCCGGGGGGCCTGTCGTCGGTCGCGGACACCCGGAACTGGATCGACGTGACGTCGGCGACCTTGGTGTCCTTGTTGCACGTGCCACCGCAATAGACGGGGTCTGAGAGGTCGACGTGGTCGAGTGCGCCATCTACGGCGTTGATCTTGTCCGTGATGACCTGCGCTGTTTGGTCGTCGTCCGCGTTGAATCCCGCAAACTGGCTGAGCCCCGACAACTGTTCGAACACGCCGGGGATGCCGTGCGTGGGGTCGGCCCCGAGGAACGGAACGGCTCCCGCGTTCGGCTCCCCGCCGTACCCGCCCTCGGGGCCGACCGAGCCTGTGAGGCGACCGAGGGCGGTGCTCGCCTCACCCAGGTGTTGCGCCACGTCTGATCCGTCGGCGTTCGCCGGGAGGCTCCAGCCCCACCACAGGACAGCGAGCCCGACCGCCAAGGCGACCACGATCACCTTGCGCGCGGGAGAACGAGTCAGTCGAGTCCGTCGCATTGCACATCTCCGTCCGCATTTGTTGGTCTTGGGTCATTCCGCGACGTGGGGGGCTCGTCGATGGCCAAAAGCGCGTCGAGCTTGGCCATGGCGACGCGGAGCAGCGGGCCCACGGCGCTCGGGTCGAGGTCGAGCTGATCGGCGAGTTCCTCGGTATCGAGACCCTCTTCGGCCAGGACGAGAGCGCGCGCGTGTACCGGGGGGAGCAGGCCGATGGCGATGGATCGCCGCACGGTGGTGAGCGTGCGCCGATCACTGTGCGCGCGCGTAGGTAGTTCAGTACCTGTTTTTTGACCACCTAGGATGGTGACGTGGTCGGCGGGTGGCCGCTGGTGGGGCGGAACGAAGAGCTGGGCGTGGTCCTCGAGACTTTGCGCGAGGCGGATGCGCGCGGAGTCGTCATCGCCGGGGTGCTCGGTGTCGGCAAGACGCGGCTGGCCCGTGAAGCCATTGCCGCGCTGGACCGCGACTTCTCGATCGAGTGGGCGGCGGCCACGCCCGCGTCGTCATCAATTCCATTTGGAGCGTTCGCTCACCTGCTTCCGGACGTGGACTTCCTGTCGTCGGAGGATCGCCTACGCCTCGTGAGCGGCATCACGGCCGCCCTCGAAGCCCGCGCCGCTGGCCGGCCCCTGATCCTCGCCGTGGATGATGCACAGTGGCTCGACACCGGGGCGGCGGCCCTGGTGCACCAGTTGGCCGTCACGGCCAGAGCACGCCTCCTGATGACGGTGCGCACCGACGAGCCCGCGCCCGAGGCCATCGTTGCCTGCTGGAAGGACGGCTTGACCGAGCGCCTCGAACTGCAGCCACTCGGCACCCTCGACCTCGACAGCTTGGTGCCGGCCGCCCTCGACCGTCCGGTGGACCGAGCGACGCTCCATCGCTTCTGGACACTGACCAAGGGCAATCCGCTGTTCGTGCACGAACTCGTGCTGGGAGCGCTCGAGACCGACGCGTTCACGGTGAGCGACGGCGTGTGGAGTTGGACGGGCGACTATGAGCCGTCCACCCGCCTCTCGGCGATCCTCGAGTCACGGCTCGGGCGCGTGAGTGCGGCGGGGCGGGCTGTCCTCGACCATCTCGCCGTCGGTGAACCACTGAGGCTCGACACGCTCACCACGCTGTGCTCCGTCGACGGCGTCGTCGAGGTCGAACAGGCGGGTCTTGCTGTCGTCTACGAGCAAGAGCACGACCAGGTCCGGTTGTTCCATCCGCTTTACGGCGAGGCGCTCCGTGCCGCGATGGGGACGGTGGAACGGCGTCGGATCATGATCCGTCTCGCTGATGCCATGGCCGAGACAGCGAAGACCTCGCGGGCGCAGCGGTTACGCATTGCGGTGTGGCGACTCGAGAGCGCGAGCCCGGCGCCGGAATGGTTGTTCGCCGAAGCCGCCGAGATCGCCAACGCCGTGTACGACCACGCGCTGGCCGAACGACTGGCGCGCCGCGCGGTGTCGGAGGGAGGCGGGCTCCGAGCATCATTGGCGTTGGGTGACGCGCTCAACCGGCAGGGCCGCGCCGCAGAGGGTCTCGAGGTGCTGGACGGAATCGCTGACAAAGCCGAGTCCGACCGCGAGCGCGTGGCCGTAACCGTCGCTCGCTACTTCGGGCTCACGTCCGTGTACGGATTTCGTGCGGAGTTCGAAGACCTGTTGCTCGCCGCAGAACGCGATGTGCGCGACCCGAAGCTGCGATCGTTTCTCCGGGCACAACGCGCCGCGTTGCTGTGCTTCGCGGGACGGATCCGTGAAGGTGTGGCGCTCGCAACCCAGGCCACCGGCGTCGACAGTGAACGGCCCGACGAGATCACCGAACTGCGTGCCGTCACGGCGCTCGGAACGGCGTGGACCATCGGAGGAAAACCTGATGCTGCGTGCGCGCTCGCGGAACGCATGCTCGGGCCTGCGTTGCGCCATCGAGAAGCGCTGCCGCAAGCACCGGCGTGGGTTCTGTCGATGCACATCCCCGCTCTCATCACCGCGGGGCGCCTCGACGACGCCGACGCTGCCGCTGAATTCGTCGAAGCCGCCATCGCATCCGGCTCCGGAAGCGCAGACGGCCCAAGCTTCATTGCCTTGGTGCGAGGCATGTCCGCCCTTCACCGCGGGCGTGCGCCAGCCGCGGTCCGGTGGCTGCGGGAGAGTGTTGCGGGCATGCGGGGCATCGCGGCGCGCTGGCGACTGCCGTTCCCGCTCGTCCAGCTCACTGAGGCGTGCGCACTGGTCGGCGACGCCGACGGGGCTACGGCTGCGAGCGCCGAGGCCGACGAGCTGGTCGTGGGCCACGCCATCCTCGAGGGCGTGACGCGGCGAGCCCGCGGGTGGGCGGCACTGGCGCAAGGCCAGCGATCGGCAGCGGTCGACTTGTTTCGCGACGCAGCCGCGTGGGCGAGCGCACACGAGCAATGCACCGCCGCGCTGTTCGCGCTCCACGACGCCATGCGACTCGGCTGTACGTCTGACACGGTCCGCGGGTTGATCGAACTCGCGCCGCGTACCGAGGGACATTGGGCGCGCTGCTTCGAGGCACACGCAGTCGCCCTCAGCGAGGACGACGGGCAGGCGTTGGAAGAGGTTGCCACCGCGTTCGAAGACCTCGGCGCGTTGCTGTACGCCGCGGAGGCCGCCGCGGAAGCAAGTGGTGCGTTCAGTCGGTCGGGGCGCAAGAGCTCAGCAGAGCGTGCGGTCGCCCGCGCCCGCGTGCTCGCTGCCGCGTGCGAAGGCGCTCGCACACCCCTGCTCGAGGAGCTGCAACGCCCGCTGCCACTGACCCGGCGCGAGCGCGAAGTGGCGAACCTTGCCGCCGACGGCCTGTCGTCCCAAGCGATCGCCGACCGCTTGTTCCTCTCGATTCGAACGGTCGAAGGACACCTCCACAAGGCCTACGGCAAGCTCGGAGTGAACGAACGCGGCGGCCTCGCTCGCGTGCTGAAGGCGAGGGTCGCCAGCGACTCCTGATCCCTCGACGCATTGACGCGCCGCGGGCGAAACAGGTACCGAATTACCTAGGCGCGCGGGCAGTGATCGGCGCACACTCACGACCATGCGGCGATCCACCGCCTGGAGAGCCCGGTGCGCAACGCCGCTCAGCTGTCACGACGCAAGGGTGTCGTGATCACAACAACCAGAAAGGACTGGGGATGAGAATGCACTCAGTGAGGCGGATCATGGTGGCGTCAGCGTTCGCCGCTGCCCTGGTGGGGATCGGTGCGGGAACGGCGTCGGCGGCAATGCCGGTCGTGAATGCGTGTCTCGGCGAGTCGGTGGCGGCCAATGCCCAGGCGTTGCACCCGTATGGCCAGGTCGTGCTCGACCCCAACGCGCCGCGCAACGAGTTCGGCACGATCGCCGATGCCGTGCACGCCGTGAAGGCGGGGCAGGTTCCGGACGAGCTGTTTCCCAACACCTGCAACTGACCTCAATGGTCAGATGGCGATCATCTCCGTGACGTAGTCGGTGCTCTGCGCGCGTTCGCTGCTGCCGGTGATCACGGTAGAAGATGCCGAGTACTCCCATGACGATTGACAACATCCCCCACGCCGCGAAGCTCGCCGTGGCCGGCGCCACGGGGTTCGTCGGGCGCGCCCTCGTGGCGCGCCTCGAGCACGCCGGCCACGACGTCGTCCCCATCGCCCGCAGCTTGGGTGTCGACATCGCCGACAGGGACGCGGTCACGGCCGCGCTTGCCGGTCGTGACGCTGCCTACTACCTCGTCCATTCGATGGCGACCGGAGCGTCGTTCCGCGAGCGCGACCTCGAACTCGCCTCGACGTTCGGGAAGGCCGCGGCGAGGTCCGGCATCGGCCGTGTGGTCTACCTCGGGGGTCTCGGCGACGACCCCACATCCGAACATCTTGCCAGTCGTCAGGAGGTCGGATGTGTGCTCGGCGCGGCCGGCGTTCCCGTCGTGGAGCTCCGGGCCGCGGTTGTCCTCGGTTCCGGCAGCATCTCGTTCGAGATGCTGCGGTACCTCACCGAACGGCTGCCGGCGATGGTGTGCCCCCGCTGGGTGCGCACCGCTATCCAGCCGATCGCCGAGCGCGATCTGCTCGACGCACTCGAGCGTGCCCTTACCGTCGATCCGGGTGTGTACGACATCGGCGGGCGGGACGTCACCACGTACCGCGAGATGATCGAGTCGTACGCGCGGGTCCGAAAGCTCCGCCAGCGCCGCGTTGCCGACATCCCCTTCCTGACCCCGCGACTGTCGTCGTACTGGATCGACCTCATCACGCCCGTCGACCGCGCCGTCAGCCACGCGCTCGTCGAGAGTCTCGCCACCGAGGTCGTCGTGCGCGGTCCCAGTCTCGGCGTCGCGTCGCTCGGGCTCGACGACGCGATTCGTGACGCGCTCGACCAGCAGGACCTCACCGTCACCGCGAGCCTTTTCGAGCTGGCGCCCGGCCTGCGTGACGGGGTGTACGTGAACCGCGTCGAGGTACCAGCGGAGGGACACATCGCGGCTGCGCTCGCCGAAGACCTACGCGCCGTCGGCGGCAGGTTCGACTGGTACGGAGCGCGCGCCGGATGGTGGATGCGGCTGGCAAGCGGCCGTCTCGCCGGCGAGCGCCTGCGGCTTGCGAAAGCCGAAGCGATCGCCGCCGGCACCGACGTCGACTGGTGGACTGTCGTGCGCTGCGATCCGGGTGTCCTCGTCCTGCGCAGCCGAGGGTGGTCGCCGGGCGACGCCTGGCTCGGCTGGCGCCTCGAAGGCGGGCGGCTCCTGCAGGTCGGCGCGTTCCGTCCTCGCGGCATCCCGGGGTTCCTCTACTGGAAGCTGCTCTGGCCGGTGCACGCGGTCGTGTTTCGCTGGATGGCGCGCCACCGGCTGACCCGTGCCCGCGACATCGCGGCACGGCACGGAGTTCGCCTCTCGCCGCACGAGCGTGAGGTTGTCGCTGCGCCGGAACGGGTAGCGCAAACGAATGACTAACCCACAGCAGCCTGAGCTGGCCCAAAAGCGGCGCTCGGCGGTCGTCAAGGACAGTGCGAAGGCTCATGTCGGCGCTCCACCGGTGCGTGGCGAGGCGGGACCGATTCCGGAGGACAACGTTCCCGGCCACCATCCGGAGGTCGAGAGCGACAAGCCGACGCATCCACCGCACCTCCCGCACGTCGACCATCGATTCGCATTTCGCTTCGATTCGCCTGTTGGCGCGATCGCGAGGCGCCTCGGCGTCAACGAGCGTTCTGCGTACGTGCACGTACTCGGTGACACGCTGTCCATCCGTTTCGGTCCCTGGTCGATGCAGACGAGCACGAGCAACGTCGAGTCAGCGACCGTCACCGGGCCGTACCAATGGTGGAAGGTGGTCGGTCCGCCTCGTCTCTCGATCATCGACCACGGCATCACATTCGCCACCACGACGGTCAACGGCGTGTGCATCAAGTTCCGCGAACCTGTGGCCGGCGGTCTACCGGTTACGTGGCTACGTCACCCAGCCGCGACAGTAACGGTCGACGATGTCGAAGACCTCGTCACACTGCTCGATCGTCACTGACTCAGATCTTTCCAAGCGCGGGCCGACCGCCACTTGGTCGACACTTACCGGCGGTGAGCTCCGTCCCCGACGGCGTAGGCCTGCGCGACTCGGACCGCAAAGCTGCCAACTAGTTGATCGGTCGCATCAACGAAGAACCGGTTGACCCAAAGGCGCTGGGTGTACGGCGTCGCCCGAGTGAAGGGTGGCTCGTTGGCTCGTTCCATCAGATCGAGAAATCCTGACAGCCCCCGCTTGCGGGGAGTTATCCCGGCGAAGCCACGGACACGCCCTTTGAAGACAATCGCAGTCTTTGTGACCGACTGCTCCGCCGGTCCACATTCCGTGACCAGGTGCTCGAAGGTCTCGTAGAGCTCCCGTACGAAATCCCCCTTGCCGCTCAAGTGGTCCTCGACCGTCCACTGCACGACGATCAGGGGTCAGCTGGTGTGGCTGGCTACGAACACCGGGATCTCCCGATCGGTCCGTTCCTGGTACTCGGCGTAGGGCGGGTACGCGGCGACGGCCCGTTCCCACCACGTCGCTCGCTCGGATCCCGCTACTTCTCGAACACGAGCGTCGAACGGCTCCGATCCGTCCTGAATCGTGACCGCATCGGGGTTGGCCTTGAGGTTGTGGTACCAGACGGGATTGGTTGGCGCACCTCCCATGGAGGCCACCAACGCGTACTCGCCGTCATGCTCGACCCGCATCAGTGCGATCTTGCGGATCTTCCCGGTCCTGTTGCCGCGCATCGTCACGATGATCACCGGCAGGCCAGTGTCCCGAAGCGTGTTCGCTTGTTGTCCGCCGGACCGTTCGTACGTCTCGACCTGATCTCTGACCCACTGAGCACGGCTTGGTGCGTAATCGCCTCTGAGCGTCATCCTTGGCGCGCCTTCCATCTGGGGTTCAAGCGGTTGATGACATAGGTCCGCCTACCTCGCCGGACCACTACCGAGCCCTCTTTGTTCTTCACCGACTTCAACGAGCGCCTGACCTTCATCGGCCTCTCCTCTCGGAACTCGACGACCAACGGCGGCCGATGCGGCGATATTCCGGTCAGCGACCTGTGGGTCGAGACGCATCGTGATTGCGTCGCCCGGGACGCCCAACCCGCGCGGCCAGCATCGCCGGCGTCTCGGGGCAGCCGGGCAGTGCGGTTTCTACGATGACGTCGTGAGTCTTGACTGGGAGCAGACGATTATCGACGCACTCGACCCTTGCGCGCTCGGCAACTGGTGGAGAGACGCGCTCGGATGGATTGTCGTCAA
>DATAES010000110.1:0-13164 GCA_036257895.1 Acidimicrobiales bacterium
CAACCCTCGAGGTGATCGAGGGATGCCGATGCACGGACGGCTGCCCTTCGTGCATCCAGTCTCCGAAGTGCGGGAACTGGAACGAACCGCTCGACAAGACCGGCTCGATCGTTCTGCTACGTCACGTTCTCGATCTGTCGATCTGCCGGTAAAGGCGGTCGGCTTCGTGGCTGCTCGAGACAGGAGCGTCACTCGACGCGCATCGTTGCCTCGCCTTCGAGCTGAATATTGCCGAGCAAGGCGCCGATGAGCGGCACGTCGGTGGGCGCGTCATAGGTAACGCGCACCGTGACGTGACTGCCTCGGCCTTCACGGCCTTCGGCCTCCACGTGCATCCTCGTCCTGTCGAGCGTCGACGCACTCTCTGCCGCCTCGACGGCGGCGTCGGGGTCGGCATCGACCGCAGCGGCGCGCGCTGCTTCGCGAGCAGCGTGCGTCACCAAGACCTGCGCGCGCACGACCAAGCCAAGTTGTACGACGGTCAAGAGCAACAGGGTGACCAAGGGCAGGACGAGGGCCGCTTCCACCGTCGCTTGACCACAGTCGTCTCGGCCGATGGTGGGGGCCGCCGGCACCTCGATCACAACTTCGACAGCACTTGATCGATCACTGCGTCGAACAACTGAGTGAGCTTGCCGGACTTGGTCGCCCACGCGACGAGGACGAGGGCTACAGCGGCCGCGCCGAGCAACACCAACGCGTATTCGGCCGTGGTCTGGCCACGATCACCCAGCGGAGTGCGAGCCAATGCAACTTGGAGATGGACGTACACAGACAGCATGAGCATTCCCTTCGAGCAGTCAACCGAGGCGCAGCGACCCGAGAGCGCCGGCGAGCAGGGGCGCGACCGTGAGCGCGCCGAATGCGGGGAGGATGCACAGCACCAGGGGAAACAACAGCTTCACCGGGACACGGCGGGCTGCTTCCTCCGCGCGCCGCCGACGATCGAGACGCGCCTCGCCGGCCAAACGGTCGAGCGCGGGCAACAACGTCGTGCCATAGCGCTCGGATGAAACGAGCACGGTGACCAACGGATGTGCGTGGTCGCCGGTCGCGGCCGGAAGGTCATCGAGTGCGTCGGCCACGCTGATGCCTCGGTCGATGCGAGCCACGACCATCTTGAGAGGATCGACCCAGGACGGCGGAGCCCTGCTCGCCACGGCGACGATCGCCAGGCGCAGGTTGAGTCCGCTCCCGATCGCCAAGGCGAAGAGGTCGATCACGTCGGCCAACTCTCGAGCCGAGGTGGCGGTCGTCCGTCGACGGTCTCGCAGCGATCGCAGCGGACCAGCGCGTCGCAAGCGATGCACCGCGGCCACGCGACGCTCCGGACAGTGCAGCCCGAGTCCAGGCAAACGCCGCATCGCCGGACGCGGGCGCATCGCAACCGCGATGGCGACCGCGCCGACGAACCAAGCCATGCCGAGCCACGTCGGGACGGTTGTCATGCGATCACCGCCACCCGATGCATCCACACCGCTCCCACGCCGTCGAGCACGACACCGACGACCAGACACGTGGTGCCCACCGGCGTACGCAACAGGAAGTCGATCGTCTCCGGATCGACGGTGGCCGCCAGTACTGCGAATCCGACCGGTGCGAGACCGATCACGACGGCTGATGCACGAGCCTGGCTCGACAGCGCCCGCACCTCACGTCGGACTGCGTTGCGGTCACGCAAGGTGGCAGCGACGCCGTCGAGTGCGCGCGCGGCAGCGCCGCCGAGCTCAGCAGACAAGGCAAGCGCGGCACCTGCCAGCCGCACACCGTCGCCGACCATCGTGGTCGCCCAGACATCGATGGCGTCGACCAGCGGGACGCCCCGCCCCGAAGCGACGACCACAGCCGACAGGCCAGCGCGCAATCGCGGTGGCGTGTGCGTACTCGACTCCGCCAAGGCGATGCGCAGCGACGTGCCCGACCGCAACGACCGCGCCGTGGCTTCGAGCAGGTCGGGCAACGCCAGATCAACTTGCAGCGCCGCTCGCCCGCGCAATGCATCCAGCGCGACCCATCCACCGATGACCGTCGCGATTGCGATCACCGCAGCCGTGGGCCATCCACCTGCAGCGAATCCGATCACCTCGGCCGCGAGGACGGCGCCGCTCACAGCACGGACAAAGACCGCGGTCGGCCAGGGAAGCGCCGCGTCCTCGATGCATCGCTCGATCGTTCGCTGCAACCGCGAGATGAGACTCATCGCAGCCAACTCGCATCTGAGGCTGCGCCCGGCGCGCGCATCGCCCGTGCCGGCAACGACCGGAGCATGCCATCGACGGCGAGCAGGCGGACGCGCTCGGCTGCAGAGGCCGACGTGACTTCAGCGACCTGCGCCACCTGCCGAGCGCCGTCGCCGGCTCGCACGATGTGCACGACGAGATCGATGGCAGCCGCGAGTTGTTCGCGAACTGCCTCGAGCGGCAGCGCGACATCGCTCATCAACACCATCGTTTCGAGCCTGCGCAGTGCATCGGCCGGCGAGTTCGCGTGACACGTCGACAGCGAACCCTCGTGGCCGGTGTTCATCGCTTGGACCATGTCGAGGGCCTCGCCACCCCGTACCTCGCCCACGATGATGCGGTCGGGCCGCATGCGCAGCGCGTTGCGCACCAGCGAGCGGACCGTGATCGCGCCGAGCCCGTCGGCGTTCGCAGGACGCGCTTCGAGGCGAACGACGTGCTCGCCCGGAAGACGCAGTTCGGCTGCGTCCTCCACCGTGACCACCCGCTCGCCGACGGGGATGCCGGCCGCGAGCGCGTTGAGCAGCGTCGTCTTGCCCGCCCCTGTTCCGCCGCTGACGAGGATGTTGCTGCGCCGTCGTACCGCCCACTCGAGCAGCTGGGCCACGCCTGTCGAACAGAGCTCGCGCAGCTCGATCGCCCGAGCTCGGAAGCGTCGGATCGTGATGCACGGTCCGTCGACGGCGAGCGGCGGAATGACGACGTTGACTCGCGAGCCGTCCGGCAGGCGAGCATCGACGACCGGACTCGTCCGGTCGACGCGCAGGCCGAGCGGAGTGACTATCCGTTCGATCAACTGGTAGGCGTCGCGGGAGGTCAGCCGAAGGTCGGTCGCATCGAGCACCCCCTGACATTCGACCCACACCTGACCGCCACCGTTGACCATGATCTCGGTGACCTGCGGATCGCCGAGCAAGGGCTCGAGGGCGTCCAGCCCAGTAGTACGAGCCAGGATGCGATCCACGAGATCGTCGACGACGGCGGCTCCCGCCAGCGGATGCTCTTGCCGTGCGAGACGGGCGACGTCTTCCCTCGTGGTCTCGACATCGACGTCGGCGCGTGCAAGACGCGCGTGCAACGATTCAATCAGTCCATCGAGACCGTGAGCGACGACGACGCTTGCACCAGGCGAGTCGTGGTCATGCAGCATGGCGCAGCTCCCGCTCGAGACTGCGCGGCAGCCGGCTGGCCAGCAGACCCGAATCGACGGCTCGGGCGACTTGCGCCGTGACCGTGACGATCGCCTGCACGGGTACGCCGAGAACGTCCTCGACATCCGCACCGGTCAGGGCGCGGCCTTCCTCGGCCACGAGCACCACGCCGCTCGGCCGCACCGGCGCGCGGACGGCGCGTCGCAACGCGAGGAAGCACGGCCGCAGCACGAGCAGCGAATGGTCGGCGCTGGCGGCGAGAGCACCCACGAGCTCGGTGCGGCCATCGGGCGCGTTGGTGCCGACCCAACCGCCGTCCACGACAACCGAACGCGGATCGGCGGCGAACAACGCGGCGAGCGCAGAGCCGCGTGACGGATGCAGCGCCGCTTGCCCTCGCGGCAACAAGGCCAACCCCGGATTGACCGGAAGCTCGACGCGAGCGAGCCCGTCCGCGGGTACGAGCTCGCCGCCGAGAAGCCATTCCGCGACTCCGGCGCCATCGGGTTCGTTGGCCATGCCGAGGACGGCCGGAACATCCCCCGCGAGATCCACGACCAGCGCTCCGGCCGGCGACGACTTGCTCAACACGACGGCGAGCGCAGCCGCCACGACGGTGGTCCCGGATCCACCCTTCGAAGACCAACAACACGCCAGCACGTTTGCCTCCTACGACGCGACGAATGAATGGCGAAGGAGGAAGGCGAAGGAGGAAGCAGAGCCGAAAGGCGAGCCGTCACCGACGGCGATCACACCCTACGCAGGAGGTGTGACAGCGACAAGACCTCGATCGGCTTTCATCGTGTCGACACCGGCGCGTGACGTTGTCCCGTTACTGTCGCGATGCGTGGAGGCAGCGTTCTTCGACCTCGACAAAACTGTCATCGCCAAGGCGTCGATGGTCGCGTTCGGGCGTCCCTTGTATCGGGAAGGCCTGATCTCTCGGCGTCTGCTGCTGCGAGCGTTGTACGGCCAACTCATCTACATGCACCTCGGTGCCGACGAAGCCCGGCTGGCGCGGATGCGCGATTCGGTGCTGGCACTCACGAAGGGCTGGTCACAAGCACGAGTGCGCGAGATCGTCGAAGAGACGCTCGACGAGGTGGTCGAACCGATCGTGTATGACGAAGCGCTCGATCTCATCCGCGAGCATCGCGAGGCCGGAAGGCTCGTCTACATCGTCTCCGCGTCACCGGAGGAGATCGTGGCGCCTCTCGCTCGGTACCTCGGCGTCGACGGGTACCTCGCGACCCGCAGTTCAGTGGACGACGACGGCCGTTACACCGGTACGACCGAGCTGTACTGCTATGGGCCGCAGAAAGCCGTCGTCATGATGGATCTCGCGCAGGAACGGGGTATCGATCTAGCAGCGTCCTATGCGTACAGCGACTCAGCCACCGACATCCCGATGCTCGCATGCGTCGGGCATGCGACCGCGGTCAATCCGGACCGCGAGTTGCAACGAGTTGCGCGCGAGCACGGATGGGAGACCCGAACCTTCACGCGCCGCGTTCGTCTGCGTGATCGGATGCCGACGCCACCGTCCGGACCGACGACCGCGGTCGGTGGGATCGTCGCAGCCGCTGTCGGGGGCGGCGCGATCTGGTGGTGGCTACGCCGGGAGCCGAGCAATGGCGCCGAGCGCCAAACCGGCCGCTCGGGCTCGGCGGCCGCCGCTATGCGGCGCGGACCTTCCGTGCTGCGAAGGCAGCGAGTGCAACAAGAGCGAGGAGGAGAAGGAGCTTCTTCATGGCGGCGGATCTTAGAGCGACCCTCGTCCTCGCGCTCCGGTACCCGATCCAAGGCCCGCACCACAGCCGCCGGCCTCGGGCGACGTGTTCGGGGCCGTCCACCTCTGCTGAGCTGAACCCATGATCGAGACCGCGGTTGACGCCCTCGGCGACGCGGTCGATCCATGGGGCTACCTGCTCCTGTTCGTACTCTGCCTGCTCGAGGCCTCGGCATTCGTCGGATTGTTCATCCCGGGCGAGACTGCGTTGCTGATTGCCGGTGTCCTCGCGCAAGAAGGGCGGATGTCGCTCGCGCTGTGCATCGTCGTCGCGGTGTTCGGTGCGGTCTTGGGCGACACGCTCGGTTACGAGATCGGCCGCCATGTCGGACCTCGACTGCGTTCGTCGTGGTTCGGCCGCAAGGTCGGCGAGCCGAGATGGGACCGCGCGCACGACTACGTTCACCACAGGGGCGGCTTCGCGATCTTCTTCGGCCGTTTCATCGGAGTTCTTCGCGCGGTGGTACCCGCGATCGCAGGAGACGCGCGCATGCGCTATCGGGACTTCGTGGTGTGGAACGTCCTCGGCGCGCTCGTCGCGATTCCGGCTGTGATCCTCGTCGGCTACGTGGCCGGCTCGTCGTACCAAGCGGTAGAAGCACGGATCGGGCAAGCCTCGTACTTGTTGCTGGCGCTGGTCGCGGGAACGTTCATCGCGCGCGTCGTGGTGACCAAGCGGCGCGAACGTCGTGAAGAGAGCGCAAACTCATCAATGACGGGAACGCCACCAGACCAGGATCCAGTTCGACACCCGCGAGCCGATCTCGAGCAGCGCACCGGCAACGGCGATGATCCCGATGACCGCCATGCACACGACGAGCCTCGGCAGGTCTAGTGAGAAGTACTGACGCAAGCCGTACGACGACAACACGATCACGAACAGCGTGATCATCATCGCGACGAGCACGATCCGGGCACGCGTGAGCGGCCGAGCCACGATCGTCAGCACCCACATCGCGACACCGAAGAGGACGAGCGTGGCCACCGTGCGGCTCTCCTCGAGGCTCAACCCCTCCTGACGCGCCATCTCGAATCCGGCGAAGGTCGCTCCCGCGGCAACGAACCCCGCGGGCAAAGCGGTTCCCAGTACGCGGCTCAGGAACCGCGGTTCGACTCGACGCTCGCTGGGCGACAACGCGAGGACGAAGGCGGGAATGCCGATCGTCAAGGAGCTCACCAGCGTGAGATGGCGTGCGAAGAACGGGAATGGCCGCTGCGCTACACCGACTGCGATCGCCAGCAGGCACGCGTACACGGTCTTCGTGACGAACAACTTCGCGACCTGCTCGATGTTGCCGATGACCCGCCGTCCTTCAGCGACGACCGCGGGGAGACCGGCGAACCGGGAGTCGAGGAGCACCACCTGGGCCGCGCTTCGTGCCGCCGACGACCCCGAGCCCATCGCGACACCGAGATCCGCTTGCTTCAAGGCCAGCACGTCGTTGACGCCGTCGCCGATCATCGCCACGGTGTGTCCGTGCTGTTGCAACGAAGCGATGATTGCGAGCTTCTCGTCCGGGCCGACCCGGCCGAACACGTTGGTCTCGTGGGCCATGTTGGCGTACCCGCCGGGGTCGCCATCTGGGAGGTCACGCGCGTTCATCGGGTGATCGGAGCCTTCGATTCCCACTGCTTCGGCAACGGCGGCGACCGTCGTCGGCTCGTCCCCGGAGAGCACCTTCAACGTGACGCCCTGCCCCGAGAACCACGACGCCGTGGACATGACGTCGCCTCGCACCTGCTCGCCCAGCGCGACGACGGCTACCGGTTGGAAGATCCCGTCCGGGCGCTGCTCGGCGCTGGCCGCCGGATACCAGCCGAACAGGAGGACCCGGTGCCCCACCGAGACGTGCTCGCTGATCCGTTGCCTGGCGAACTCGACCACCGGCCGATACGACGGCGCGACCCAGTCGAGCAGCACGTCCGGCGCGCCGAGTGCCCAGCCGCCTTCACCCACGCCGATGGCCGACCAACGTTGTGCGGATGAGAACGCGATCCGCCAGGTGACCGGCCACGGCCGGCCCGGCCGCGAACCAGTGATGGCGAGCAGACTGGCGTTCGGATCGGGATCACTCGCCGCGAAGCCCGCCAGCACGTCGTCGACGTCGACTCCTTCGCGCAATGGTTCGATCGCCACGAGCTCAGGCGTGCCGTCCGTCAGCGTGCCGGTCTTGTCGACGCACAGCACGTCGACCCGGGCGAGACCTTCGAGTGCGCCGAGCTCACCGACGAGCACGCGCTTGCGACCGAGGCGGATGATCCCGACGGCGAGCGCGGTGCTCAACAGCAGCACGAGGCCTTCGGGCACCATGTTCACGACGCCCGCGACGGACACTCGTAACGCCTCGGCCAGATCGCTCGCTAAGGCCAGCTGACTGATCAACAGCAGGACCGCGGTGGGGACGAGCACCCAGGTGACGCCGCGCAGGATCACGTCCACTCCGGAGCGCAACTCGGACTTCGCGAGCACGAACCGCCGCCCCTCAGCGGCCAGTCGCCGGCCGTAGGAGGCTTCTCCGACGACTTCGGCGAGCTGCCGCCCACTACCCGCAACGACCCACGACCCCGAGAGCACCGTGCTGCCCTTGACCTTGGCGACCGGCTCCGACTCACCCGTGAGCAACGACTCGTCGACCTCGAGGTCGTCGCTCGCCAACACCACGCCGTCGACCACGATCTGATCACCGCGGCCGAGCCCGACGACGTCACCTTCCACGACTTCGCGCGACGGCACCTCGCGCGCGCCCTCCGCTCGTACCACGGTCGCGGTGGCACCGCCGATGACGACCAGCCGGTCGAGCGTGCGCTTCGCACGGACTTCTTGGACGATCCCGACCATCGTGTTGAGCACGAGGATGATGCCGAACAGCGCGTCCTGCGGCGGACCGACGATCAGGATCACGATCAGCAACGAGCCGAGCAACGCGTTGAACCGCGTGAGGACGTTGGCGCGCACGATCTCGGAAACCGGACGGCTCGTCTGGTCGGTGACCGTGTTGGCACGACCCGCGGCAACGCGGGCCTGGGCCTCTGCCTCGGTCAGCGGCGCGACACCCTCCGAGGTCACGGCCGGCGTCGTCATGACTGCATCGTCGCGCCGGTGCGATGATCGGCGCCGTGCTTGCCTGGTGGGTCGAACACCCCGGACCCATCGACACCGCGCCCCTTCGATCCGGCGAGCGGCCTGACCCGGCGCCCGGGGCCGGCGAAGTTCTCGTCCGAGTAGCGGCGTGCGGGGTGTGCCGCACGGACCTCCACCTCGCCGAGGGTGACCTCACACCACATCGGCCCCGCACCGTGCCAGGCCACGAAGCTGTCGGCCAAGTGATTGCGCAAGGCCGTGGTGCGACCCGGTTTGCCCTCGGTGATCGGATCGGCATCGCGTGGCTCCGCTCGACCTGCGGGCAGTGCGCCTTCTGCCTCAGCGATCGCGAGAACCTCTGCCTGTCACCGGCGTTCACCGGCTGGGACGCCGACGGCGGCTACGCCGAACTCGCAGTCGTTCCCGAGGACTACGCCTACGCCATCCCCGAATCGTTCACCGACCTCGAGGCCGCACCGCTGCTGTGCGCCGGCATCATCGGCTACCGGGCCCTCCGCCGCAGTGCATTGCCGCGGCAGGGACGACTCGGGATCTACGGCTTCGGAGCCTCGGCGCATCTCGCCGTGCAGGTCGCGTTGCACGAGGGCGCGACCGTGCACGTCATGACCCGGGCCGCTGACGCGCGGTCCCTCGCCCGCGAACTGGGCGCCGCGTCAGTGCAAGGGGCCACCGACGAGCCGCCCGAAAAGCTCGACTCGGCGATCCTGTTCGCTCCGGCCGGCGACCTGGTTCCGGTGGCGATGGCCGCGCTCGACCGGGGCGGGACGCTTGCGGTCGCCGGCATCCACCTGACCGACATCCCGTCGCTCCAGTATCAAACGCATCTGTTCGAGGAGCGACAGTTGCGCAGCGTCACCGCGAACACCCGCCGCGACGGCGAGGAACTGCTCGCCCTCGCCGCAGAGATTCCGATCCGACCCACCGTCGTGCCGTACCCGCTGGAGCAGGCCGACCAAGCGCTCACCGACCTCGCCCACGACAAGCTGACCGGAGCCGCGGTGCTCGTTCCGTCGAGCTGATGTAGCCCGTAATGCACGCGCTTCTCTTGAGCTTCGGGGTCATCTTCGTGGCGGAGCTCGGCGACAAGAGCCAGCTCATGGCGCTCTCGTTCGCGGCGCGCTATCGAGCGTTGCCGATTCTCATCGGCATCACGATCGCTACCGCGTTCGTTCACGCGATCTCGGTGATCATCGGCGCGGTGGTCGGTGCCGCGCTTCCTACGAGGGCCCTCGCGGTAATCGCCGGTCTCGCCTTCTTCGTCTTCGCGGCGTGGTCGCTGCGAGGCGACACGCTCGGAGAAGACGAGGCGAGCCGCGTCCGGCGCACCGACCGCTCCGCTGTCGTCGCCGCGTCGGTCGCGTTCTTCCTCGCCGAGCTCGGCGACAAGACCATGCTGGCGACCATCACGCTCGCGACAAGCGAGAATCTGCTCGCCGTGTGGGCCGGTTCGACCCTCGGGATGGTGACAGCCGACGCGCTCGCGATCCTGTTGGGTCAGCAGATGGGTGCGCGGCTTCCCGAGCGAGTGATTCGGATCGGCGCGTTCATCGCGTTCGTCGTGTTCGGCGTGCTCCTCGTGGTCGAGGGGATCCGCGGCTAACGAAGCCCGAACGTGGCCTCGATCTGGGTCGCGAGCGCGTCAACGCCAGCCGCGAATGCGGGCGACTCGGGATCAGGCTGTCGCTCGAGCGCGTCGAGCGCGTCGAGCAACTGCTTGGGCGCGGCGGCGTCGAGCCACGGTGCATCGGCGAACTCCGCCTGAAGCTCGTCGCGCGTTCGACTGAGCACGAGCGTCGTCCCACCATCGCCAGCCGTCCTGTTCGAGGCTGTTCCCGCCTCCTGGTGCAGGGACAGGACGCGCAGTCCGGACGCGGTCTGGCGTGCCTTCTCCTGCACCGAGTGGACACGATCCGTCACCGAGGGCTGCGAGGCGCGGCCGGCGATCACGCCGAAGATCAAGCCCACCACGAGCGCAACGACCACAAATCCGATCGTTTTCCGGCGTCGGCGGGAGGCGGGGACGTAGAGGGCCACGGGGTCACTCTCTTCCGATGATGACGACGGTCGTGTCGATGGACCCGCGGCCGACTGTCTGCATGGTCTCGAAGACATCTCGAGCGTCCGGCTGTGGGAGCTGGAGGAAGCGACTGCCACTGATCACCCACGCGTCGGCGACGATGGAAACCGGACCGACCCGCCGGATGTTGTCGTCGAGCGCGGCTGAGATCGTCGACTCGGCGTCGTGTGGATCGGCGCTCGGCAACCGAAGGACGACACCGTCGACCTCGACGGTGACGTCGCCGTAGCGGTCGAGTGCGAGGACGCGCCGTCGCCGGCCGTCCGTCGTCGCGATCCAGTACTGCCCGATCGGTTGGGGGTTCTCGTAGCCGTGGGCGCGCGCCGTCTCGTCGACTTCCGCTTCCGTCGCCGGCTGGCGGCCAGGGACGGCGCCAGAGCTCAACCCCACCGCACCCGCGACGATGACGCGCACCGCACTGCGCTCGGGATGCTGTTCGACCCGGACGTCGAGGCTCGATGCCGCCGCTCCAGCGGCCAGCGCTTCGGCCTCGACCTCGGCGACGAGCCGCTCGATGTCGGCTGCAGTGGCACGGTCGAACGTGCGCTCGCGCTCGGCGCGCACGAGTGACAGTGCGTCGCCGACCGCGCTGATCACCTCAGCGCGCGGCGGAACGACGATCTCCAGACCCATGGCCGTCGCGACGGCACGGCCGAGGCCGCCCGCACCTCCACCGACGGCCACGAGCACGGGACGGCTCAGATGATGGTCGTGCATCACCGCAGCGACGAGATCGCCGACCGCCTGCGTCGAGGCCTGGAGCATGCGCCGCGCAACCTCCTCGGCGGGCAGCCGAAGTGCTCGGCCGGCCACCTCGAACGCAGCAATGGCGGCAGCCCGGTCTCCGCATGCGTAGTCATCCGCGTGCGCGATGTCGAGCGCGTTCGCGGCGCAGGTGTTCGTGATGGCGACGTTGCGGCCGTCGGCCAGCCGAAGGACGAGGTGGTCATCTGGGTCGCCGGGTCGTGGCGCGATGAGCGCTGCCGTCGCACCGTCGAACTCCGCGGCCTCGAGGAAACACGCGTACGGCAAGCCGGCGATGTGCGCCGACCTCGGACCCACGCCATACACCCGGTTGCGCCGGGAACGAAGCATCGAACCCCCGGCGACGCCGAGCACGCGAACGTCGAGGGCACGGATCGCGGTCGCGTGGCTGGCGACCTGGACGTACGACAACGCCGGACGGCCATGGCGGATGGCGGCCACGTTCGTGGAAGTCCCTCCGACCTCGACGATCACACCGTCGTCGATGCGGTTCGACCGCAGCGCTCCCGCGACCGATGCCGCCGGGCCGGAGTACAAGGTGCGTGCCGGTGCCCGCCGGAATCCCGCGAGGTCGGTGGCGCCTCCGTCGCCGCGCATGACCATCACGGCGCTGTCCACGCCAGCGCCCGCCACACCCTCACCCACGACTTCGGCGGTACGAATCGCGATCGGCAGAATCGACGCGTTGAGCGCGGCTGTGACGGCTCGGAGCTCGAGTCCGTACAGCCCGCTCAGCTCGGCGGATGTGGTCACCGGAAGCCCGAGCGATTCCGCGGCCTCAGCGACAACGTCCTCGTTGGTGACGTCATCGGGCGCGAACGCCTCGGCCACGGCAATCGCTTCAGCACCCTGTCCGCGGAGACGTTCGACGACGCCGAGAGCTTTCGCCTTGTCCAAGCCGTCGGTGACGTCGAGGAATTCAGGGATCGTCGCGAGCGGTCGACCTTCGCTCAACTCGATGCGGGGTTCGATCGTACGCTTGCGCGCCTTGCGCAGGTCGGGTGCGCGTCCCATGCCGATCATGCCGACCCTGGCCACGTCGCCCTCGAGCAACGCGTTCACCGCTTGCGTCGTCGAATGCGTGACGAGCTCTACGTTTTCGGGACCCACCGCCTTCGCGAGTCGCGCGACCACCTCGACGACACCGGCGGCGACGCCGTGGGCGTCCTCATGTGTCGTCGGGACGATGGCTTCACCGACAACCATGCCGTTGTGCGCGTCCAACGCGACGGCCTTCGTGAACGTACCGCCGACGTCGACGCCGACTCGGACGGTCACCTGACGGCTGGCGCGACTGCGGGCGACGTGCTCCTGCGCAGGCGAGGACGAAGCACGAACACGTACGCGGCACCGAAGACGTACACGGCCGTGAGAACTGCTTGCGCGGTGATCGTCTCGCGGCTCGGCCAGTAGCCCAGCGACTGAGACAAGAAGATGGGAGCACGCGGCCAGTTGGGCCAGCGGTGCAGCGCGACCACGTCGGCTTCTTGCAGCGACCTCACCGCGTTGCCGAGGAACGCGATGGAAGTCGCCATGAGCAGCACGACCGCAGCCGACAGGAAGGCTTTGACAGGCACCCGGCGCCCGAGGCGGAAGATCATCCACGACACCGCGGCAAGGGCGAGCACGCCGACACCCAAGCCGGCCACGATCCACACGCCGAGGCCGGGGCCGAACGAAAGCAGCGCTTGGTAGAACAGCGCGGTCTCGAAACCCTCGCGGTACACGGCAGTGAAACCGACGAGCATGAGCGCGGCAGTAGACCCGATGGACACCGCACTCCAGACCCGAGCACGGAGGAACTCGAGCCATCGCTTCTGCTCGAGCCGCGCGACCAGCCAGAACGAGACGTAGAACAGCACGACGACTGCGATGAGCGCCGTGATCGCCTCGAGCACCTCACGACCGACGGGGAGCGCGGCCAGCACCGTGCGCAGGACGAAAAAGGTCACGACTGTCGCGACGGCCGCCGCCGCCATCCCCATGAGGATTGGCCGCCGGTACTGATTGGCCTTGGCTGCCTCGAGGTAGCCGAGAAG
>DATAES010000111.1:0-32672 GCA_036257895.1 Acidimicrobiales bacterium
ACATGCAGAACGCAGTTGTTGGCCTCCGCGAGGTTCACGAGACGGTCACAGTCGATCGAGATCACGACTCCGGAGTTCTCCGCGAGGATCATCGCGGGATCCGTGTCGCTCGTGGAAAGTCGATCCGGATAGTGCCGATCCAGGACCTGTCGCGTGTCGTTGCCCACGAGCTCGATCAGCGCGGACACTCGCAGCGAACGTCCAATGTGGTGCACGTACAGCACCAGCATGGCGATGCTCGTCAGGACCAGCATGTAGCCGACTGCGATGCTCACGCCTGGGACCTGACCGGGGTCCCCCAACTGCACCTCCCGCAAACTCAGCATCGCGTGTGCGAACGTCGCCACGAACAGACCGATCGCGAACTGGCTCGGTCGGTCACGTAGGAACGCCTGGACGATTCGCGGCGAGAACTGGCCCATCGCCAACTGCACGACGACCATCGTGATCGTCAGCACGAGCGTCGCCAGTGAAACCATTGACAAGGCGATGGTGGTCAGGACGGCCAAGGCGGCGTCAGGGCCACCGGTAAACGATCTCGGTATCGCCTCGAAGTGGCGGACCCTGTCGATGGCGATCGTGCCGGTCGACAGCACGACACCGCCGAGGACACACATCACCGGGACGAACCACAGACTCGCCCGGACGCGGGACACGCCGGTAGCGCTGCTCATGGGCTGGTGTACCCGGTGTCACGTGTGCTGATCCGCCGTCCCCGCGAAGTCGGCACCTGAGATCGCTACGTCAAAGTCCCAGACATGGCTGTCGATATCTCTCCCGTTCGATCTCGAGGCTCCTCAGGTGCCGAGTAGTGCCCGAGTCACGGCCCGGGGCTTGCGCTGTTCGAAACGGCGCGCTAGCCACACCGCCACTCCCACGGGCAGGCCAGGTCGCGTGATCAAGTAGGCCAGGACCGACACCAGCTCGTCGAGTTCGGACAGGTATTCCCGCCGTCCCGGCTCATTCAGCGGATAGAGGCGCTCGGCAGCGTCCCAGGCCTGCGAGCGAGCCACTCGCAGCGCGAAATTGAAGAACCGGCCTCCGCCCAACGAGGCGGCCTCGTTGGCCCAACGGGATACGCGGTCGAGGTCGCGGATCACCTCGACGAACGTGTTCGCCAATAGGTCGTTGATGGTGTCGAAGTCACCACGTACGGCCTCTAGACCGCCCTCGCGCGAGGCGACCTCGACAACCGCCTGGGCCAAGTCGTAGTTCACGTGAGCGTTGATACCGAGCAGAAGATGTTGCACGATCAAGAGATTCGGGTCGCACGCCACGTCCCATGTCGCCTGCCAGCAACGCGCTGCTGGTATCTGGGCCGTGCGGGCTCGGATGTAGAAGCCAGCGAACGTGTCGACGAACCGTTCCATGCGCTCACCGTCTTCGAATCTGTCATGGAGGATTCCCTCGGCGACGTCGGCCGTGACCCGGACATAGAGCGCGGGGAAATATCCGGCCGCGTCGTCAGAGTCCACCGCGAGCTTCCGGAGTTCTGCGGCCGTCTGCTGGATCACGACCCGACCCTAGGCCCATCACACGGCCTGTCTACGCAGCTGTTTCGACCAGCCGAGCGGCGATGGAGACAAAGTCATCGAAATCGCTGCGCTCCCGTCGTAGTCCCATATCGCTCAGCACGGCGGCATGGCCCCACGACGCGATCGCCGTCCCCATTTGCCGGTGAGCGCTTTTCCCCAGTTGAGGCGGCATACTCGTGCAATGGCGAAGACAACTCGCGTCGTACTCACTTGCGATCTGCATGGCGATAACACCGACGCCGTGACCACAATCGCTTTCGCGGATGGCAAGGCCCGGTACGAGCTCGACGTATGCCAGGCTCACCTCGATGAGTTGACTGCACCGGCCCGCCGTGTCCGCCAACGGCGCCGAGGGCGTCCGGCGGCGACATCCAAGCGACGGCCGGCGAAGAAATCGACACGAGCCCGCACGCGGACAACTCGCGGACGCAAGTCAGTCGACACGGCCGCCGTGCGCGCGTGGGCGCGCGCGGAAGGCTACGAAATCGGCGATCGCGGCCGCATCCCCGCCTCGATCGTGGAGGCATTCACCGCGAAGAAATAGCGGCCGGTGCGCGGACCCCTTGAAATCGCCGACGGCTGAGGTCGTTTCACACACACTCGCAGGACTCAGCGCCGCGATTCCTCGTCTGTCCACCAGCGCAGGTCGTGTACATCCGGGTTGGTGCGTAACGCGTCGTCGATGGCGGATGCGACACGGTCGAGGACGTCGGTTGTGTCCACCTTCCGAAAGCCTTTTCGGATGACGGGCTTGCTCGGGTGGATGAAGCAGAGGAAGCCGTGCTCGTACTCCTCGTAGTTGGCACATCCGATCCACAGTGAGAACGCGGAGTTGTCCAGGGCGACGACCCAACCCCAGTCCTCGGCGATGGGCTCGTACGCTTTCTCACCGCGGGCGGCGAGCGCTTCCCTCATCCACATCGCCAACGCCTTGCCGTACTGGCCGGGGTTGACCTCCCGATCCTCGCCGGGAAGCGCCGGGAAGGCCCTCGACCGGAACTCGACGTGTGTGCGCACGACACAACATTGGCGCTCGTGGCACCGCTCGTGACCTCGCGCATGGCGCCGTGTTCGAATCGGCCGCATGCAAGAGCACGGTGTGCGGCACCAGACCGTCTGATGCTCTCAGAGGCCCGCAGTCAACGCGGATGGTATGAACACACCCGACGATCGAAGCCTCTGGCGATCGTCACGACATCTCCGACCCCGAACCATCCGCGCGAATCCGGAGAACGCTCGCCTGAACAGGAGGCCGTGATCACATGCGCTCCGACATCATCCCCGGTGGCGTCTTCCCCGACTACTCATTGCCCGACCACACCGACACCGTCCGCTCGTTGAGCGAGCTCCAGGGCCGTGACCCGATGATCCTGACACTCGCACGCGGCCACTACTGCCCGAAGGAGCACCAGCAACATCTCGAATTGGCGGCCTTCCAGTCGAAGATCGCCGTCTCCTACACGCAGATCGTCACCATCGCGACTGACGAGCACCACACCTTGCAGGAGTTCCGCGCGTCCGTGGGCGCGCAGTGGACGTTCCTGTCGGATCCGCAGCGCATCGTCCAGAAGGACCTCGACATCCAGGAGTACACCGATCGCGAGCACGATCCGATGATTCCGCACACACTCGTGCTCAAGCCGGGACTCGTGATTCACAGCATCTACAACGGCTACTGGTTCTGGGGTCGGCCGTCGTTGGACGACTTGTGGCGGGACCTGCGCGCAGCATCGAGCGAGATCCGCCCCGACTGGGATCTGAACAAACGAGGGCTCCGCGAGGCCTGGGACGCGGGCGACTGGTCGCTCTTCCATGGATGGGACCAGCGGCCCGAAGAATGGGCTGCCGCGAGATGAGGCCGCAAACGAGGAATGCCCTGGCGTGACGTGGCCGTCCAAGCGCGACGGTCATTCGTGACACAACCGAGGAGGTTGCGATGAGCACGACAGACGCCCGCAGCGACGACGGGAGCGCGAACACCGGCACAGTCGACATGAAGCTCGAGGTCGTCGTGATCCCGGTCTCGGACGTCGACCGCGCGAAGGAGTTCTACGGCAGGCTCGGTTGGCGGCTCGACGCTGACGTGGCCGCCGGTGACCAGTTCCGGGTCGTCCAGTTCAATCCTCCCGGCTCGGGGTGTTCCATCCAGTTCGGGATCAACGTGACGTCGGCCTCGCCCGGTTCGGCGCAGAACCTGTACCTGGTCGTCGCCGACATCGAGGCGGCGCGCGCCGCGCTCGTCGCCCGCGGTGTCGAGGTCAGCGAGATATTCCACGAAGGGGCGGGGGGAGCTCGCTTCGGCACGAAGGATCGCCTCAGCGGCCGTGCGCCCGACCATCAGACCTACGGATCGTTCGCGACGTTCAGCGATCCGGACGGAAACGGCTGGCTGCTCCAAGAGATCACGACCCGGCTTCCAGGGCGCGTCGACGCCGAGACGGCGTTCGCCTCGGCGAGTGAGCTGGCGAGCGCGCTTCGGCGCGCAGAAGCCGCGCACGGCGAGCACGAGAAGCGGACCGGGCAGCGCGACGAGAACTGGCCCAAGTGGTATGCCGCGTACATGGTGGCGGAACACGCGGGCGGGGAACTGCCGACATGAGCGAGTACGACGTCATCGTCATCGGTGGGGGCTCGCCGGGCGAGCACTGCGTCGGCGCGCTGGCCGATGGTGGCCTGCGCGTTGCGCTCGTCGAACGTGAGCTCGTCGGCGGCGAGTGCTCGTACTGGGCGTGCATTCCGTCCAAGACCCTGCTGCGTCCCGGCGAAGCGGCGCACGCCGCGAACGACGCCGCCGCGCCTGCGACGATCGACGTCGAGGCGGCGCTCGCATGGCGTGACTTCATGGTCTCCGACTACTCCGACAGCGGCCAGCAGCGCTGGCTGGCCGACCACGGCATCGATCTGCTGCGCGGACATGGACGCCTTGCGGGTCCCGGTGTCGTCGAGGTCGATGGGAAGCCGTACACAGCGGATCATGTGGTTCTCGCGAACGGCGCCGACGCCTTCGTGCCGCCGGTTCCCGGGCTGCGCGAGCTCGAGGGCGTGTGGACGAACCGCGAGGTGACGGGCATGAAGGCCGTGCCGCGCCGGCTGGTCGTGCTCGGCGGCGGACCCGTCGGGGTCGAGATGGCGCAGGCCGTTCGCCGCTTCGGAGGCGATGTGACACTCGTCGAGCGAGGCGAGCACCTGCTCCCACGCGAACCTCGACCGTTGGGCGGCGCGCTCGACGAGGTGTTCCGTCGAGAAGGCATCGAGTTGGTGTTCGGTGCGACCGTGACCTCGGCGCGACAGGAGGACGACGAGTACGTCGTGGAGATGAATGATGGTCACGAGCTTTGGGCGGACCGGATCCTGGTGGCTACTGGCCGACGGCCCCGAGTCCATGACCTCGGTCTCGAAACAGCAGGAGCCCGTGCCGACGATCATGGGGTCTCGGTGGACGCGCGCCTGCGCGCCGGCGAGCGCCTGTGGGCGATCGGTGACGTGACGGGCATCTGGCCGCTGACGCACGTCGGGAAATACCAGGCCGAGGTCGTCGCCTCGAACATCCTCGGCGAACCCCGCGAAGCGAATTACGAGGCCGTCCCGCGCGTCGTCTTCACCGACCCGCAAGCCGCGTCCGTCGGCTCCACCGATGGGACGTTCAGCGCGACCGCAGCGTTGGCGGAGGTGCCGAAGACCGCCACATACACGCGCGCCTACGCAGACTCGAACGGTTTCCTCACCCTGCAGAGCGATGGTGAGCGTCTCACCGGCGCCTACGCGCTCGGCCCGGAAGCCGGCGAGTGGCTGCAGCAAGCGACGCTGGCGATCCGGGGACGCGTCCCGCTCGACGTGTTGCGCGACACGATTCAGCCCTTCCCGACGTTCTCGGAGATCTACGTCGAGGCGGTCAGCCGCCTGCGCGCCGCGATCGCTGCTGGACCGCAGTCGGGAATCCGAACGTGAGCCGGGGACGAACTGGCACCACCCAAAGGAGGCCGCAATGAGCCACGACACCGAGCTCGCCGGGCAACGAGTGGTCGTGATCGGCGGCACCTCCGGGATCGGGCTGGAGACAGCCCGGCGCGCCCGCGCCGAGGGTGCGGACGTGACCATCACGGCTCGCGACCCCGACCGACTGCACGACGTCGGGATCGAGCTCGAGGCAACCACCGCGGCCTTCGACGCTCTCGACTTCGAGCGACTCGATCGCTTCTTCGACGAGCTTCCGACGCCGATAGACCACTTGATGCTCACAGGGCCCGGGCCCTACTACGCGCCGCTTGCAGAGTTCGACTTCGACGAAGCCCGCCGCGAGGTCGACGCGCATCTCTGGCTCCCCCTGCACATCGCACGAAATGCAGCAAGCAAGATGCGCCCCGGCGGGACGCTGCTGTTCATCGGCGGCACCGGCGGCCGCCGCCCCACTGCGGGGTTTGCGCTGATCTCCGCGCTGACCGCCGCGATTCCTGCAATGGCGAGAACACTCGCAGTCGAGCTCGCGCCCGTCCGCGTCAACGTGATCGCCGCGGGCTTCGTCGACACGCCCTTGTCCGCATCGTTGCTCGGGGATCAGCTCGACCAGCGCCGTGAGCAGCTGCGCCGGACGTTGCCCACCGGTCGCGTCGTCGGCCCCGCCGACATCGCCGCCGTCGCCATCCACCTGATGACGAACACGGCGATCACCGGAGCGACGTACGACATCGACGGCGGCCAGCAACTCGTCAATGCTTGAGCGGATGCGGTGCTGGCCGACCTGCCCGAGGAGGCAAGCGTGACGATGCTCGTCGCCGATCCCGACCTCGTCACGCCCGAGTGGCTCACCGACGTGTTGCGGTCGGGCGGCGCGATCGGCGACGACACGCGCGTTGTCGCGTTCGATGCGTCGTACATCGGGACCGGGCAGGTCGGTGCCAACGTGCGCTACGCGCTCCTGTACGACGGAGAGCCCGGTCCCGCGACAGTCGTCGCCAAGTTCTCGTCTCGCGACCCCCAGAGCGCGGCAACCGGGGTCGCCACACTCACGTACGAGACGGAGGTCGCGTTCTACAACGAGCTCGCGGCGACCGTCGACATCAGCCGACCGCACTGCTACTTCGCCGAACTCGAGCACGGCACCGCCAACGTGGTGCTGGTGATGGAGGACCTCGCGCCTGGTGAGCAAGGCGACCAGATCGCGGGCTGCGACGTCGACGCCGCGGCGCTCGCCATCGACGAGGCGGCGAAGTTGCACGGCCCGCGGTGGAACGATCCGACGCTCGAGGATCTCGTCTGGCTCGACCGCAGCAGCCAGTCGGCCGGGATGGCGGCGATGCTTCCCGCTGTCTGGGGTTCCTTCGTCGACCGCTACCGGTCGACGCTGCATCCAGTCACACTCAACGCTGGTGCGGAGCTCATGTCGCTGCTGCCGCAGATGACGTCGTATACGCCAGCCGCACGCACACCCATCCACTACGACTACCGGCTCGACAACATGCTGTTCGGCGGGCGCCGCCCGCTCGTCGTCGTCGACTGGCAGACGGTACAGCTCGGCATGGGACCGCAGGACGTTGCCTACTTCCTCGGCAACGCGTTCGAGCCGGAACTGCGCCGTTCGTGCGAGCGCGTGTTGGTCGAGCGCTATCACCGCGCCCTCGTCGACGACTTCGGTGTCGACGACTACCCGCACGACCAGTGCTGGTCGGAATACGTCTGGTCGAGCTACGCGTCGCTGATCATGGCGATCTTCGCATCGATGATGGTGGGATCGACCGAGCGCGGCGACGCGATGTTCATGGCGATGGCCAATCGATCGGCGCAGATGGCCGCCGACCTCGACGCAACCACGATCATCCGCGGACGCTGACCATCAGCGTGCGGCATGCTGAGAGAACAGGCATCGACGAACTTGGCAAGTCCTGAGGAGACCCGCGACTAGGCTTCGTCCCGCTGAGGCGACGCGGGCGGAGCACAAATGGTCGAGCCGGCTCTGGAAAAATTGCTACAGGATTCTCGAGATACGCAATGGTCGCGGATCGTGACGTGATACCCGCCGAGCCCGAACTACCGCGGTTCTCGCGGTCGCTACGTCCGGTCGTCGATGCCGTCGCTCGCAAGAAGTCGGGCGTGCACCGAAAGCTCCTGTTCGGCTTCCTTTTCGGCGCCTTGCTGCTCGTCGCAATGGCTGTCCTCAGCCTCATCGTCATTCGCCAGATGGATGATCGCATGGCAGAGCTCAATCACGCGCGAGTGAAGTCAGGCCGAGCGCAGGAGATGTTGTACGCGGTGACGGCGCAAAGCCACTACCGGGCCATGGCACTCCTTCTTCCACAGGATGCCGGCAAGTACAACGGTCAGGTCGAAGACGCCAAGAAGACCTTCGCTGAACGTCTGGACCTGATGGAGCAGGACGACCCGTCCAATCGCGACTTCTACGAAGGCGTACGGAACGAGAACGAGAAGTACAAGGAATCCGGCCGCAAGGTGCTGTTGCTGTTCGACACAGGTGACATCCAGGGCGCCACCCGGCTCCATCTCGATGAAGAGCATCCGACCTCACACCTGCTGGAGACCTCGATGAGAACGCTCATCGATTCGGCCAACCAGGACATCGCAACGGCGCAGGCTGATTTTCAATCCTCCCGCACCTTTTTCACCAGGATGGTGATCGCCTTCTCTGCCACCAGCGTCATAGCCGCACTGCTACTGGGGTTCGTGCTCTCGTGGGCGTTCGTCTTGCCGGTCCGGAAGATGCAACGCGCGCTCGCGCAGATCACGGCTGGGAACCTCAAGCAACACGTGGACGTACCGAACGGCGACGAGTTCGGCACGCTTGCGTCTGACTTGAACGACACGAGCGAGCGCTTGGCGACACTCTTCGACGACCAGCGCACGCTCACGACGCAACTGAGCAAGACGAATGCGTCGCTCGTAGACGCCAGCGAGGCGAAGTCGCGCTTTCTCGCGAACGTCAGTCATGAGCTGCGGACGCCGATGACCTCGATCCTGGGCTTCACCGATGCGCTCCTCGCCGGCGTCGATGGTCCGCTCAACGAGGAGCAGAGGGAGTCGCTGAGATGGGTCCAGCACGGCGGGCAAGACCTGCTCGGGTTGATCAACGAGATCCTCGACCTGTCGAAGATCGAGGCTGGCAAGATGACCATCGAAGCCGAGCCATTCGACCCGAAAGCGCTTGTCGAGTCTGTCGTGGCGCAGCATCGCTCTCTCGCCGCGCAGAAGAGGATTCGACTCGAGTCGACGGACGTAGGTACACCCGCGGTGGTGGTGCTCGACCGCCAGCGTGTTCGCCAAATCCTCGTCAACCTGCTCGGGAACGCGGTCAAGTTCACCGACAGCGGAGAAGTCAAGGTCGAGACCGGCGCATCGGCCGACGGGAGGTTCCACGTCTCTGTGCATGACACTGGCCCCGGTATCGCCCCAGAGCAGCAGGCTGCGATTTTCGAGGAGTTCCACCAAGCGGTCGGAGGGGAGCCAGGGACTGGCCTCGGCCTGACCATCAGCCGCCGTCTCGCGAGATTGATGGGCGGCGACGTCACGCTCGAGAGCGAGGTCGGACGAGGGAGCGTGTTTCACCTCACCCTTCCGCTCGACCATCGCGCCGCACCGGCAGATGCAGGAGGTCTCGAGCCGCGTTCCGCTGGCGACGGCGAGCGCACTCCGGGCCCGAGGGCAGAGCTGTAGTGGCGACCATTCTCGTGGTCGAGGACACGCCAGCAAATCGAGCGCTCGCCACGAAGCTCCTTCGCGCCGCTGGCCATGAAGTGCTGTCGGCCGACACGGCTGCCACTGGCATCGCACTGGCGCGGGAGCGCCTTCCTGACCTGGTGCTCATGGATCTCGGACTCCCAGACGTGGACGGCTGGCAGGCCCTGCGGGAGATTCGTGCGGACGGGGGCGCCGTCGCTGGGCTGCGAGTTGTCGCGTTCACCGCTCACGCCATGGTCGGCGATCGTGATCGCGCCCTCGAGGCCGGATTCGACGAGTACCTGAGCAAGCCGATCGACTTCGCAACGTTCGCTGCCACGGTCGATGGCCTGCTGCCATGAACCGCGAACGGCCACTGATCCTCGTGGTCGACGACGAACCGGGAACCCGTGCGCTTCTTCAAAAGCTCCTGAGGCATCTGGGGTATGACGTCATCGAGGCCGTCGACGGCCGCTCTGCCATCAGTACCGTTGCCGAGCACAAGCCGGATCTCGTCTGCCTCGACGTCATGATGCCGCCGCCGGGCGGCATCGAGGTCTGCGAGCGGCTACGTCGTCTGCCTGAGAACGCAGGCCTGCCCATTCTCCTGCTGACGGCTCTCGACCGTCCCGAGGACAAGGCGCGAGGACTGGAGGCCGGCGCGAACGACTTCCTCTCGAAGCCGTTCGACGAGAGCGAGTTGTCGGCGCGCCTTCGTTCGCTCCTACGCACGAAGGCATTGCAGGATCGTCTCGGTGATCTGCTGGGACGTTATGTCAGCGAGAGTGTTGCCGCCGAAGTGCTTCGTGATCCGTTCTCGGTATCGCTCGGCGGCGACCGGCGACACGTTTCCACGATGTTCGCGGATGTGCGCGGCTATACCGCCATCGCCGCGGAACATCCTCCAGAGACCACGCTCGACCTCCTGAACCTCTACTTGACGATCGTCAGCGACGCCGTGCACCGACACGGCGGTACCGTCGCGGACTTCCTCGGTGACGGTGTCGTGGCGTTCTTCGGCGCGCCGGTGATGCATGCCAACGATCCTGAGCGCGCCATCCGGTCCGCGATCGACATCAAAGACGCGATCATGCGCCTCGAGGTACCGACACTGCAGGGCATGCGACTGCACGTCGGGATCGGCATCACCACCGGCGAGGTGATTGCAGGAAACGTCGGTTCAGAGCGCCGTATGCAGTACACGGTCATCGGTGACCCGGTCAACGTCGCATCGCGACTTCAGACGGCAGCCGGTCCGGGCCAGATCCTCATTGACGAATCCACGCACGGCAACGTGCGCGATCTCGTGGCGTCGCAAGATCTCGGAAGCCTTCGGCTCGCCGGTAAGAGCGACTGGGTCCGCGCGTTCAACGTGCTCATGCTCCAGCCGACGGTGGCCTGAACGTCAGGGACCGAGCACCTCGCGGTAGGCGGCCTCTGTCTGCGATGAGGGGTTCACGCCGAGGTCGTCGGCGAGGATGGCACGGCACTGCTCGTACGTCCGGAGAGCATCGGCTCGGTTTCCCTGCCGCGCGTGAAGGCGCATGAGCTGGACGTAGCTGGTTTCGCGGTACGGGTCCAGCGCGACGGCTTCCTTGGCGTAGCGGAGAGCATCGTGCTCGTACGGGCCCTCGGCCAGGCCCTGCGCGAGCACGTCGAGGGCGCGCAGCAGCGTGGCTCGTAGGTCGTCGCGTCGCCGCTCGACCCACAGGCCTCGCTCGCCCGGCAGCAGTGGGCGCCGGGCGAGGTTTGCGGCGGTGGCGGCCGCCGGGACGGCGACGTCGCGGTTGCGTGCGCGCCACGCTGACTCCGCGTCTTCAACGAACCGGACGGCGTCGTCGACGTCGATCCGGGACTCGGGAGGAAGCTGCAGCTCATAGCAGCCGAACGCGCCGTGCAGGAGCGAGCCGAGTTCGATCGAGTCGAGCGCGGTGCGGATCTTGGAGACGACGGCCGACAGGTCGCGCTCCCACGACGTAGTGAGCGCGTCAGGCCACACCAGGTCCGCGAGATCGGCCCGGGAGACGGGATCGTGGCACAGCGCGAGATGAGCGAGGACGATCCGCCCCTGGCGGCCGGGCAGAGCGGAGCCGTCGAGCCAGCGTTGCCCGTGCTCGATCCCGACCCGACCGAGCAGGCGTACCCGCACGGTTCCAGACAAGCGCCAGATCCCTTCCAACGGCTCACCAAACGCCGCTTCGTAGTGTCTCACGTACCCCAGGAGGAGGCTGCCATGACGAGGATCATCAACTGCGACTGCGGGCGCGTGGTTCGGGGCGACTCGGATGACGAACTCGTCGCTGCCGCCCAGCAGCACGCTCGTGAGGCCCACGGCATGGACCTCACCCGCGAGCAGGTCTTGTCACTGGCGGTGCCGGCGTGAGCCGTGCCAACCCGATGACGAAGGAGAGACCGTGTTGACCGACCACTACAGCTATGACGCCTGCCTGCACGGATCCGTGACGCAGGCATGGACCGTGGAGGACTGCTTCCGCGGGCGTGACTTCGACTTCGCCAAGCCGTTCTTGCCCGACCGGATCGCCGGCGTGGACGCCATCGGCTGCCTCACCGTCGGCGAGAAGCGCATGCTCAACCAGATCCGCGGCAACAGCTACTGCCACATCTTCGCCTTCGTCGAGGAGTACATCGTCCCCTTGGTGATGGACCGCGCCCGCATGGACGTCTACGGCGACGAAACCCGGCTGTGGTCGCTGCTGCGCTTCGCCGAGGAGGAGGTCAAGCACCAAGAGATGCTGCGCCGGGCCAGCGAGCAGGTACAGGCCGGCCTCGCGGTGACCTGCGGCCTGGTCCCTGGGCGCGAGGCGGTCGCCGAAGTCGTGCTCGACGCTTCGCCACTCACGGCCTTGCTGCTCACCAGCATGATCGAGTGGTTCACGCAACTCCACTACATCGAGCACGTCCAACACCGCGACGAACTCGATGAGCTCTTCCGGGACATCCTCCGGTTCCATTGGATCGACGAATCGCGTCACGCCCGCATCGACAGCCTGCTGATCGACGAGGTCGCCGGCGAGCTTGCGGGCCACGAACGAGAGCAGGCGATCGACCAATTGCTCGAACTCGGCGGCGCCGTCGACGGACTCCTCGCGCAGCAAATCGAACTCGACATCGATGCTCTGCAACAAGCCTCGGACCGTACCTACACAGACGACGAGCGAGACGAGATCCGCACCCACCAGCGGCGCGCCTACCGCTGGACGTTCCTCGTCTCCGGGCTCCAACACCCCAACTTCGTCCGCATCGTCGATCAACTCACCACGACCGGCACCGCCAAGATCGCAACGGCGGCGGAGGCGTTGTCCGCCTGAATGCAATGCGGAAGGTTCCGCGCCGAATGCGCGGCCCGCCCACGGCAGGCGGCGCGGAACCACTCCGATAGCGGCGTCGTGTTCGATGCCCCCCGAATCGATCACCCCGTCGCCGCATGTAGTCATACGCGACGCGCTCTCAACCCCTGGTAAAGGTCGCCCTTAGCTTCTCTTTCGCAGTCACGGGCGGGTCGTCAGCGTGACGGCGGTTTCTGGTTCTGCAACCTTTGGCGCGTGGTCATGACGGGTTCCCGAACACGGCGCTCACGATCTCGGTCGCCGTGTCGGGCGCACCGACCTCGAGCGCGATTCCTCGACCGTCCACCGTCAGCGCGAATGAGAAGAAGGTGCAGCACTCTTGCTCGGCCGTGGCGAGACGTGCGAGTTCGGCCACGTCAACGTCTCCTGCGAACTCGATGCGGAGGCGGCCGTCTGCAGTCCTGCTGCGTTCACGAGCCGAAGCGAGCACCGCTTGCCAATCCGCCATGCGCTCGGGCAACGCTCCAGGTTGGAGTGTGCAGGCGATCGGCGGATCACTCGGCGCGGAAGTCATCAGAAGGACCGGCGTCGGAGTCGCGTCTGCATCACCTGCACGCTCGAGACACGCGCAATCATCGCCACACGGTCCGTCCATGGAGGGTCCACCGAGGTGCGCCGCGGCCGTTTGCAGCTGGGAGGCGAACGCGATGAGTTCCACGATCTGCTGTTGCGTCGCGTGAATCTTCTCCGTGACGAGTTCGTGGAATCGTCGCTGCACGGGCGCGCACCGGTCCCGATCCCACATACCGAGCAGGTCCCTGATCTCGTCCAATGAACAGCCGAGTTGCTTGGCGCGTGCGATGAATCCAAGCCGCGTCACCGCGTCGTCGTCATAGACGCGGTAGCTCGCCTCGGTTCGCGTGGTCGGGGTCACGAGACCGAGGCCCTCGTAGTAGCGAAGCGCCGAAGTGCTGAAGCCGGTGCGCTCGGCCACTTGCCCGATCGTGAGGGCGCTCATGCGCCGACTCTAAAGGTTCAAGTCGACTCGAAGGTCAAGCCGCGACACCGGCAATCCGAGCCGCACGCCTAGCCAACCTCGGGTCGCCGTGGCCCCTCTGGTGGCCACGGCGCACCAACATTGCCGTGGCGATGAGTCTCGGCACCGTGAGTCGTCTCAGCTGACAGGCTCCCTCCCCAGGAAGCCCGCGGAAGGACGAAACGAGACAGCGGAGGACACCATGACGACCACGTCCGGCAACGCCAGCAGCGACCTCCCCGGCAAGCCGCCTGTCGTCGACGTGGCCACCTGGCAGGCGGCGCGCGAGGAGCTGCTGGTCCGCGAGAAGGCGCACACCCGTGAGGGCGACGCGATCGCCGCGGCCCGGCGGCGGCTGCCGATGGTCGAGATCGACGGCGCGGTCGAGGTCACCGGCGTTGACGGGCCGGTCCCGTTCGTCGACCTGTTCCAGGGTCGCGACGAGCTCGTCGTCTACCAGCACATGTGGTACGACGGCGCGCCGCACCAGGGGCAGTGCGAGGGCTGCACGTTCAATGCCTGGCACATGAAGGACGCCGTCTACCTCAACGCCCGGGGCGTCTCGTTCGCCGTGCTGACCTCGGGCCCGTGGGACGAGGTGGCTCCCTACGTCGAGTTCATGGGTTACACCCAGCCCTGGTACTCGGTGCGGGGCGTGGAGGCGCCGATCGGCGGAGAGATGGGACACATCGTGTGCTTCCTGCGCGACGGCGACCGCGTGTTCCTCACCTACTCCACGACGGGCCGTGGCAACGAGCCGGCCGGCGGGTCCTACGGCCTGCTCGACATGACGCCCTACGGCCGCCGCGAGGCGTGGGAGGACGACCCCGAGGGCTGGCCCGAGGCCCCGGACGCCGGCGCACCGGTCGGCGGGCATGGCGCGCCGATCTGCTGGTACTGGCGCTCCGACGCCGAGGGCGTCTCCACCTGGGGCCCGACCGGCCGGCCCGTGCCGCAGTGGACCCGCCCAGGCGCGACCCCCGTGGAGACCCTCGGCCGCAAGGGCGATCACCACTGACGCGGGTTCCGTCGGGCCATGCACGCCACTCCTGCTCGACGTCGCCGAGCAGGGGTGGGTGACATCACGATCAGAGCGTCTTGAACAGGAGGTGGCCGTCGCTCATGTTGACGGATCCGTTGCCCGTGACCGTGAATGTGAGCGTGTTGCTCGCCTGGAGGAGGCTTTGCTCGAAGTTCTCCTGCACGACCCGCTTCACGTTGTTGCCGAAGGTCTCGGTCAGGATGTTCGTGCTGTTGAGTATGACTTCGAGCGTCGGGGTGCCGCTCGTCGGGTTGACTTCGATGGAAAACACGCCGTTCTTCGAGGTGTCGGCGTTGGGTGTGGCCACCTCGAGGTCCTCGTCGATGTCACCGTTCGCCTTCGGCAGGACGATGTTCCCGTCCTGAAACGTCCTGTAGTCAACTGCCATGGTGAGCTCCTTGGCTCGTGCGGTCCGCCCGATGCGGAACCTCGTGCGCCGCAGTGTGCGGAGCGCCCGCTAGCGACGCGTTAGCGGGCGACGGCTGCATCGCCTCGAACGTCGACCGGAGGCCTCGTTCGGTGTTCCTCGGTGAGAGATTCGTGCAGCGCTGCATGCCAGAGCCCAGCTCGGGCGCCCCACTACGTTGGCCCGATGATCCCCGTAGCTCGCGATGGACTTGCTGGGGAGGTGTGGCGCCGGAGTCTGTGGTGGTCGCTCGGCGCGAATCTGATGGGCGTCGTCGTCGTCGGCGTCTTCATCAACATCGTCTCTCCCTGGCCGTCGTCACCCGCGGTGGTGACGATCGCGGCGTGGGTTTCGGGTGTGGTGTATGCCGGAGTCGCCGCCGCCATCGCCGTGCCGTGGTACGCGAACAGATTCGCAATGACGACGGGCTACGTGTCGGACCAACGTGAGCCCACCGCTGAGGAACGGTCGGCCACAGTTGGATTCTCGGCGTCGGTTTCACGCTTCGTCCTCGCGACGTGGGTCCTCGGCGCGATCGTCGGCGGCCTTGCCTCCCTCTACGACCCCGGTGACGCGGTGCGCGGGCTCCAAGTCGCAACCGCCATTCTCCTCGGCGGCCTCACGACGGCACTCGCCACTCAGTTGTTGCTCGAGCGTGCGTTCCGTCCGCTGTATGCGCTCGTCGTGACCGATGACGATCCCGAGCTCGCCAGCCGACTCGGCATCGCCCAACGCCTCTTGCTCTGTTGGGCGCTCGGCTCGGGCATTCCGTTGCTGATCCTCGTGCTCGCGCCGCTCGGCAACGCGATCAGCCGTGACCGGATGCAATCGATGAACTGGTACCTCGGGACGGTCGGTCTCGTCGCGGGTGCCATGCTCGCGCTGATCGCGGCCCGCTCGGTCGCCGATCCGATCCGAGGTCTGCAACACGGGATGCGGACCGTACGAAGCGGCTCTCTGGAAGTCACCGTCCCGATCGCGGACGCCGGCGAGGTGGGTTTGGTGCAAGCCGGGTTCAACCGGATGGTGGAAGGTTTGCGCGAGCGACAACGCTTGCAGGATCTGTTCGGCCGTCATGTGGGAGTCGACGTCGCGCGCGGCGCGCTCGAGCACGGCGCCAATCTTGGTGGCGAGGCCCACGACGTGAGTGTGCTCTTCGTCGATCTCATCGGATCGACCACACTTGCCCAGCAGCTTCCGCCGACAGAGGTCGTAGACGCGCTCAACCACTTCTTCGGAGTGGTCGTCGACACGACACATGCAGAAGGCGGCTGGGTCAACAAGTTCGAGGGTGACGCTGCACTGTGTGTGTTCGGTGCGCCCAATGCGATGAGCGATCACGCCGCCCACGCGCTCAGGGCGGCTCGGTCGTTGCGCGACGCGCTACGCCTACTGGGACGAACGCACCCGGCGCTCGATGCGGGTATCGGCGTTTCATCGGGAACCGTCGTCGCGGGCAATGTCGGCTCAGCCGAGCGCTACGAGTACACGGTAATCGGCGATCCTGTGAACGAAGCGGCTCGACTGACCGAAGTGGCGAAACAGCGCGCGGAGCGAGTCCTCGCGAGCGCGGCCGTGATCGGCGCCGCGCCGAGCGAAGCGCCCGGGTGGACGGCGAGCGACTGCTTGACGTTGCGCGGTCGATCCGCTCCGACGCAGACGTTCGTGCCGGCGTGACCGACGGGGCTTGATCTGGTGGTGGCACCGCTCGTGACGTGTCGTCCCGAGACCTGCTCGATGGGGCACCGCTTCCGCTGCAGGTCATAGGGTCGGGCGATGCCGGATGCAGTGGTGATCGGCGCGGGACCGAACGGTCTGGTGGCGGCCAACCTCCTGGTCGACGCGGGCTGGTCGGTGGCCGTGTTCGAGGCGCAATCGGCCGCAGGCGGCGCTGTCCGCAGCGCAGAGGTCACGGCTCCCGGCTTCACCAACGACCTGTTCTCGGCCTTCTACCCGTTGACCGCGTCGTCGCCCGTGATGCAGCGCCTCCGGTTGGAGGACTGGGGCCTGCAATGGCGCCATGCACCCACGGTTCTCGCCCACCCGACCCCGAACGGGCCGGCGGCCCTTCTCTCACGCGATCTCGACACCACGTGCGCGAGCCTGGACCGGTTCGCACCTGGTGACGGCGACGCATGGCGCGACCTGTACGGATTGTTCGACCGCGCGACACCGGCCTTCCTCGAGTTGCTGCTCGACCCGTTCCCACCGGTCCGGGCGACGGCGACGCTCGCGGCCCGGCTGCGAGTTTCGCGAGGAGCGGAGTTGGCGCGGCTCGCGCTGCTGTCCGTGCGCCGGATGGCGACGGAGCGATTCCGAGGTGAAGGCGGCCGGCTCCTGCTGACCGGGAACGCCATGCATGCCGACGTCAGCCCCGAATCGGCCGGCAGCGGCTTGTTCGGGTTCGTCCTGGCCGGACTCGGACAGCAAGTCGGTTATCCGGTGCCGCGAGGGGGTGCGCAAGGGATCACCGACGCGCTGGTGTCGAGACTCACCGCGAACGGCGGCTCGCTCGTCTGCGGCGCGCACGTCGACCGGGTGATCGTGCGCAACGGCCGCGCCGTGGGTATCGACATCGCGGGAGAGTCGGTGACCGCGACCAAAGCCGTTCTCGCGGACACGGACGTCATCGCGCTGTACCGCCACCTCGTCGGCGCCGCGCACCTTCCCGCTCGGGTGATGGACAGGCTGACGCGGTTCGAGCGGGGTCCGGGCACGGTGAAGATCGACTGGGCGCTCGCCGAGCCGGTTCCCTGGAGCGACGCGGCCGTTCGTGGCGCGGGAACCGTCCACCTCGCCGACTCGTCGCAGGAGCTCACGTTCACGACGGCGGAGCTCGCGAGCGGTCTCGTACCGTCGAAGCCATTCGTCCTGCTCGGTCAGATGACCACCAGCGACGCGAGCCGGAGCCCGGCGGGCACCGAAGCAGCGTGGGCCTATGCGCACGTACCGCAAGAGGTTCGCGGCGACGCGGGGCCCGACGCCATCACCGGCAAGTGGAACGAGCGCGAGACGGAGGCCTTCGTCCGCCGGATGGAGGATCGCATCGAGTCGCACGCGCCAGGCTTCCGAGACCGGATCGTCGCCCGCCACACGATGTCGCCACCGGAGCTCGAGGCGGCCGACGAGAACCTCGTCCTCGGTGACTTGAGCGGCGGCACTGCGCAGCTCCACCAGCAGCTCGTGTTCCGGCCGCTGCCCGGGCTCGGCCGCGCCGAGACCCCGGTCAAGGGTCTCTACCTGGCTTCGGCCTCTGCCCACCCGGGAGCCGGCGTGCACGGCGCCTGTGGCGCCAACGCTGCCAGGGCGGCGCTGTTCCACGATCGGCTGAGGCGGCGCGGGCGCCGAGCGAGGCGATCGGACGAAGCGATCATGATGGAGTCGTGAGTGCCAAGCAGACGGATGAGTCGCGCGACGGCGTCACACTGACGAACCTCGATCAGCCGCTCTTCGACGGCGCCGACGCGACGAAGCGAGATCTCGTCGACTATCTCGACGGTGTCCGCGACCGGATCATCCCCGTGTTGAAGGATCGGCCGCTGTCGGTGATACGCGTGCACCGCGGTCAGGACGCCTTCATGCAGAAGAACGTGCCGAAGTACACCCCGTCGTGGGTCGAGACCGTGAAGTTCTGGGCGGAGGCATCGAAGCGAGATGTGACCTACGCACTGTGCAACGATCGGCGTACGTTGCTGTGGTTCGCGAACCAGCGCGCAGTCGAGTACCACCCTGCGCTGGTGACGGCCGAACATGCGGACAACGCCACGCACCTCATCCTCGATCTCGACCCGCCCGAGGGCGACGGATTCGCGATGGCGGTTCGCGTCGCGCACGCCGTTCGTCAGGCGCTGGCCGACGTCGAGTTGGCAGGAGCGGTCAAGACGAGTGGCGCCAAGGGCGTGCACGTCTTCGTGCCCGTCGACGACCATGCGTCACTCGAGGAGTCGGCGGCTGCGACGCGAGCGATCGCAGCACGCGTCGAGCGGCTCGACCCGGAGATCGCGACCACCCAGTTCATGAAGGAGAACCGCGGCAACAAGGTGTTCGTCGACGCGACGCGCGTCGGCGGCGCCACCGTGATCGCCGCCTACAGCCCGCGCGTCCGTCCCGGCGTCCCGGTGTCGTTTCCCGTCGGCTGGGACGAGCTCGACGATGTCACCCCGTCCGATTTCACCATCCACACCGCGCTGCGCCAACTGGGCGACCACGATCCGTGGGCGTCTCACATGCCTGCGCCGCAGCGATTGCGCGACGAATTGATCGAGGAGGGCCGGGCCATCCCGGTCGCGAGAGTGCAAGCGATGCACGAGGGGAAGCGCCGGGCGCGCGAGCACAAGTAGCGGACGCCCGCGTACGCTGCCGCCGATCGTCGAGTGTTGGAGGACCGCACCATGAGTGACGTCACGGACGTCGTGGTCGTCGGCGGTGGCATCGGTGGCGCGTCACTTGCGTTCGCGCTCGCACGCGAGGGTCTCGGTGTCACGGTGCTCGAGGCGTCCGACGAGTACCAGGATCGAGTCCGCGGCGAGAGCATGTCGGTGTGGGGCGTCAAGGAGGCGCGTGAGCTCGGCGTCGAGCAGATCATGCTCGACGCAGGCGCGCACACCGCCCCGATCTGGAAGCAGTACATGGAGGGCTTCGGTGACATCGGCGACATCCCCATGGGTCTGCTCGCCGAAGGGATCGATGGCACGCTGAACTTGCGACACCCGGTGGCGTGCCAGGCGTTGATCGACGCTGCCGCCTCCCAGGGCGCGACGGTCGTCCGCGGCGTACGCGACGTGAAGCTGGCTGCCGGCACGTCCCCCGCGGTGGCGTACCGAACGAACGGACAGAGCGCAGACATCAATGCGTCGCTCGTCGTCGGTGCCGACGGTCGAGCATCGACGATCCGCAAGCAGTCCGGCATCACGCTCGAACGCCAGGAGCCGGTCAGCTACATCGCCGGCTTGCTGATCGAAGGTCTCGACGACGTCCCGGAACAAGACGTACTCGCGGGTGAAGCGGACTGCCTCTTCGTCCTGTTCCATCAAGGCGGCGGCCGCGCACGCGCGTACGTGTGTCCGGGAGTTTCAGGCCAGCATCGCTTCTCGGGTCCGACTGGGACCGAGAAGTTCCTCGAGGCCTGCGCCATCGAGTGCTACCCGTGGTCGGCGCAAGTGGCCGCGGCCACACCGATCGGCCCGTGCGCGACGTACCCCGGTGACGACACGTGGACGGCCGAGCCCTATGCCGACGGCGTCGTGCTGATCGCCGACGCCGCTGGACACAACGATCCGATCATCGGCCAAGGGCTCTCGATCGCGATGCGCGATGCCCGCACGGTCCGCGACCTCGTGCTCGACGGTGCGCGCACACCCGATGCGTTCGCGGCGTACGGCGCCGAACGCATGAGCCGGATGGCACGGCTTCGCCTGATCGCAGACGTGGTGGCGGTGACGCTCGCCGAGGACACGGACAACCGCGAGGCCCGACGCGCCTTCGTGGTCGAACGGATGGTGAACATGGATCCCGAGGTCATGGGCCTGTTGCTCGGCTCGTTCGCGGGTCCCGAGACCGTCCCCGACGAGTTGGTGGACACCGGCATCCTCGACCGCATCCGCGCCGCCTGAACCCAGATCCACCGCCGATGAATCTGCGGCGCGGCTGTGCTGTCCTCGTCATCTGCTTGCTGACTGCCGCCGCCTGCAGCAGCGACTCGAAGCCGTCTGTCGCGCCGTCGTCATCGGGCCCGGACCACAGCGGTGCGTCGGGCGACGCCAGCGCCTCCTCCGCGGCAATCGCCTGCACCCGTCCGCACGCGCCCGGACAGACGGATGCGACCTTCGACTTCCAAGGTGTGCCGCGGACATATCAGCTCTACGTGCCGGCCGCCTACGACGGCACCAGTCCGGTACCGGTCGTGTTCGAGTTCCACGGCTACGGCTCGACCGCCAAGCAGCAAGTGGCATACGGCGACTTCCGGGCTCTGGCCGACCGGGACGACTTCCTCATCGTGGCGCCGGACGGTCAGGACCGCGGTGGCCGCCATTTCAACCTGGGAACCGAACCCGGCCTCCAGAACGACATCCAGATGGTCGGCGCGCTCCTCGATGTCATCGAGACCCAATTCTGCGTCGACACCCGACGCGTGTACTCCACCGGGATGTCGGACGGCGGCGCGATGACGTCGGTGCTGGCATGCCTCAGCGCCGATCGCTTCGCTGCGTTCGCGCCCGTGGCGGTCGTGCTCTATCCGATGGTCTGCGCCAACACGCGCCAACTGGCGTTCGAAGGGTTCTCGGGCACAGCGGACCCCATCATCCCGTTCGAAGGCGGTGCCGTGCGGTGTTGCGGCATGCCCGTGCTTCCCGCCCCGAGCGTCGCCATGAGCAACTGGGCCGCGCACAACGGCTGTGACCCGAACTACACCGAGGACCGTCTGGGGACGGAGGTCCGGCGCCAGACCTGGAACAACTGCCAGGGCGGCAGCAGCGCCGTCTTCTACGTCATCGACGGAGGCGGCCATACGTGGCCGGGGTCCGCGTCGGCGTCAGGGCGGCTCGGCCTGACCACAACCCAGATCGACGCCTCGGAGACGATCTGGGACTTCTTCAAGCAGCACCCGCTGCCATCACCGCCGCGCTGAGCAGCCCGGTGACGAGCGGGTGTGGGCGCGTCGGGGTCGACGACGTCTGCGGCACGAACAACGTCAAGACGTAGAACGGATGGCCGGCGAGCCGCATGACTCGGACATCCTGATCACGAGCGTCGACCGCCGCGATGCGAAGTCCGGCGTCGTGCAAGGGCGCTCGCCACCGAGGACTGACCCCGAAACGGCAGTAGTACTTCTCGCGCGGGTTTGCGGTCCCGTAGAGCTGCGCCAAGTCGTCGTCGACGATCTCGACTTCCATGGTCTGACCCGCGAGCGAACACAGCAACTCGTCGATGAACAGTTCGCCGCCTTCGCCGTACTCGGCGTGCGAAGCGGTGTCATGACCCAGCACGTTGCGGGCAAACTCGATGACCGCATGCTGAAACCCGGCGCACGTACCGATGAACGGCACGTTCCGTTCGCGTGCAAATCGGATGCCCTCCACGGCGCCGTCGAGACTCCGATACGGCCCACCGGGCGCGCACCACACCGCGGCTGCGCCTTCGAGGACACCGGCACCATCTGCTTCGAGCACGTCGGTCGAGAGCCAGCGGACGCGAGGCGCTGCTACCCGCAGCGCCTTCGCAGCGTCATCGATGGACGACTCGATCGTGTCGTGTGGCTCGAAGCCTTCGACTCGATCACCGATCACGGCTATCCATGCTGGCGTCGTCGACGCATCAGTCGGCATGGGAGACGGATGGTACCAGTGGCTTCCATCGGTACGACCTTCGACGCGCGGAATTCTCGCGGCCCTTTTCGTAGCGTGACGGCCGTGACCCTCTCTCACAATGAGATCGAATTCCTGAGCAAGAACGTCTCGGCGGCGATGATCACCGTCGCGCGCGACGGTGTCGCGAAGGCGAACCGCGTCGGCGTCAAGCTGGTCGACGGCAAACTCTGGAGCAGCGGCACCCGGGACCGGGTCCGCACGAAGCGGCTTCGTCGAGACCCGAGGTGCACCTTCTTCGTGTTCGACGCGGCCTTCGAGTTCCTGACCCTCGAGACCAGGGTCACGATCCTCGAAGGGCCGGACGCTCCGGAGCTGAGCTTGCGCTTCTTCCGCGACATCCAACACAAGCCGACCGGCCCGTTGAGCTGGTTCGGCGGCGAGCTCGACGAGGAACAATTCCTCCAGGCGATGCGGGACGAAGGACGAGTGATCTTCGAATGCGAGATCATCCATTCCTACGGACTGCACGGGTAGGAGTCGCCACGACCATGGACTGGACAGCACGACTGAACGAGCAGTTGACGTGGCACTGGGACCGCCACGTGCGACCTCGGCTCGAAGGCCTCGACGACGACGAGTACTCCTGGGAGCCGGTCGAGGGGTGCTGGGGGATCCGGCCCCGCGCCGAGGCGCGCACGAAGACACCGGTCGGGTCCGGGGATCTCATCATGGACTTCGAGCACCCCGAGCCGTCGCCGCCGCCCGTCACCACGATCGCGTGGCGGCTCGGTCACGTGATCGTGGGCGTCTTCGGCCAGCGCAACGCCAGCCACTTCGGCGGGCCGCCGGCCGGCTACGACATCGTGGAGTGGCCGAGTGACGCTCGGGGCGCGCTGGCTGCGCTCGACGACGCATACGCCCGTTGGATTGCAGGAGTACAAGGGCTCGACGGCGAAGGACTGGCGCGAGCGGTCGGCCCGGCCGAGGGGCCGTTCGCCGAATTGCCGTACGCGGACCTCGTGCTGCACATCAATCGCGAAGCGATCCACCACATGGCCGAGGTCCTGCTGCTGCGCGACCTCTACAGGGCCAGCCACTGACCTGTAGCGTCTCCGACGAGACACGTTCAGGGGGAACGCATGGACGGTGACATCGTCATCCGCGGCGGCACGCTGGTCGACGGCACCGGATCGCCCGGGCGGCCCGCAGACGTCGCCGTTCGCCACGGCCGCATCGTCGAGATCGGGTCTGGGCTCCACGGCGAGCAGGAGCTCGACGCGAGCGGCCAGGTCGTCGCACCCGGGTTCATCGACATCCACAGTCACTACGACGCGCAGGTCTTCTGGGATCCGGCGCTCACGCCGTCGTCGTTCCACGGCGTGACGAGTGTCGTAGCCGGCAACTGCGGCTTCTCGATCGCACCGATCCGTCCTGAGGCCGTGTCGTTGCTTGCACGCACCTTGCAGAACGTCGAAGACATGAGCTTCGAGACGCTGTCGGTCGGTGTGCCGTGGGCCGACTTCGAGACGTTTCCGCAATACCTCGACGCCATCGAACGCCGGGGTGTGAGCCTCAACTTCGGTTGCTACGTCGGCCACACCGCCGTGCGGCTCTACGTCATGGGCGACGAAGCGTACGAGCGGCCGGCCACGGACGTGGAGTTGAAGCAGATGCAGGGAGTCATCGCCGCGGCCATCGACGGCGGTGCGATCGGCTTCGCATCGAGTGCGTCTCCGACGCACAACGGGGACAGCGGCCGCCCCGTCCCTTCACGAGTGGGAGATCTCGCCGAGCTCACTGCGCTGCTCGAGCCGCTGCGTGAGGCGGACCGCGGTGTCGTCGCGCTCCTTCCCGGCGGCGTCATCAGCTTCGACGAAGTGTTCGAACTGCAGGCTCGGATCCAACGGCCGTTCACGTGGACCGCGCTGCTCACCGTCAAGGGGTTCCCGTATCACGAGAAGCTGATCGAACGTCACGATCAAGCGCGCGCTCGCGGCATCGAGGTGTGGCCTCAGATCTCCGTACGTCCCCTGGTCTTCCAGATGAACATGCTGCAGCCGTTCACCATGAACACCCGCGAGAGCTTTTCCCGGTTGATGGCGCTCGATCTCGACGGTCGCATCGCGCAGTACCGCGATCCCGAGTGGCGAGCGAAGGCGCTCGAGGATCTGGCGCAAGGGCTGCCGTTCAACTGGACATCGCTGTCGGTGGCCGAGAGCGACAAGTTCCCCGAACTCGTCGGCCGCCAGGTGCTCGACTTGGCGTCGGAGCGCGGGTGCACGCCGCTCGACGTCGTCCTCGACATCTCCTTGGAGGACGGGTTGCAGACGCGGTTCTGGTCCGTGCTCGCCAACGACGATCCCGATGCCATCGCCTGGCTGCTCGGCCAGGAAGGAACGCTGCTCGGGCTCGCCGACTCTGGCGCGCACGTGTCGCAACTGTGCGACGCGTGCTTCGCCACCGACCTGCTCGGCAACTGGGTGCGCGAGAAAGAGGTGCTGTCGCTCGAGCGAGCGATCCACAAGCTCACCGGCGAGCCGGCCCGCGTGTTCGGGCTCGCCGACCGGGGCACGGTCGAGGTGGGCATGGCGGCCGACTTGTGCGTGTTCGATCCGGACACGGTGGACCCCGGTCCGCTGCGCCGGCTCTACGACTTCCCCGCCAACGGCGAGCGGTTGACCGCGGACGCGCCGACCGGCATGACGCATGTCCTCGTGAACGGCACGCCCATCCGCCTCGACGGCGTGCCCGAGACGTCCGGCGAGCGGCCGGGGGTTGTCCTCCGCGGGGAGTTCGTCACGTCTCGGTGACGTCGATGGCCGGACGCCGTCCCGGCCATGAGGTCAAGTCGGGCTTCAGCGCCGCGAACGAGCGTGCTCGCACGCAGCCACACCACACGCCCGCCCCGTAGGCGAGGTCGTCCGCGAGCCGCACCGCGGTCCATCGCACGGGGTCGAGCGGTGGACGAAGACGACGCCACTCGCGCCATGCAGGGATCGTCACCGCGACGACGAAGCTCGCGCGTGCGGGGCGTGACACCGTCGCTGCCGCGACGGCGACCGGCCACCAGGGTCGGCGTACGGCCCCGGCGACGGACAGACCGGCGTAGAGGTGACCCATCCCGGCGAGCCGTGCGGCCTCGGCCCACGGGTGCTCGATGCCTTCGAGCCGCGGTGCGAGGAGCGCCGTCGTGCCGGCGGCCACCGCCGAACCTGCGATCGGGGCGCCGAGGCCGGCGAGTGTCCACGCCAGCGCGCTCCACGGAGAAACGGCGAGCGGCGCCACCGCCGAGCCGTGGCGCTGCGCCAGCGCCGCGGCCGATGTGCCGTAGTCGAATCGTTGTCGCAGCCACGCCTTGGCCGTCGGACGCGCTGGGTGCGACACGGTCACGGATGGCTCGTAGCGAACGGACCAACCGGACTCGTCGAGACGCCACACGAAGTCGACGTCCTCACCGATGTGCATGGCTTCGTCGAACCCTCCGAGGGCGGCCAACGCGTCGCGTCGCACGACGAGCGTGGCCGTCGGTACGAACGGCACGCGGCTGCGGGGCCGCACGAGGGCTTCGTCAGGGCCGCGGTCGAGTGATGGGACCGCGGTCTCGTAGCGAGCGAGGACGTCGGGCAACGTCGAGGGGATGCGGCTGAGGACCCGTGGCGCGACCGCAGCGACCTGGGAGTCGTCGAAATGAGACAGCAGTCGATCGAGCCATCCCGGTTCGGGCTCGCAGTCGGCATCGACGAACGCGACGAGCGCGGTGGCCGCCTCGCGCCATCCCGTGTTGCGGGCGGCGGCCGGTCCGCGGGTTCGCTCGTGCCGCGCATAGGTGGTGCCGTACTCGTCGGCGACCTGCGCGACTGCGTCACCTTCCGAACCGTCGTCGACGACGACAACCGCGTGCGCGTCACCGATGGTGGCGAGGGTGACGGCGAGTTCGTGGGGCCGGTCGCGTACAGGAACGACCACTGTGACGTCGGCTCGCGTGAGTGAGGAGGTTCCCGGACGCGGGTGCGCGATGCCGGCGTCGAGCAACCGACGTACGAGGCGCTGCGCGCTAACGGACTGAGGCACCGGCTCGCCCGCGACGAGCCGGTCGATCAACCGCGTGCCGGCATCGGTCAAGCGGAGCATCCGCAACGGCGAACCTCCTACGAGCACCGATCTCCCGTCGATCCGCCGCACCCCGGGGTCGAGCACGACCCGCCAATCCGCAGGAAGCATCGGCGCACCGTCGGGCGTACGTCCCTGTCCACCGTCGTGCATTGACGTGTCCACTGGCCTTGTCAATGCACGATGGTCGGCGATATCGGACCGAGCAACGGACGCGACAGCAGGCCTGTGGGCATCAACTTGCGGTCATGCCGGCGTCGACGGGGAGCACGGCGCCGGTGACGGCGGCGCTGTCCGGGCTGCACACCCACGCAATCATCGCCGCGACCTCAGCGGGCTCGATCAGCCGGCCGAGTTGGTGATCGCGGGCGAAATCCTTCGGATCGATTCCGTACACCGCCGCCGATGCATCGAGCATCGCTGTCGTAGTCGAGCCCGGTGCGATGGCATTGGCGGTGATTCCCTCGGGACCGAGTTCCGCCGCGAGGCTCCGGACCAAGCCGATCACGCCATGCTTCGCCGCGCTGTATGCGGCGAGCAGCGGCAACCCGCGCATCCCGCCCGCGGACGCGACGGCGACGAACCGGCCCTGACGGGGGCGAGGCCGAGCGAGCAGCGCGGGCACGGCCGCGTTGGCGAGTCGCCACACGCCTTCGAGGTTGATCGTCATCATCGCGTTCCACGACTCGTCGCCCGTCGTCCACGAGGGCTGACCTCCGACGATGGCACCGGCCGCAGCGACTGCAGCATCCAGTCCGCCGAAGCGGGAGACCGCAGTGACGACTGCATCATCGAGTGCGGCCTGGGCGCGGGCGTCCGCCACCACCGCGACCGCACGGTCGTCACCACCGCACTCATGGCACGTCGCTTGCAGGTCGTCTTCGGTCGCGAGCGAGTACTCGAGCGCGGGATCGTCTTTGCAGCGGTCCACCAGCACGAGTCGCCAGCCATCCGACGCAAGCCGGACTGCAGTTTCAGCGCCGATACCGCGCGCCGCACCCGTGATGACCGCCACGCGTTCAGGCAAGGAACTTCTCCACCTCGTCGATCAGACTCGCGCCCATGGCGTCGAGCAGCAGGCGGCCCTCGTCTGCTGAGGCACCCGATGGGTCACCGAGCACGCCGTTGGGTGAGACGGCACGCACACCCGCAGCCCGCAACATCGGTTCGAGCTCGGACAACGGTTGCGTCGCGCCCGACTCCGCGGCATCGAGCTGCACGCGTCCCGCATCGAGCGCGAGCAACAGCGACGTCTCGGATCGACCAGCGTGGGCATCGACATAGTGGTGGGGCGTCCACGCGAGCACTCGCCGCCTTTCCTGCCGCAGCGTGTCGACGGCGCGGGTCAGCGGTTCGACATTTCCACCGTGCCCGCACACGATCACGACCGCGGCGAAGTCGTCGGCCGATCGCACCAGTTCGACGACGACCAACCCGAGGGCGGCCTGGCCGATCGACAAGGTGCCGGGAAAGCCCGCGTGTTCTCCCGCGGATCCGTACGCCAACGCGGGCGCCACGGCGACGTCGGAGCGAGCCGCGTCGAGGCGGTTGGCAAGCGCAACGGCGACCTCGGTGTCCGTCGACAACGGGAGGTGCGGTCCGTGCTGCTCGGTCGAACCGAGCGGGATCACGAGCACGGTTGTGGCCGCCACCGCAGCGACGTCGGGCCAGGTGACGCTGGCCAGCTTCATCGGTAGCCCCAGGCCTGTAGTTGTGCGAGCAACTCGTCCGCGGCAGCGGCGGGGTCGAGGCGGACGAGACGTGGGGGTTCGCGGTCGACGAGCGCGCCGCTCAACGACAGGATGCGTTCGCGCGCGCTGAGCTCTGGTGACGGAGCCGGCAACACACGCGGGCGCGGACGGAATGGCACGGTGCGAATCGGCGCCGCTGCCAGCGCGAGAGGCGACGGCGGGTCGTGCACCTCGATCTCGCTGGTGCGAGCAGCGAGTACCTGGTGGAGTGCCGCGCGACGCAGGCGCGCGCTTCCACCCTCCACCGATACGACCGCGGGCGCGAGCACCCGCAGCCGCTCGCGGCGACCGCGGTCCAGCCGGCGTTCGGCTTCGATGATCTGCGGTGTCGACTCGAAGGACAGCGACACGAGTCCCAACGCTTGCGCGGCATCCAGTCGAGCGGCGAGGTACGCCGGCACCGAACCGCTCCCCCGATCGATGCTCCACGCGCCACAGACCACCACTGAGACGTCACTCGACAGCACGGCGACGATCGACGCGGCAACATCCTCACTCGCCGCGTCGACCTCGACATGGATGCGAACGGCCCGGGCCGCGCCGGCGGCGACTGCGTCTCGCAGCATCGCATCCGCGTCCGGGGGTCCGGCAGTGACGGCAATCACCGCGACGTCCCACGCTTGGCCGATCCGCAGCGCCCATTCGAGTGCTGCTTCGTCGGCGTCCGACGCGCCCGACGTACGAACATCGGTGTGCACTGCGCCGGTCAACGGGTCGACCTCGGGCCGGCGGTCTACCCACTTCATGCACACCGCGATCACGATCGCCCCCTCACGATCGCCGGAAGACGACGCCGTGGCCACCCTCCGGGTAGCGCCAGGTGATCGCACCCTCGGTGTTGCAGATCATGTAGCACGTGCCGCACTCGAAGCACTCTTCGTAGTTGAAGAGGATGCCACCATCCGCGGTGGGCACGAACAGGTTGGCAGGGCAGGCGGTCACGCACTCCCGAGTGGTGCAGCCGCGACAGGTGTCACCGTCGACCACGATGTGCGCGTCGGCCGCGACCCGGAACTCGACCGTCGCCATGCGATCCTCGAACGAGATGTCCGGCAGGCGGTCGGTGTCGTACGCCGTCATCCGAACGTCCTCACCACGGCCCACGCGTCCTTCGCCGCGTCGCGGAGGCGGACGTTCGACGCGCGCAGCTCCCGCCACGTCGCCCGCAGTCCGCCGACCTTGGGCCTCGGATTGTCGACGGTGAACAGCGACTCGACCATGTCACACACGATGTTCGGATACGCATGCTGCACACGGTCGGAGAGCACGAGCTTCGGCGCCTGACGCAACTTCCGGTGATCGCGCAGGACGAAGTTCGCTTCGAGCCTTCGTCGGTACTCCGCCAGCGCGTCAGCGCCGGTGTCTCCCGAGCGCAGCGCGTCGACTGCGGTCTCTGCCGCAGCTGCGCCCGAGCCGATCGCGAAGTTGACGCCTTCCAACCAGATGCCCGCAGCAAGGCAGAGGCCGGCGGCGTCTCCGGCGATCAAGAGGCCGTCGGTCGCGAGGTCCGGCATCGCGTCGTACCCGCCCTCGGGGATGAGGTGTGCCGAGTGCTCCTTGAGTTCGCCCCCCGCCACCAATGGCGCGATCGAAGGATGTGACTTCACTGCTTCGATGAACTCTTCGGGACGGCGTCCCGACGCTCCGAGCGCGGACAGCTGCAGCACGACCCCGACCGAGATCGACTCCGCGTTGGTGTAGAGGAACGCTCCGCCGGGGACACCGCCCGTTCCCCCGAGGATCTCGAAGTCGGCGCCTTCGTCACCCGTGAGCGCGAAGCGAGCGTCGATCTCCGCACGCGGCAGCGCGAGCACCTCCTTGACGCCGAGGGTGAAGTGCTCGGGTTCGGGATGGTGGTAGAGACCGGCGTCCTTCGCGAGGAACGAGTTGACACCGTCGCACGCAATCGTGATCGGCGCCTCGATGTCGCCGCCCGGACGATCCGTGTGCACGCCGCGGACTCGGCCGCGTTCGTCGCGGAGCAATCCCGTCGCGGTTGTGGACGCGATGAGGCTCGCCCCTTCCGCCTCGGCCTTGCCCGCGAGCCACGAGTCGAAATCAGGCCGGAACGTCGTGCAACCGTTGTACGGGGCCGAACCCCACCGTTGCGATCGGAAGTCGATGGTGAGGCTCTGCGTCTCGGTGAGCAGCATCGTCGCGCGGCGCGTCACCCAACGCTGGATCGGGATCTGTTCCCACCACTGCGGCACCAGCCGGTCGAGCACGCGGCCGTAGACCACGCCGCCGTACATGTTCTTCGAGCCGGGGAACGGCCCTCGCTCCAGTAGCGCAACGCGCTTACCGGCGCGTGCAAGGACCAGCGCGGCGGTCGAGCCCGCTGGTCCCGCGCCGACGACGGCCACGTCAAACCGCTCACTCACTGCTGCACGTCCAATCGGCGGGCGAGCTCGTCGAGCATCGCCCGCGCATCCGTCTCGATGGCGAGGTCGGCCATGGCCATCATCGGCGCGCTCGCATCGGTGTTCACAGCGATGATGTGGTCGGGCTGACCAAGGCCCGACACATGCTGCACCGCGCCGGAGATGCCGAACGCGATGTACAGCTCAGGATCGACGGCGACTCCGGTGGTGCCGATGAACCGGTCCTGGGGCACCCATCCCGCATCGGCGGCGACACGGCTCGCGCCGTACGACGCACCGAGGGCGATCGCCACGTGCTGCAACACGGCAAAGGGCTCCGGCCCCCCGAGGCCGGCCCCACCGGCGGCGATCCGAGACGCCTCCCCGAGGTCCACCGTCGCCGGATCGGGCGGCACGAGCTCGATGATCTCTGGATCGTGACCCGGATCCACCGTCAGCTCGACTCGTTCGATCATGGCCGGGCTCATCACAGGTTCCACGCCTCGAACACCGGGCTCGAGCGTTGCAACGATCGAAGCGTCGACACTATGTGTCTCGGACAGCAGTCCACCGCCGCGCACGAGCACGGCATGGTGCCCGTCGACAGCCACGGCGCCCGCGAACAGGCGACGGCCGAGCGCGAGCGCCAGTCGTGGCGCAAGGTCGCGACCGTCCGCCGAGGCGGGAAGGATCACCACTCGCGCGTCCGCGAGTTGGTCGACGAGAGCACGAGCCCATGCACCGGGCGCGAACGATCCGAGTTCTGCGCACCGCACCTCGACCGCGGCGACCAGTTGCTTGGCCGCGGCCTCGGTGCCCGACCCGCACAGCAGCGCGCGGCCGTGGGCTTCGGCGACGCACTCGTCGGCGCCCGCGGGCAACATGCCGTCCCGCACGACGATCACCGCGACCGTGGCGGTCACAGCGCGGCCCCCACCCGAGCCCCTTCGATCACGGCCGCGTGCGCCCGCCGCGGCGCGACGCAGTCGCCGACGCGATGCACGTCGATGCCGGTCATGTCGCGGAGGGCCCGGTACAGCCATTCGACCGGTTGTTGCGGCACGGCGAGCACGACCCAGTCGCACACGACCTCGATGTTCTCGCCGGTTGGATGGTGCAGCAGCGTCAACGTCCCGGGCACCCAGGCCATCGGAACGAGGTCGGTGCGCTGCGCGATCCCTTTCGCCGCGGCCCGCACGTTCCAGTGCTCGAGATCGAGGGTCACGCCGAGGTCCTGCCCGACGACCATTCCGGGAGTGATCACCTCCACCGTGCACCCGCGGTCCGCGAGCAACTCCGCCACAGAAGTCGCCTGATGGAAGCCCAGTTCGTCGACGACGACGACGTGACCGTCCGGCCGGGCGCGATCCTCCAGCACGTCGCGCACGTCGACCACCGCGCCGGCATCGCTCGGTGCCCAGTACGGACGGGCCGGCTGCGCTCCGGTCGCGACCACGACCGCGTCAGGACGTTCTGCCATCACCGTGTCCACGTTCGCTCCGACGCCGACACGGATGTCGACGTGGGCGCGTCGACACGCGTGGACGAGATTGCGGACGATGTCACCGAACTCAGCCCGGCTGGGCACAGAGGCGGCGATGCGGGCTTGACCGCCGAGTTGATCGCTGCTCTCGAAGAGCACGACATCGTGTCCTCGGGCCGCGGCGGTGCTCGCTGCTTGCAGCCCCGCCGGCCCACCACCGACCACGACTACCTTGCGACGCTGCGAAGCAGGGTGAGAGCCGGCATCGACTTCTGCTTCACGGCCGGTCACCGGGTTCTCGATGCAACCGAGCCAGCGGTTGAGGCCCATGCGCCCCACACACTCCTGGTTGCACGATAGGCAGAGGCGTATGTCGTCAGCGAGCCCGGCACGCGCCTTGGCCGCGAAGTCGGCGTCCGCGATCTGTCCGCGAACCACGCCGACCAGATCACAATGACCCTCGGCCAGCGCGCGCTCGGCCTGCAACGGGTCCTTGAACCGCCCGACGCCGACGACCGGCAAGTCGACCGCCTTGCGCAACGCTGACGGAATGAAGAGCGCATAGCCGGGCGGCACCTGCATCGAAGCTTCGATCATGTACAGGCTCGCGGTGGCCACCCCGATCGACGTGTTCAGGTAGTCGGTCAGCGCCTGCTCCTTGACCATGCG
>DATAES010000112.1:0-9116 GCA_036257895.1 Acidimicrobiales bacterium
GGGCCCCGTCGCGTAACGAAGCGGACTGCAACCCGCGGCCTTCGGGGGTCGAAGATGGCTGAACCCAACTGTTCCGGCCTTGGAAGTCCACCGCGAGCGCCGAGGCGCGATGAGATCCGGGGCACGGCGACGTCTCTAGCGGTGATGATCGATCTCGAACCCGCCACCATCCGGATGGCCCACTTGCTGACGTCGATATCTGACGCCCAACTCGAACGCCCCACCCCTTGCCCCGACACGAGTCTCGGTGACCTCGTCGACCACGTGAGCGCGCTGACGATCGGGTTCTCCGCCGTCGCCCGCAAGGCCGGCGACCTGAGCGGCTCGCCGCCGCGGCCGAACGCGGCCAACCTCGAGCCGGACTGGCGCGACCGCATCGCCCGCGATCTCGATGTCCTGGCCCAGGCATGGCGCGACGCTGGGGCGTGGCAAGGGACGACAATGGCCGCCGGCGTCCCTCTTCCAGGCGAGATCGCCGGGCTGGTTGCGCTCGACGAACTCGTCGTGCACGGCTGGGACATCGCGGTCTCGACCGGTCAGACCTACGCGCCGTCGCTCACGGAGATCGAGGCCGCGGCATCGTTCGTGACATCGTTCGACGCACCACGCGACGGCTCCCTGTTCGGCCCCATCGTCCCCGTCGCCGACAACGCCACCCCTCTCGACAGACTCCTCGGTCTCACCGGTCGCGATCCAGCGTGGCAGCCGCCGACCGAGTGACCGGCGAGGTGACACGCGATGCGGCCGGCGACCTCCATGGCTTCCAGATACTGCGATCACCTCCACCGGTTTCGCGCAACGTCCTCAGAGCTCGTCGCGAGTCAGCAGATCGACCGGATCCTGCATCCGCACCATGCCGAGGTAGCCGCCGCCCCGAGAGATGGCGTCGTACACGGAGTAGCCCAGCACCTCTTGGGCTTGTCGCGGCAGACCCGCCGCGATAGCGGGTGGGATCGAGAGGTAGTTGTTCTCCTCGGTTCGCAGCCAGCCCAAGCAATAGCTCAGGTGCACCGCGCGACGTGGGGTCGCAGAGCAGTTCGCGCCACCCCCGTGGATCGCGCCGCCGGTGTAGACGACGGCCGATCCTGCCGGCATCTCTGCCACCGCCACCTGGTCCGCGGTGGGACGCAGGATCTTGCCGGAGGCGGACTTCGGTATCGCGTTGGTGCCAAGCGTAGGAAAGGCGCCAACCGGAGTTGGACCAAGTCGGCATCGGCGATCCAGCGTCATCGAACCGGTCCGACGGTGACCGCGCCGATGATTCCGTGGACACCCTGTCGTCGTAACTCTTCGATGATCGAGAAGAGGAGACAAACCGTGCGCGACGCTGCCGTCGACGCGCAGTGGGACGCATCCGAGGACGAAGGCGCCACGTGGCGCAAGGACTTCGACCTGACCTTCGAGCGAGAAAGCAGAGTCGCCATGGCTGAACGCGAAGCACCCGCCGTACTCGACGCACGTTTCAGCGCGCCGAACGCCGCTGCGACACCCTGGGACGAGGTCCGTGCGCTGCTCGAGAGGGCTGAGCTGTTCTGGATCTCGACCGTGCGCGCCGACGGACGTCCACATGTCACGCCGCTTCCTGCGGTGTGGCACGACAACGCACTTCATTTCTGCACCGGCGCCAGCGAGCAGAAGGGCGTCAACCTCACCCGCAACGCGAACTGCGCGCTGACGACGGGCACGAACGCGTGGAAGTCCGGCCTCGACGTTGTCGTCGAGGGGCGCGCCGAACGTGTCAGCGACGACACGCAACTCCAGGTCCTCGCTGACATGTGGTCCACGAAGTACGACGGCGACTGGCAGTTCGACGTCCGAGATGGCGCGTTTCACCACGAGGCCGGAGAGGCGCTCGTCTTCCGCGTCTCGCCGGCCAAGATCCTCGCGTTCGCAAAGGGCGACTTCGCGCAGACCCGGTACACAGCACCGAGCGACGACGAGCAGCGATGAGATTGCCGAGGCCTGACGCACACCGGCCGATGACAAAACGTCCGCGGACAAGCCAGTTGGCTCGTCTCGAATCTCAGTCGTCGGCGTACTGCGCGAACACCTCCGACCCCGCTCCCCGGCTGTAGGTCGGGTACTGCGGCCATCCGTCCGGCACGTCCTGCCACTCCTCCTGGCGCCCGTAAGGAAGCAGGTCGATGAGCGCGAAGGTGTAGGTCAGCTGCTCGACTCCACGACCCTGCGTGTTGTACGTGCGGTACACGGTGTCGCCGTCGCGGAGGAAGACGTTGAGCTGGAAGCCGCCGCCGGGAGGGGCGCCCATGTCGGATCCGAACGGGCTGTTGGCCGTCGAGTACCACGTCATCTTGTTGCCGACCCGCGCCTTGTAGGCGAGCGCCTCGTCGATCGGCCCCTGGGTGACGATCACGAACCGGGCGTCATACTCGTCGAGGAACTCGAGCCGGGTGAAGTGGCTCGTGAAGCCGGTACACCCCGGGCACTGCCAGGTCTCACCTGGGAACCACATGTGGTTGTAGACGACGAGTTGACGCTTGCCTTCGAATGCGTCGACGAGCCGGACGGGTCCGTTCTCGCCGTCGAGGGTGTAGTCGGGCATCTCGACCATGGGCAGGCGCCGGCGCTGCGCGGCGATGGCGTCGAGTTCTCGGGTGGCGGCCTTCTCCCTCGTACGGAGGTCGCCGAGGGCGGCCTCCCAGGTCGCCTGGTCGACGATCGGGGGCAAGGCAGGGTTCGTCGTCATACGAATCGAGACGACCGCACAAGACAAAAGTCATCGGTCGTACGGTCCAGGCGTCGCCCTTCACGGCCGGGCGAAGCGGAGCAGAAGCTTGTGGTCGTGGTAATACGCGAGCCAGTCGAGGGACCGACCCTCGTGGTGGTGCCCGTGGCCCACGGCCGGCACGAAGCGGAACTCCAACCGTGCCACCGACGCCTCGAAGCCGGCGCGTCGGAACGTGGCGATGACATCGTCGACGTCGTACAGCGGCGGCAGTTGCAGCTCGCCGCGGTTGGCCGTGTGCCACTCGACCATGAGCGGGCTGCCCGTGTGCACGCCCATGACCGCGAAGTACACGCCGCCGGGGCGGAGCGCGCGGTGGATGGCGAGCGCGTGGGGCGCCAGGTCGGCAAGTAAGTAGAGGACTTCGTGACTGAACGCCACATCCAGACCGTTCCACGCCTCGGGTACCGAGTCGGCCGCCTCGAAGTGCAGCGGCCGGCCAGCGGTCAGCGCTCGGGCATCCTCGATCGCGCCGGCGGCAGGGTCGTACCCGTATCCCTCCGCGATCTTGTGTTCATCGGCGAGGAGACGGAGGAACCCGCCGCGGTTGCAGCCCGCGTCGAGGACACGCCGACCGGCGAGGTCCACGTCGATCGTGTCGAGCATGGCCTGCCAGATGAACCCGTGCTCGTCCTGCATCGCTTCGTCATCGGCCGCACCGCGCCAGTAGGTCGTCATGGCTCAATGCTCGCTCGCCGACGCCGACGGCGGTAGAGGCTCGACGACGACAGAATCGGAGCGTGCAGTTCAGCCCTGAGCTTCGCGATCACGTAGCGAACGGAGCCATCACCGTCTCCTACCGCCTCTGGTCGAGGCCAAAGGTCAAGGTCGGCGGTTTCTACCGGAGTGGTTCCGTGATGATCGAGGTCGACGAGATCGAGCTGCTGCCGTTCTCGTCGATCACCGACGACGATCTTGCTCGCACGGGAGAGCCCGACGTTGAAACCCTTCGTCGGCGCGCTGCACACGCCGGACCGATCCACGATGACACGCTGGTCTACCGCGTGGAGTTCCACGTCGTGCGGCAGCTGGACGACACGCCTTGAACCTTGTGACATGGGCCGCCAGGCCGGCGCCAGCGCGCTCGCGGCCGACGCCTGAGCCAGGCTGTTCCCATGGGTGACCACGACAAAACGGCAGTCGTCACCGGGGGCGCCGGAGGCATCGGTGCGGCAGTCGTCGAGCAACTCGTGGCCGCAGGCGCAACCGCGTACGTGTGGGATCTTGAAACCGGCGTCGACATCACGGACCGAGCCAGCGTTGAAGCTGCGGCGCGAGCGGCCGGCGACGTCGACATCCTCGTCAACGGCGCCGGCATCGACGTCATCGGGCCCTTCCTCGAGTCCGACGAGGCCGACTGGCGCCGCACCGTGGAAGTCAATCTCCTCGGCACCATCCGCTGCTGCCAGGTCTTGGCGACTGGGATGGTCGACCGGGGCAGCGGCGCCATCATCAACATCGCCTCCGATGCCGGCCGGGTCGGATCCTCGGGCGAAGCCGTGTACTCCGGCACCAAGGGTGGCATCATCGCCTTCACCAAGGCGCTCGCCCGCGAGGTCGCCGCAGCCGGCGTACGGGTCAACTGCGTCTGCCCGGGCCCGACCGAAACGGCGCTACTCCGCCAGGTTGCCGAGTACAGCCAGAAGCTCTACGACGGCCTTGCTCGCGCCATCCCCATGCGCCGCATCGGCCAGCCCGACGACATCGCGGCCGCCGTCGCGTTCCTCGCCTCCGATGCCGCCGGCTACATCACCGGCCAGACTTTGTCGGTCAGCGGTGGTCTGACGATGGCGTAGCTGCCAGTCCCTCATGACCCCCGGAGTCAGGCGGACTCGATGCGCGGCGCGACGAGCGGATGTGGGTGTTCGACGCTGGTCCCGCCGCTGCCATACGGACGAGTCAGAATCTCCAACAGGTGACCGTTCGGATCGTCGAAGTACACGCCACGACCATCGTCCCAGTGGTTGATGTTGCCGGGGTCTTGTCGGAACGGGTCTGACCAGTACGCAAGGCCTCGCGAGCGGATGCGGTCGAAGATGTCGTCGAACTCCTCTTCGGTGACGAGGAATGCGTAGTGCAGCTGCCGGATTTCCGTGTCGGTGTCGACGAAGTCAAGGGTCATGTCGTCGCTCACCTTGAGGACTGCGAAATGGCCGAGCTCGATCGGGTCCTCGAACCCGAACATCTCGGCGAAGAACACCGCGGTCGCGCGTTTGTCACGCGCCGCAACGATGTGGTGGTTGAGCACAGCCATCAGGCCCACCTTTCATCTGTCGTCAGGAGGCGCAAGTCAAGGCGACCGCGCGGCAGAGAACGACATCAGCCGGCCGCGGGCATGACGTCGTCGATCCGGTAGTGCAGCGTGTGGTAACGGCGCAGCCGGTGGAAGAGGCGCACCGCGACTCCTTGGAGGAGCGGGTAGCGACGGTTGATGAGCCCAGCCGCGTGAAGGGACTCATCACCTTCGAGCAAAGTGGCGCGGCCGTGCAGCCACGAACCAGTCACGCGCCCACGCGCCGTCGATGGGGCGAAGCGGACATCGTGAAAGTTGCGCAGCCGCTTCGCCTTGCCCGACTTATCCCACGTTCGGAAGTAGACGTGGTCATCCTCGACCAGCGGATTGACAGGGGTCGCAACCCAGGTTCCATTGCGTCTCCGGGTCTCGAGCACCATGTCGTGGTGCCGTGCGAGGGCGGTGAGCGACGGGTGCGAGGTGCGCTCCATGACTACTTACCTCCCGTGCGCGTGGAGTCGTCACAAAATTACCCATACCGCACCGCTGATGAACCGTCTGACCGATGTACACGACACCTTGTTTGGCCGCGTGCGGGCCGTCGATCGCGTCGGATGCGATCCCGAGGCGATCGCGCGCCACCGACGAACGAGCAAACTACGTTTGCGTGTTCGGCACTGGACGGATCATTCGCGGAGGGGACCAATGGCACAGCGATGTCGTGCGCGACTGTCAAGGACCGTGCTGGCGACGCTGTGCCTCCTCGTCGTGCTGGTCGGCTTCGCTACGCCGGCTCATGCCAAATCATCGAAGGGCCTGCGGCTGGCGTTCATCAACGGGTTTTCCGCTCCGCAAGACGTCTTCACGGTCGACCCCGGCCACGGAAACGGGAACGGGGCCAAATCGAGCGGGCCGGCCGAACAGGTCACCGACGTCGGTGAAGTGTTGCAACTGAGGTGGTCGCCGGCGGGCAACCTCTTCGCGATCCAGACCGTGCCGTTCGGCACGATCATCGTGATGGCAGCCGACGGCAGCGACCCGCGGGTCGTGGCGACCGACGCCTTCCTCGGCGAGTTCTCGCCCGACGGTGGCCGGCTGGCGCTGGTGCGGGAGGCCGGCGGCAACGACGACATCTGGATCGTCGATCTGGCCACGGGCGCACTCACTCCGACCGTGACGTTCGCCGTCGAGGGATTCACGTCGCATCTCGCCTGGTCACCGGACGGCACCCGGCTGGCTTTCGACCGCACCGACTGCCCCGGCGGGACCGGGTGCAGCGAACCACAGCTCATCGTCGTCGACGCCGGCGGTACGGCGCGCAACACCGTCGCCGTTGGCACCGATCCGTCGTGGTCACCGGACAGCCTTCAGCTGGCGTTCTCTGGACCGCTGGGCGAGGTGCGTGTCGTAGCGGCGGCGGGGGGTGCGGCCCGCACCATCGCGACGCGAACGCTGGGTGCCCCGACGGTTCTGGCCTGGCAGCCCACCGGGAAGGTGATCGCGTTCTTCACCGGTGACCAGAACCCCCTCGAGGACACGTTCTCGATCGCCACGGTGCGCCCCGATGGCACGAAGCTCGACTCCTTGCGGCTGAAGGGTTTCTCGGCGTTCGACCTGGCCTGGTCGCCGAGCGGTAAGGACCTCGCGTTCGGAGCCTCCTACGAAACGCCGGACGGGTTCGCGTTCGACGTGTTCGGCGTGAACCAACACCTCGGCGCGCTGCGGAACCTCACCAACACCGGCGTCGCGTTCGGCTCCGAGTGGGCACCCGCACCGACCGGTCGCCACGATCCCGTGTCTGTCCCTGGTCCGTGAGGTCGCCCCGCCGACCCTGGTGACACCCCCACACCCGATCTTCCTGGACAGATCACCTGGCAACCTCCGGAACGCAGGGCAAGGCTGGCCGCGCGCGACTACCCGAAGGCTGGGATCGATTGTGGTGTGGGGGTCGCGGTCGCGGTGGTCCCGTCGCCGAGCTGGCCCGCGGCGTTCGCACCCCAGGCGAAGACAGCGCCTGACTGGAGTCGTGCGAACGAGTCGTTCGCGCCAGCGGTGATGGTGGCGACGTTCGCGACGGGCACGGCGACCGGTGTCGTCCGATCCGTGAACGTTCCGTCGCCGATCTGACCGAAGGAGTTGTCGCCCCAACACTTCATCGTGCCGTTCGGGCGCACCGCGCACGAGTGGTACAAGCCACCGGCGAGCGAGGAAGTGTTCGACAGTCCGACGACCACAACTGGTGACTTTCGGTTGATCGTCGTGCCGTCACCGACCTGACCGCTGTCGTTGAGGCCCCAACACCGCACGCCCCCGCCCGTGACGATGGCGCACGTGCTTTGCCCGAGGACCTTGATCGCGGTGACGGACGAGAGGCCGACCACGGTTACCGGCGTGTGGTGCTCGACGAGCGTGCCGTCACCGAGTTGCCCGTAGGCATTCGAGCCCCAGCACTTCACCGTTGTGTCGGAGAGCAACGCACAACTGTGGTCTGTCCCGGCCGAGACTGCCGTCGCGGTTCCGATGCCCGACACGACGACGGGCTTCGTGCGGGTGATGGTGGAGTTGTCACCGAGCTGACCGTGCGCATTCGCGCCCCAACACCGAACGGTGCGGTTGGATCTCACCACGCACGTGTGATTCTTCAACGAGCTGATCGCCGTCGCGTCGAACAACCCGAAGACCAGGGTCGGCGCCAGCTGGTTCGTGGTGGTGCCGTCGCCGATCTGACCGAACGAGTTGTCGCCCCAGCACTGAACGCTTCCGGCCAGCAATGAACAGGTGTGTTTCGCGCCCGCTGCCAGCGCTGCGGGGTTTGTGAGCCCGGACACCGGCACCGGCGCCAGCCGGTTCGTGGTGGTGCCGTCACCGAGTTCACCCGAGGAGTTGGATCCCCAGCACAACACCGTTCCCTCATGCTTCTGCGCGCACGCGTGGGGACCGCCGGCGATGATGCTCTTCGTCGTCGCCGGTTTGGCGTTGAGCGTCAAAGCCGAGGCCGGGCCGGTTCCGACCGTGTTCGTGGCGGTCACCGAGCACTGGTAGGTCTTGCCGTTGGTCAGTGGGGCAACCGTGATCGGACTACTCGGACCGGATACCGAACCGGGCACGCCACCGGTTGGCGACGCGCATGAGGCGGTGTAGGACGGCAAGACTCCACCGTCGTCGCTCGGTGCTTGGAACGAAACTATGAGCGACCCGGTGGCCGGTTGCGCCGCAGCGTTCTCGGGAGCCCCCGGCTCGGTTGGCACCAGTTCCCCGTACTTGGACAAGAAGGCATCACTCGTGCCGAAGCTCGGTGGATGAGCCCTCGGGACGTGACCGTCCGCCGTGCCGGACACGTACACGTTCCCGAATGCATCAGCGAACAGCCCGGACGGATCTTCGTTCCCGGGCCCGCCGTATTGATGGATGAAGAGCGGATCGCCTGCCGCGTCGTACTTCAGGAGGACGACATCGTGCTGGCCCCCGAAGCCTTCGGGCGCGCCCACCGCTTGTCCCGCCACATATCCGGTCGCATACACCTCACCGGATCCGTTGCGTGCGATGGAGGTACCCGCATCGTCTGCGCTCGATCCGAATCGATGCACCCACTGCCGTACCCCTGACGCGTCGTACGCGGCGACAAACCCGTCGTTGCCGCCCGCTGGCGGGTCGAGCGAGGGCACGACGTCGTCCGCAGTCGTCGATCCCGTCAGGTCGGCGTTGCCGGCTGCGTCGACTGTCACCGGTCCACCAGTCGTCGTACCGGGGAGTGCGTGGACCCACGCGATTGTGCCGGTCGGATCAAACTTCTGGAGGAACGCGCCGGCGTCGGTTTCGGGCGAGCCGAATAATCCACCGGTCGTCGTACCGGAGACGTAAACGTCACCCGCGCTGTCGACCGCGACACCGCCGGCAGAGTCATCACCCTGGGGGTCGCTCCCGCCGATTTCGTGCGACCACAGTTGGTTGCCGGATGGGTCGAACTTCACCACGAGGACGTTGTCGCAGCACGTGATGGTGGGAAAGCGGACGACGAACGTGTCCGTACCCGCGACGACGGCGTTGCCCGATGAGTCGACCGCTACCGACTGGCCGAACTCGGGAGCGGTTGTGCCGGACTGGTGAACCCATAGCGCCGTGCCCGATGCGTCGAAC
>DATAES010000113.1:0-10832 GCA_036257895.1 Acidimicrobiales bacterium
TGGAACTCGTGGCCGCGCACGAACGTGCCTGCCCGACCGATCGGACTGTGCACGGTGGTCCGGCCCTCCCGGTAGCCGAGGACCACGCGGTCCCCGAGTCGCGCTCGGGTCGGAACCGCGCCCACCATCGGATGTCCGTCGAGGTCGGTCGCGAGCCACAGCAGTCCTCCGCATTCGGCCCACGTCGGCAACCCGAACGCGATGCGTTCCGCCGCGTCCGCGATGAGTGCCTCGTTGGCCGCAAGCTCTTTTCCGTAGACCTCCGGGAACCCGCCGCCGATCATCAAGCCGTCGAGTGACGGAGGCAACGCGCGGTCGTGCAACGGATCGAACGGGACGATCTCGGCCCCCGTCGCTTCGAACGCTTCGACGTTGTCCGTGTACATGAAGGTGAACGCGGACCCGGAAGCAACGCCGATCCGGCAGGCGCCGACGAACTCGGGCAACGAGGCCGCTGGTGCGGCCATCACGGTCGCCGAGCGAGCGATGGCTTCGACCAGCTCGAGATCGAAGCGGGCGGCGACGACACCGGCCAGTCGCGCGAGCGACCTCGTCACGACTGCGGGATGCTCGGCGACGGGGACCAGTCCGAGATGACGGTCTCGCCAAACGAGCGTCTCGTCCCGACGGAGGCAGCCGACCACCGGTAGGCCGAGCGGCTGGATGGCCTCCCGCAGGACCTGTTCGTGCCCGTCGGAACCAATGCGGTTCAGGACGACACCCGCCAGCCGCACCCCCGGATCGTGATCGCGATAACCGCGGACGAGCGCCGCGACCGAGGAGCTCATTGCTGACGCGTCGATGACCAACACCACCGGCGCGTCGAGTAGCCGAGCCACGTCGGCGGTCGACGAAGGCGTGCCGTCGACCGCGCCGTCGAAGAGGCCCATCACCCCTTCCACCACGAGAAGGTCCGCCCCGCTCGCGGCCCGTGCGGCCAGCGGCACGAGCGCGTCGGGTCCGCACAGCCACGGGTCAAGGTTGCGGCCGGGTCGCCCGCACGCGAGGGCGTGATACCCGGCGTCGATGAAGTCCGGACCGACCTTGGCCGCGGCGACCCGCGTGCCACGTTGTGCGAACGCGGCGAGCAAGCCGGTCGCCACCGTGGTCTTGCCCACGCCGGACGACACGCCGGCGACGACGATGCGCGCGCCCAGCATCAGTGCACGTGAACGGAGCTGTGACCCCGATGCTCAGCTGCGAGGTGGGAGTGACCGACGCCGCGAGGTTGGCCGACGCGGTCCTCACGGCCGGGCCACGGCGCCCGGTAGCTGCACGTGTCGCAGTTCGTCCGGTGGCTTCCGTGAATGGCTTCACGCCAGCGTTGTTCGATCACGGCCACGAGATCACGGTCGGGGCCGAAGTAGCCGGAGTCGACGACATCCACACGTGTTCGCCGCTCGAAGTCGCGGATTTCCTGCCGCGCTCGTTCGACGAGCTTCCCCGTCGCGAGGAACCAGAAGAACAATGCGACGCGCCGGTGACCGAGCCTCGCCATCCGGTCGAGCGCGTCGGGGACCGACGGCCACGTCACGCCCGTGAAGCCCACCTCGACGTCGGGCGCACTCGACCACTCGGCCAGCAGCCGACCGGCGCGACACGCTTCGGCGTTTGCATCGGGATCAGACGTCCCACGCGCCACGAACAGCAGAGGGAGACCGGCCGCGCCGGCCGCTTCCATGTTGCGATGAGCGATCGCCAGCAACTCGGGCACGACCCCGAGGGGCGAGCCGAACAGCAGCTCCACCGAGGGATGGCGGGCACGGCCTTCGAGCACGATGGCAGGCACGTCGCTCTTGCCGTGGCCGGCGGCGAGCAACATGAGCGGTTGCACGGTGATGCGCGCGCAGCCGCGGTCCACGAGGCCGTCGAGCACGGATCCGGCCGGCGGGTCGGTCAGCTCGAGAAATCCGAGGTCGACGTGCAGATCTGGACATCCGGACGCCACGGCGGCCCCGAGCGCATGCGCTTCGTCGACTCCAGCAGGGTTGCTCGAGCCGTGGGCGACGAGCAACAACCCGTCCGTGCTTGCGTCGGTCAGCATGGGTCTCCTTCGTAGAGATGGCGGAGCGCGTTGAGCACGGCGGCCGCGACCGCGCTTCCGCCGCGCTCGCCCGCGTTGGTGAACGAGATCGATGCGAGCGGCCCGTCCCAGAGCGCGGCCTTGGCGTCGGCGGCGCCGACATAACCGACCGGGAGGCCGACGACGGCTGCTGGCGCGATGTCGCCCCGCTCGTGCAAGGCGAGCACTTCCGCGAGCGCGGTCGGCGCATTGCCGACAACCCACACTGCACCATCAGGATGGCGTCTCGCGGCGAGGGCCATGGCAGCCGCGCTCCGCGTCGAACCGTCGGGAGCCACGGGTACCTCGTCGAGCAGGCACGTGGTAACGAGGTGGCGCGCGCCCGCGGCGACCATCGCCGAATCGACGATGACCGGTGCGCGGTGCAGCAACGCGTCCAGCGCGGCGGCGACCGCCTCCGATCCGAGTCGCGCCGAGACCGCGAAGCTCGCGTCTGCGGTGGCGTGCACCATGCGCTCCACCACATCGCGCTGTCCTGGTGGCCACTTCGAGAAGTCGACGCGCTCGCGCATGATGCGGTAGCTCTCGACTTCGATCGGATGCCGCTCGACCGCGGTCACAGCTCGTAGCCCCGGCGCGTGACGATCCGTCCGTTCGTCTCGAAACTGGACGAGCCCCCGACGACGACGATCGACAGCATGCCGACGGTGTCGCAGTCGAGCCCTCCCAGGCTCGTCACCACCACCTGCTCGTCAGGTCGGGCTGCGTCGGTGACGACGCCCACCGGCGTGGATGCGGGTCTGCATTCGAGAAGGACCGAACGCGCCCGGTCAAGTTGCCAAGTACGGCGACTCGAACGTGGGTTGTACAAGGCGACGGCGAGATCGGACGCCGCGATCGCTTGCAGTCGTCGTTCGATGACGGTCCACGGCGTCAGCAGATCCGAGAGGCTGAGGAAAGCGTGGTCGTGCGCAAGGGGCGCGCCGAGCAACGCGGCCGCGGCGGACGCGGCCGTGACGCCGGGCAGCACCTCGACCGGCGGCGACCCCTTCGACCCGGCCAGCTCGTGGACGAGTCCCGCCATCGCGAACACACCGGGATCTCCGGAACACACGAGCGCGACGCGTGCTCCCGCGGCGGCACGGGTCAGGGCTTCGCAGCAGCGGTCGGTCTCGGCGCCGATCGGATGCCTGATCACCGTCTGCGTTGCCCGCAACAGGTCGTCGCATTGGTCGACGTAGCGGTCGTAGCCGATCACGACGTCGGCGTGACGGATGGCGGCCACTGCCGCGGGCGTGCGGTGGCGGGGGTGGCCGGGGCCGAGGCCGACCACCGCAAGCGAGCCTTCGGGCCGCGCTCGCCTGGCGATGGCAATCGTGACCGTCCCTGCCTTGCGCTTGGTGACCACGAGCTCGGCGCCGTCGCCCGCGGCTGCGAGCGCCGCCGCTTCGGCGACGCTCGGCGTACCGACTTCGGCTTCGACGATGGCGCTCGGGTTGGGCACGTCGATGTCCGCCAAGGTCGCCGCGTCGAACGCGCGCACCGGCAACGCGAGCGCGACGACCGCAGCGTCTCCGGCCCGACGGTCGATGGTTGCGACCGACCCGATCGATGCGCTCGCCAGCCCGGCCTCCGCCAGCGTCTCGTCCAGCAGCGCTCGTCCGTCGCTCGCGGTGGCATCTGTCGATGCCCCTACGCCGACCACGAGCGACGGGGGATGCAGGACGACCAGTCCGGGAGCGGGCGCGATTGTCTGGTCGGTGACGAGCACGCGATCCGGGCCGTCGCCGCTCTCGAACGGAACCGGCCACTCGAGTGTGCGTTCGAGGCGGGGCGGCCGGTCGTCGAGCCACGACCGAGCAACGCCGGCGATATCACCACTCGTGACGAAACCCGGCAACTCGTCGAGTGCCGGCACGCCCATCGCATCGGTGGCCGTCGTGACGACGGCCTCGGCGCCGATCGCCGCTGCGACGTCCCGCGCAAGATCGTTCGCGCCCTTGACATGCCCGCCGCACAGTGCGATCGCATAGCGCCCGGCTTCGTCCACACACACGACGGCCGGATCCTGCTTCTTGTCATCGAGCAGCGGCCCGATCACACGAACGGCGATCCCGGTGGCACAGAGCAGCACGAACGCATCGACGCTCGACCAGTGGTCGCGGACGGTCGTCGCCATCGCGCCATGTGCGTGCTCGTACGGCAGCCGAGTCGCGAGCCGCGCCCCCGCGTGCGTGATCGACACCGAGAGCACGAGCGACGGAGTCATGGCGTGCCCCAGACGACGAACACAGGGTTCTCCGCGTGCAAACGCAATTGCTGGCCGGCGCCGATCGGTTCGCCCCGGTTCACTTGGATCTGCACGAGGGAGCCCAAGCGCTCGGCCGCAGCCACGGCAGGTCCGAGCGTCGCGTACGTGGCGACAGCCACGCTGCCGGGGCGCAACCGTTCGAGCGCGGCGTCGAGGACGTCCAGCCCGCCGCCGCCTACGAAGATCCGGTCCGGGTCGGGCAGATAGCGGAATGCCGCCGGCGCCGACTCGTTCACGACCACAAGGGTCGTGCCCGTCGCGTTCGTGTCGATGTGAGCGGCGGCGGCGCTGTCGCGCTCGATCGAGAACACCCGCAAGGCCGGCACGAGCCGAGCCGCCTCGATCCCGACGCTTCCGCTGCCGGCACCCACATCCCAGAGCACTCCATGGGGCGGCAGGTCGAGCTTCCCGAGTGCGACGGCACGGACCTCGGCCTTCGTGATCAGGCCCTCGCGGTGGACGAACTCGGTCTCGTTTCGTCCCCAGCCGGTCGCCGCGGTCGGCGCAACGCCGAGGCCGGGCACGACGAACACGACGACGGACAACGGGTCGTACCGTCCGTCGGCCAGTCCCGCCAGGTCGGTGTACGTGACGGATTCGCCGACCTCACCCAGCCGGCTGCACACCCATACGTCACGCGACGTGCAGCCCGCGTCGACGACGGCTCGGCCGAGCGCTTCGGCCGGTGACTCGCGTGACACGAGCACCGCGACCTTGTGATGACGGACGACGGACTCGGCGGCGGGCTGGATCGGGCGGCCGTGGCAGGTCGCGATGACCGCATCGTCCCAAGGCAGTCCGATACGCGCGAAGGCCAGCGTGACCGACGACGGCGCGGGATGCACAGCGAGCCGTTCTCGGCCGAGCCGCGCCGCCAGCGCGCGGACGATGCCGAAGAACCCAGGATCGCCCGAAGCGAGCACGCAGACACGCGTGCCTTCGACGGAACGCTCGTCGCACAGTTCGGCGAGCTCGTCGATTCGACCCCACAGCTCGATCGGCGCGCCCGGCAGTGCTGCGGGTGCAAGGTCTTCGTGCTGTCGGGCGGATCCGACGAGAAGGTCGGCGGTGCGCAAGGCCGCTTCTGCGCCCGGCCCGTACCACGCGCCGCCGTGGAGTCCGACCACCGACACGGGTGCTGTCGACACGGCTGCGGTCACGGTCTGCGCCGACGGCTCGGGCGACCGGCGGTCGATCCGTTGCGACTCGGCAATCGGAACGACGTGGCGTGCGCGGGCGAGTACAGATGGCTGCGCGCCGGGACCGGCGCATCCCGCAGCGCCTCCCCAACGAGAACGAGCACGGTTCTGTCCGCGCCCGTCGAGCGAATCGACGCCGCGAGGTCGCTCACCGTCGTGCGCACGATCGTCTCGTCCGGCCACGTCACCCGCACGACCACGGCTGCAGGCGTGTCGGGTGGATAGCCGGTCAGCAGCTCGGCCTCGAGCTCCTCGGGGCGTGCGCCCGACAGGAACACGGCCATCGAGACCTGCGCCGCCGCGAAAGCGGCGACGCCTTCGCCCGCACCCATCGACGCCTCGGTGCGACCCGCAAGGCGCGTGAGCACGACCGACTGCGACAGCTTCGGCACGGTCAGCTCGCGCTGCAACGCGGCCGCGGCCGCGGACATGGACATCACGCCGGGCACGATCTCGAACGCCCGATCGTTGGCGCGGCACCAGTCAAGCTGCTCCGCGATCGCTCCGTAGACGCTCGGGTCGCCCGAATGAAGCCGCACGATCGCGCACTCGTCATCTGCTGCGGCATATACGTCGATCACGTCCTCGAGCGTCATCACTGCCGAATCGTGCACCACGACATCGGCGCGACAGTCTTCGAGGACCGCTTTCGGCACGAGCGAAGACGCCCAGATGACGACCTCCGCGCGACGTAGACGATCTGCGCCTCGAAGCGTGAGCAGGTCAGGGGCGCCCGGTCCGGCGCCGACGAACGAGATCACGGGCGTGACTTCGCCGGAACGATCAGCGCCGACAGATAGCTCGCCGGACGATCGGCGACCTCGGCCACCGGCGCGACGCGCTGCCCAGGCAACCCGAGCAGCTCGCCCAACACGGAGCCGTTCAAGCGACCGGCCTCACGCAACCGGCCGGCAAGAGCCTCGACGTGACGACCGCCCTTGTAGATGACGAGCGCGCGTGCATCGTCTTGCAACGCAAACGCGATGGGGCCTCCCCGCGCGCTCGCCGCTTCGTCACTGGCAGGTAACACGAGGAACGACTGCTGATCGTCGGCGAGCACCGTCCCCGAGAGCGCGGCGAGCTCTTGGAAAGCCATCACGCCCGGCACGGTGACGACGGGTGTTGCCGGCCGAACCGTCGCGAGCTGCGTCGTGATCGACGAGAACGTGGAGTACAGGTTCGGGTCGCCGAGCGTGATGAACGCAACCTCTTCGCGTTGGTCGAGCAACGCTGCGACCCGGGTGGCCGCGTCGGCGATCGCTGCCGCGCGCGCCCGCGGGTCCGGCGTCATCGCGAAGACGAGCCGCTCGACGGCGACGTCTGGCGCGGCTTCGCGGACGATCGCCTCGGCCCGGCCCATCGCGCCGACGTCCGTACAGGGCGCGACCACCGCGGACGCGCGGTGCAGCGCGCGCAGGGCACGCACGGTCACGAGGTCAGCGGCGCCGGGGCCGACGCCGACACCGACGAGCCGTCCCGGTACGGGAGGGTCCGCTGGTTCGCCGGCGGTCGGTGCACCTTCGGTGACCACGTGCTCGATGGCGGCGCGCACCAGCTCCGCCTCCGAGCGCCGGGTGCGGCTCGCGAGGGCGCTGAGCTGGGCTTTCAGGTGATCAGGCAGGTACACGGAGGTCTTCCGCACGCACGTAGGGTAATACGTAGGGCATGGGTCGGGACCAGGGTCGACGCGTCTTCGTGGTCGGTATCGGCCCCGGTGATCCGGAGCACCTCACGCTGCGCGCCGTGCGGGCGCTCAACGAGACCGACGCCGTCTTCATCGTCGACAAGGGACCAGCCGCCGCCGAGCTACGCGACGCCCGCAAGCACCTGTGCAGGCGCGTCATCGACCCCGCTCATCCGCATCGCATCGTCGAGATCGCGCTCGATGCGGTCCGCGACCGGGGCGACGAACCGTACGGGGACGCGATCGCACACTGGCGACAGGAGCGGATCGACACCTACCGGCAGCTCGTGGCCGACCTCGGTCCGAACGAAACCGGCGCCTTTCTCGTGTGGGGTGACGCGACGTTGTACGACGGCACGCTCGCGATCCTCGACGCCGTGCGCGCCAACGGCCAGATCGACTTCACGGTCGAGGTCGTCCCCGGAATCAGCAGCATGTCCGCGCTGGCAGCACGGCACCGCGTCGCCTTGAACCGCGCCGGCGAGTCGATTCTCATCACGACCGGACGCCGTCTCGCTCGCGACGGCGTGCCCGACGCCGTCGACAACGTCGTGGTCATGCTCGACGCGCACGAGGCCTGGCGAGACCTCGGCGACGACTACGACGTGTGGTGGAGTGCGTTCACAGGCATGGCTGGCGAACGTTCTGCTGCGGGATCACTGGCCGAGCAGCGCGACGTGATCGATCACGCGCGGACCGAGGCTCGCGAGGAACAAGGCTGGCTCTTCGACACGTTCCTGTTCCGACGCCGCCGATGAAGGTCCTGCTGCTCGCGGGCACGACGGAGGCCCGCGAACTCGCCGAGATCGCCACGTGCGCCTCTGTCGAGATGGTCGCGTCCCTTGCCGGGCACACGCGGGACCAGCGCGTGTTTCCGTGCGCGGTGCGAGTCGGAGGGTTCGGCGGCGTCGACGGACTGGTGTCGTACCTACGCGAGCACGCCATCGACGCGGTCGTCGATGCGACCCATCCGTTCTCCACCCACATGCCGCAGCATGCGCTCGATGCCGCCTGCAAGACGGGCATCGCGCACGCCCGGCTCGTTCGCCCGCCGTGGACGCCGACGAACGAAGACATCTGGGTCGAGGCTGATGATCTCGCCGACGCCGCTCGTACCGTCGGCCGACTGGGCCGCTCGCCGGTGCTGCTCACCATCGGACGGCACGAGTTGGCTTCGTTCGCGGGTTTGGAACCAGTCGCATTCGTGGTCCGTACCGTGGAGGATCCGCAACCGCTTCCCTTTCGACCCTTGGCGGTCGTCCGAGCGAGAGGACCGTTCAACCGCGACGACGAAGCGACGTTGCTCTCGACGCACCACGTCCAGCTCCTCGTGACGAAGAACGCGGGCGGTGACGATGCGAAGCTCGTCGCGGCCCGCGCCGCCAAGGTCCCCGTGGTGATGGTGCGCCGTCCGCGCTCGATCGTAGAGAACTGCTTCACCAACCCGACCGACGCTCTTTCTTGGCTCGAGTCGCTCTCGCGATGACCGACTATCGGCCGCTCATGGTGCTCGGCTGCACCTCGACAGCGGGCAAGAGCCTGCTCGTCACTGCCCTCGCACGATGGTTCTCGAGACAAGGCATCGACGTCGCTCCGTTCAAGGCGCAGAACATGTCGAACAACGCACGCGTCGTCGACGGCGGTGAGATCGGCGTCGCTCAGTGGCTGCAAGCGCGCGCCGCCGGACTCGAGCCGACCGTCGACATGAATCCCGTGCTCTTGAAGCCCGAGGCAGACACCCGCAGCCAGGTCGTGGTCTCCGGAGTCGCACGGCGCGACCTCACAGAACTCCCCTGGCGGGAGCGAGCCCCGTACCTGTGGCCCGCGATGACCGACGCCTACGAGCGAGTTGCCGGCCAGCACGAACTCGTGCTCCTCGAGGGAGCGGGCAGTCCGGCAGAGATCAACCTTCCCGACCTCGTGAACAACCGCATGCTGCAGCATGCCGATGCGTCTGCGGTCGTCGTGGTCGACATCGATCGCGGGGGCGCGTTCGCGCACCTGTACGGCACCTGGTCGCTCGCGCCTCCAGAGACGCGCTCTCGGATGGCGGCGTACATCCTCAACAAGTTCCGAGGCGACGCCGCGCTGCTCGAACCGGGGCCGGCCATGCTCACCGAACGCACCGGCATGGCCATGGCGGCAGTGCTCCCGATGCTGGAACACGACTTGCCCGACGAGGAGGGCGGCACGATCCGCGCCACGCCTCCGGCCGGTGCCCAGACGGTCGCGGTCGTCCGCTATCCGTACGCGTCGAACCTCGACGAGCTGAGAATGGTGCCGCACGCGGCGCGCATGCATTGGGCAACGGACCCCTCGGACCTCGATGGCGCCGACCTCGTGGTGCTGCCCGGTTCGAAGCACGTTGCCGCTGACGCGGCGTGGCTGCGCCGGCAACACCTCGACGCTCGGCTGCGCGCCTTCGCGCGAGCGGGCGGTCGCGTGCTCGGACTGTGCGGCGGCGCCATGCTGCTCGGCACGGATGTCCGAGACGCAACGGGCGTCGAGGGCGCGACGACCGGTCTCGGGTTGCTCCCGCTAGGGACGGAGATGTCCCCGGAGAAGTTGACTCGCCGGCGAACGGTCGAGTTCCCCGCCCTCGACCCGCCGTGGTCGGCGCTCTCCGGTCTGCGTGCGAGCGGCTACGAGATCCGCAACGGCACGGTGCGCGCCGCGGGCTGCGAGGTTGCACCGCTCGTCTGGCGCCAGGGCTCGGTGCTCGCCACAACCGTGCACGGCCTCCTCGAGGACCCGGAGGTTCTCCGTGCGCTGTGTGGCATCCGGGTGCGGGACCCGCTCGAGGACACGTTCGACCTGCTCGCCGATGCCGTCGAGGACCACGTGGACACCGGGCTCCTGCAACGGCTCACCATGGCCCCTTGACGGGAGCGATCATCTGTTACACAGCGCGCGGGACGAGGTGCGCGCCAGCCCGGTCTGGAGACGACCCTGTCGACTCAGCCGTTGCCGCTGGACTTGAGGTTCACCGCCGAGCCGTCGTCGACGAGGTTCTCCGAGTTCCCGGTCATGTGATTGCCATGGATGGCGATGTTGGTGGGCGCGGTCCCCTGGTCACCGACGATGACGGCGACGCCCGCGGAGGCAACCGTGTCACCGCTCGGCACGTTGTCGCTGATGGTGTTGCCGTTGAGCCTTACATCGTTCCCACCGACAATGAGGACACCGATCCCGGACAGCGGCGGTGTTCCCTCGTCCTCCTCGGCCTCACATGCCTTCTGGTTGTGACTGAAGGAACTGTTGTGCGCCGTCACGTCGCCCGCAGGCCCGGGCGCGTCTGCGAGCACCAGCATGCCAACACAGTTGTCATGTGAGTTGACGCCGTTCAGCTGCACGCCCTGCGCGTCCCGAACGAAGATGCCGAAGAGGTTGTCGAAGCTCTCGACGTTCTTGAGCGATGCGTTTGCGTCGGGCGAATCGCCGACGTAGAAGCCGGCCTCACCGCCTCCACTCGCTACGTCATTCGTGAACGTCGTCCCGGTCGACGTGTTGGCGAAGAACCCGTAGTCCTCGTTGTTCACCGCCACATCGCTCGACAACGTCGTGTTCGATGCTCCGAACACGAATACTCCGGTGCTCTGTTCGTCCTGGCCGTCG
>DATAES010000114.1:0-36644 GCA_036257895.1 Acidimicrobiales bacterium
GTCTTGGCCGCCAGCATCCGCACGCGCGAATCGGCGGGATGGATGCGCTGTTGCAGCGCATCGAAGTCGAGGCCGGTCTCGCCCGGTACGACGATCTCGCCGTCCACCACGATGCGCGGCGGCAGCTGCTGCCGCAGCGCGTCGACGAGCTCGGGGAAGTAGCGGGTCATCGGACGTTCGTTACGGCTGCCCAACTCGACCTCGTCGCCGTCGCGGAACACGATGCAACGGAACCCATCCCATTTCGGCTCGAACACCAGGTCAGCACCCTCCGGCAGGGCGTCGAACGAGCTCACCGACTTCGACAGCATCGGCTTGACGGGCGGAATGAGGGGGAGCTTCATCGCCGCCCAGACTACGAACCGGCCATTGGGACAGTCCCGCGTCGCGCCGCTACCGTGAAACCCGCCATGGTCGAACATCCGCTGAGCGAGCGGCTCGAGCAGCTCAACAAGCGCAAGGAAGAGGCGCTCAACGCCGGCTCGGAGGCAGCGCGACAGCGACAACACGACCGGGGCAAGATGCTCGCCCGCGAGCGGGTCGAGTACCTGCTCGATCCCGGCTCGTTCCACGAGCTCGATCTGCTCGCGCGCACGAGGTTGCCCGAGGCGATCGACCGTCCGTACACCGACGGCGTAATCACCGGTTGGGGCACGGTCGACGGACGCAAGGTGTTCGTGTTCAGCCAGGACTTCACGATCTTCGGCGGCGCCCTCGGCGAGGTCTTCGCCGAAAAGGTCCACAAGCTGATGGACATGGCGCTCAAGGTCGGGGCGCCGCTCATCGGTCTCAACGACGGCGCCGGCGCGCGCATTCAGGAAGGGGTCGTCAGCCTCGACAGCTACGGCGGGATCTTCTATCGCAACGTGCAGTCGTCCGGCGTCATCCCGCAGATCAGCGTGATCATGGGGCCGTGCGCCGGCGGCGCGGTGTACAGCCCCGCCATGACCGACTTCGTGTTCATGGTCGACGGCACGTCGTACATGTTCATAACGGGCCCTGACGTCGTGAAGACCGTGACGGGCGAAGAGGTCACGCAGCAGGAGCTCGGCGGTGCGGTGACACATGCGTCCAAGTCGGGTGTGTGCCAGTTCATCTCGGCGGACGACAAGAGCTGCCTCGACGACGTTCGCTACCTGCTCAGCTTCCTGCCGCCGAACAACCTCGAGGAGCCGCCCGCCTTCGTCGCCACAGACGACCCCGAGCGGCTGTGCCCCGAGCTCATCGACCTGATCCCTTCGTCACCGAACCAGCCCTACGACATGCACAAGGTGATCGAGGCGATTGTCGATGACGGCGACTACTTCGAGTACGCGGCGCGTTGGGCGCCGAACATCGTGTGCGCCTTCGCCCGTCTCGACGGACGGCCGGTCGGCATTGTGGGCAATCAGCCGATGCACCTCGCGGGCGTGCTCGACATCGAGTCGTCCGAGAAGGCGGCTCGGTTCGTCCGCACGTGTGATGCCTTCAATGTGCCGCTGCTCACATTCGTCGACGTGCCCGGCTTTCTCCCCGGTGTCGATCAGGAGCACGGCGGCATCATCCGGCACGGAGCCAAGCTGCTCTATGCGTACTGCGAGTCGACTGTCCCGCGCATCCAGATCGTCGTGCGCAAGGCGTACGGCGGCGCATACGTCGTGATGAACTCGAAGTCGATCGGGGCGGACCTCGCGTTCGCGTGGCCGTCAGCCGAGCTCGCGGTGATGGGCCCGCAGGGCGCAGTCGAGATCGTGTACCGCCGCGAGCTCCAAGTCGCCGCTGATCCGGTTGCGCGGAAGGCGGAGCTGGTCGACGAGTACACCGAGCGTTTCGCCAATCCGTACGGTGCAGCCGAACGGGGCTACGTCGACGACGTGATCGATCCTGCGGACACGCGAGCGAAGATCATCGCCGGCTTCGAGCTGCTGCGCTCGAAACGCGAAGAGCTGCCGCGACGCAAGCACGGCAACAGTCCGCTGTGACGGCGAAGCTCGCAGCACCGATCGACGACGAGCTGGCCGCGATCGTCGCCGCCGTCGAGCTGGCGTGGCCGCAGCCACAGCCCACGGCGCAGATCGCGAACCCGCCGCTGCGTTGGCGCTTCGCCGGACGTTGGTGGACGAAGCCAGTGCCCGCTCGCCGCGATCGGCCTTGGTAGTCCGGCGTGAGCACCGAAGTCACGACGGTTGCCGACGACGAGGTCGTCATCTACGACGGCGCGGATGTGCGGCGCTACGAAGGGCTCGCGCCGGACACTGAGCACGTCCTGGGCGGCGTGACCGTGCGAACACTGCCTCGGCCGGGAGCAGAGCTCCTGTGCCGGTTCGCAACTGTGAACGACGTCCACTTCGGCGAGACGGAGTGCGGCATTCTCGAGGGCTACGAGGACGGCCCCGTCTTCCGCAGCGAGCCTGGTGAGGATCCCTATCCGGAGGTCATGAATCGCGGCGCGATCGACGAGATCGCCGCCCTCGATCCAGCGGCGGTCGTCGTCAAGGGTGACCTCACGGCCTGGGGCACGACCGAAGAGTACGAACGGTTTCTCGAGTTCTACGAAGGCGCGTTCGGTTCGAAGCTCCATCACGTGCGCGGCAACCATGACGCGTACTACGGCGGAACCTTTGCGGCCGACGCGCCGTTCGTGGTCGACGTCCCCGGCGCGCGGCTGGCCGTCATCGACACCGCGATTCCGGGATCCGAGAGGGGACAGGTCACCGGGGCAACGCTCGAGTGGCTGGACGATGTCGCCGACACGGCAACCCGCGACGGCGTGCCGATGCTCGTGTTCGGTCATCATCACGTCTGGAGTCCGCTCTCCAAGAGTCGCGAAGCGCGCTACTTCGGGATCAACCCCGACGACTCCGACCGCCTGATCGAGTTGGCGGCCCGCCGGCCCTCGTTTGCGGGTTACTTCGCTGGACACACACATCGCAATCGTGTGCGCCGCTTCCCGGTGGCGGGCGAGAAGCCTTGGGTCGAGGTCGCGTGCGTCAAGGACTTCCCCGGCACTTGGGCCGAGTACCGCGTCTTCGATGGCGGCGTCATGCAAGTGCACCGCCGGATCAGCTCCGCCGAGGCGTTGGCGTGGACAGAGAAGACCCGCGCCATGTTCGGCGGCGCCTACACCGACTACGCCTTCGGAAGGCTCGAAGACCGCAACTTCATCGTCTGACCGCCGCCCGGGTCCGAATACTGGAAACGCGTGCTAGGGCGCCTGTTTCGACCCGGAGTTCGAGCGGGCGGACGATGCGAGATCGACGATGTCAGCCATGATCCGTCCCAGCTCGAAGTCCTTCGGGGTGTAGACGGCTGCGACGCCCGCGGCGACAAGGCGCGGCCGGTCGGCCTCCGGGATGATCCCGCCGACCACCACGGGCGCGTCCACGCCGTTGTCGCGCAACAGACGCACGACCTCTGGCACGAGCTCGAGATGTGACCCTGAAAGGATCGACAGTCCGATCACGTCGACGTCCTCGTCGCGCGCTGTGGCCGCGATCTGTTCGGGGGTGAGGCGGATCCCCTGGTACACGACTTCCATGCCTGCGTCACGGGCTGCGACGGCGATCTGTTCTGCGCCGTTCGAGTGACCGTCGAGTCCTGGCTTGGCCACGAGCAGACGAGGTGGCCCACCCGGCATCTCCTTGGCGCGCTCGGCCACCGCCTGCAGGTCGGATGTCGTCCCCGCTCGACCCGCCGCGGCACCGACGCCAGTCGGCGCGCGGTACTCGCCGAACACCTCGCGCAACACGCCGGCCCATTCGCCAGTGGTTCCGCCGGCGTGGGCGAGCGCGATTGTCGCCGGCATCACGTTCTCGGTGGTCTCGGCGACCTGTCGCAGGTCGTCGAGCGCGCGCTTCACCGCGTCGGCGTCGCGATTCGACCGCCACGCCTGCACGTCTGCGATGAGCGCATCCTGCACGGCCGGGTCGACCTTGAGGATCAACTCCTCACCCTCGAGCGGCGATGCCGCTGTCTCGGTGAACACGTTGACGCCGACGATCTTCAGGTCGCCGTTCTCGATCCGCCGGACCCGCTCCGTGTGGCTCCGGACCAGCCGGCCCTTCAGCTCGTCGATCGCTTCGAATGCGCCGCCCAACTCGAGAACGTCGTCGAGCTCGACCGTCGCCGCTTCGACCAACTCGGCCGTCTTCGCCTCGACGACCTTCGATCCGTCGAAGAGGTCGTCGTACTCGAGCAGGTCGGTCTCGAGTGCGAGCACCTGCTGGATCCGCAGTGACCACTGCTGGTCCCACGGCCGGGGCAGTCCGAGCGCCTCGTTCCACGCCGGAAGCTGAATCGACCGGGCGCGTGCGCCCTTCGACAGTGTGACACCGAGCGCCTCGAGCACGATGCGCTGCACGTTGTTCTCCGGCTGCGCTTCGGTGAGCCCGAGACTGTTGACTTGCACGCCGTACCGGAAGCGGCGCGCCTTGTCGTCCGTGACGCCGTAGCGCTCGCGCCCGATGCGGTCCCACAGCTCGGTGAAGGCGCGCATCTTGCACGTCTCTTCGACGAACCGGATGCCGGCGTTGACGAAGAAGCTGATCGATGCGAACACCGCCGGAAACCGATCGTCGTCTACCTGGCCGGATTCCTGAACGGCGTCGAGCACACCGATGGCCGTTGCGAGTGCATACGCGATCTCCTGCACCGGTGTCGCGCCCGCCTCTTGGAGGTGGTAGCTGCAGACGTTGATCGGGTTCCACTTCGGGATGCGGACGGCGCAGAACGCGACCATGTCGACGATCAGCCGGCGGCTCGGCAGGGGCGGGAAGATGTACGTGCCCCGCGACAGGTACTCCTTGACGATGTCGTTCTGCGTCGTGCCTCGGAGCTGGTCGGTCGCAACTCCGTGATCGTCCGCGTTGGCGACGTACAACCCGAGCAGCCACGCCGCTGTCGCGTTGATCGTCATCGACGTGTTCATGTCGCCGACGGGGATTCCGTCGAGGAGCTGCTCCATGTGACCCAGGTGCGCCACCGGCACGCCGACCTTGCCGACTTCACCGTGGGCGAGCGGATCGTCAGGGTCGTAGCCCGTCTGCGTCGGGAGATCGAAGGCAATCGACAGGCCGGTCTGGCCGCGGGCGATGTTGGTCCTGTACAGCTCGTTCGAGGCGTGGGCGGTCGAGTGGCCCGAGTAGGTGCGCATCAGCCACGGCTTGTCCGGCATGGGCTCCATTCTCCCGTCAGCGAAACGCCACCGGCAACGGCAAGGCCAGCGCAATGGCGAGAAGGTCCAGGTAGGAGCGCCTCGAAACCTCCACCGCGCCCAGCGTGGCGAGGTGGTCTGTCCGCCACTGGACGTCGAGCAGCCGGCCCTCGGGCCCGGTACCCCGCGCTGCGACGTCGTGCAGGCGCTCGACCAGGCCGACCAGTGCGACCTTGGACGCGTCAGTGCGCCGGTGGAACATCGACTCGCCGGCGAACAGACCGCCGATGGCCACGCCATACAGCCCGCCGCACAGCGAGCCGTCGTCTCGCGACCACGCCTCGACGCTGTGCGCCCAGCCGAGCCGGTTGAGCTCGACGTAGGCGTCACGAATCTCGGCTGTGATCCACCCACCAGGCCGGCGCCGGTCGGCGCACGCCTCGACGACCTCCGAGAACGCGGTGTCGACGCGTACGTCGAATCGGGGGCAAGACCGGCGGAGCGAACGACTCACGCGCAGGCCGTCGAGCGGAACGATTGCCCTCGGATCGGGCGACCACCATCCCATCGGTCCGCCCCGCTGGACCGGCATGGGGAAGATGCCGTTGCGATATGCCGCCAGCAGCGTCGAAGGTTCGAGATCGGCCCCGACGCCGACGATGCCGTACTCGTCTGCCGATTCAGCTGGTGGCAGATCCCACGGACTGGGGCCGACGTCGACCGGCAGTCCGCCTACTTCCTGTAGTCGTAGAAGCCGATCTTCGACTTCCGTCCGAGGTGCCCGGCAGTCACCATGCGCCGAAGGGTCGGCACGGCTGCGTAGTTCGGATCACGGAACTCTTCGTAGAGCGCATCGAGGATGGCGAGCGACGTGTCGAGGCCAACGAGGTCGAGCAACGCGAGCGGGCCCATCGGGAAGTTGCAGCCGCCCTTCATCGCGGCATCGATGTCGTCGCGGGTCGCGGTCCCGGTCTCGAGCATCCGGACCGCGTTGTTGAGGTACGGAAACAGGAGAGCGTTGACGATGAATCCGGCGCGGTCCTTGACCTCGACCGGCTCCTTGCCGCACGACTGTGCGAACTCACGCGCCTGCGAGATCGTCTGGTCGCTGGCGGTGAGCGGCCGGACCACCTCCACCAGGCTCATCGCCGGCGCGGGGTTGAAGAAGTGGACGCCGCACACGCGCTCAGGCCTTTCAGTGACCATCGCCAACTCGACGACCGGCAGCGTCGACGTGTTCGTAGCGAGGATCGCGTCGTCCTTGACTGCGAGGTCGAGCGCGCGGAAGAGGTCCTTCTTCACGTCGAGGTCCTCGACGACTGACTCGAGGACGAGATCGCAGTCGGCCAGCGCGTGCAGGTCGTGGGTGGCCGTGACCCTCGAGAGGACCTGGTCGCGCTCGCCCTGCTCGAGCTTTCCGCGCTCCACCTGCTTGTCGAGCGACTTGGCCAGGCCGGCAGCCATCGCGTCGGCTGTCTGTTGCTGGCGGGAGCGGAGGATGACCTCGACGCCCGCCTTGGCCGCCACCTCCGCGATGCCGGATCCCATGATCCCGGAGCCGACGATCCCCAAGCGCTTGATCATGGGGCGTGAAGTTACCGGGCGGTCACATCTCGGGTCCAAAGGCTGTGCTCGGCCGCCAGTTGGGGGAACTCCGCGTGGAGCCGTTCGAACCAACGAGGCTCTAAGGTCCGGCCTGTGCCTGGCCTGAGCTTGTTCGGACGGATCGAGCGCGACCTCCTCCGCCGGCGTCAGGTGAAGGCGATGGTCTGGCAGTGAGCGGCCCGCTCGCGCTGGTCGGCGGCGGTGAGTGGACCGACGGATGTGACTTCGACCAAGGACTGCTCGAAGCAGTCGGCGCGGACGAGGTCCTCGTGTTGCCGACCGGCTCCGCGTACGAGCACCCGAAGCGGCTGGTCGAGGCGGCGCAGGTCTGGTTCGAGCAACTCGGTGCCCGGGCTCGCGGCTTGATGGTGGTGAGCCGTCCTGACGCTCTCGAGGAAGCCAACGTCCGTGAAGTCCGCGCGGCTCGCTTCGTCTACCTGGCCGGGACGTCGCCGATGCACCTCCGGTCGGTTCTCAAGGATTCGCCGCTGTGGGACGCCCTCATCGAGTCCTGGGACGGCGGGATGGCGTTGGCGGGCTCGTCGGCCGGGGCCATGGTGCTGTGCGACCCGATGGTCGATCCTCGCGGTGGCGCCTTCACCCTGGGTCTGGGCCTGGTCGAGAACATGACGATCGTGCCTCATCACGACAGCTGGTCAGAGGACAAGGCGCATCGCACGCTCCAACTGGCCCCGAAAGGCCTGATCGTCGTCGGCGTCGACGAACACACGGCCCTCGTGCGCGACACGGACGGTGATTGGCGCGCCGGAGGCGCAGGCACGGTGACTGCATGGCGGGATGGAACCGAGCTGTCACTGGCCGATCTACCCTGATGACAGCCCAGGGCGGTTCCCGGGCGAACGAACACCAATGAGTCTTTTGGCCTATGGCAAGGCATAGTCGCTCTCGTCACCATCGGCGGATGGCGAGGTCGGTGCTGTTCGAACGCTGGCCCGTCGCGGTCGGAGTGGCAATCGGCATCCTCGTGCTGCTCGTCGTCGCGTGGCTCGTTTCGCCGCTCCTGAGCATCGGCTTGGCTGTCGCGCTCCTCGTCGCGGCCGCGGCCGTCGCTTTTCGCTACGGCCCGACGCAGCATGCGGGACCCCCTGCAGGCAGTGAGATCGACCGGCTGCACGGTGTCGAACTCGCGCTGGCCGCGGCCGCGGACACCGAAGCCGCGGCCCGTGAGCTCAGCAAGCTTTCGATGCTCGTGCTCGAAGCTCCAGCCGCCGTGGTCGTCATCGACGGCGTCGGCGACGCCATCCACATGGAGGCCGGCGACACCGAGCGTCACCCCGTCGACACGCCGGGCTCGCGCCGGCGCGTGCTTGCGGCTGACGGAAAACCGCGTGGGTCGATCGCTGTCGCGGCTCGAACCAGCCGGCCGTACGACGACCGTGACGATCAGATCCTCGAGGCGTTGTCGGACCAGATGTCGTACGTGTTGCATCGCCTCGCGCTCGTCGACGATCTCCGAGTCCATCGAGCAGAGCTGGCCGGCGTGCTCGAATCCTCCTCCGACGGCATCTTCTCGGTCGGTCCCGACCTCACGATCCGTACTTGGAACTTGGCGATGGAGCGCATCTCGAACATCCCTGCTGCGGTCGCGGTCGGGCAGCATTGCTGCGACACCTTCCGTCCGCTCGACGAGGACGGCGAGCCCCTGTACGACGAGACGTGCCCTGGACGCAAGGGTGCGCCGGTCGAAGTCACGGTGAAGCTTCCGGTCGCGGATGGCGACAAGGATTCGGACACGGAAACGCTGTTGCGGCTCGACTGCGCCTATTCACCGATGGCGCACGACGGCTACGTCGTCGTCGTGCGCGACATCACCGCTCGACCCCGCATCGAGGACGACAAGGCCGACATCCTCGCGGCCGTGAGCTACGAGTTGCGCACCCCTCTCGTGCCGATCAGGGGCTTCCTGGACACGTTGACTGAACGCGGCGACGAGCTCGATGACGCTCAGCGCAAGCATGCCTACGACGTGATGCTTCGCGAGACCCACCGGCTCGAGCGTCTCGTGAAGCAGCTTCGCCGGGCCTCGTCGCTCGAAGAGGCCGTTTTCCAAGTCATGCCCGAGCGGCTCGATTGGCGCCAAGCGGTGCTGGATCAGGTCGAGAGCATCCAGCGCGAGCAGCCGAACCGGGAGTTCTCGGTCACGATCGCCGACGATCTGCCGGCGGTGATGGCCGATGACCATCTGACGGCGCAGGTGCTGGCCAATCTCCTGTCGAATGCGGTGAGGTTCTCGCCTGAGCGGTCGCCGGTGGAGGTGACGGTGGAATACGCGCGCGAGCGCGTGTTCACGACGATCACCGACGAGGGCGAGGGCATCGAGGGCGACGACCGCGAATGGATCTTCGACAAGTACACGACCGCCGGCGGCCCTGCCATGAGTGGACAGCGCGGTGGCGGGCTCGGTCTGTACATCGTTCGCCGCGCGGTCGAGGCCATGGGCGGCATGGTGTGGGTCGACGACGGCCCGGAGGGCGGCTCTGCGTTCACCTTCACCCTTCCGGGAATTGCGCCGAAGGTGAAGCGGACGGTCTTCAGGACTCGGTGATGGTGACCTTGTTGATGGTCACCGGAGGACTCGGCGAACCTTCACCCTCCGGTCCCGACGCGAGAATCTTCTGAAGGACGTCGAGTCCCTGTGTCGCGCTGCCGAAGTTCACGTACGTACCTTGCGCGTCGAGGTTCTTCACGTTGTCGTTGACGCCGAAGAAGAACTGAGCCGACCCGCCGTTGGGTGATGCCGATCGCGCCATGACCAGGTCGCCCGCCGCATACGTGTAAGGGCCTCCGGTGACACCGGAGGGTCCCTGGGACAGTGATGCGTAGTCGTAGCCCTCGTCGGCCAGTTGGTACCCCGGCCCAGGGTCGTTCGCCGAGTTGGTGTGCGGCGAACCACCCTGGACGATGCCGATGGATTGCGCAGTGCGGAACAACGTCGTGTTGTCGTAGTAGTGGTAGCGCGAGAGCACGACGAAGTTGTTGGCGGTGCTGGGTGTGTTCGTCGTGTCCAGTTTCACGTCGACGATGCCGGCGGTCGTGTCGAACGTCGCTGTGTAGCTCTTGGCGGGATCGATGCAGTTCGGAGGCGCGGAACTGAAGTCGATCGTTCTCGGCGCGGACCCGTCGGCGGCCGGACATGCAGTGGGCCCTCCGCTGCTCGTCGAGGCCGTCTGCTTGTTGTCGTCGCTGTTCAAACGGGACAGCACGAACAACGCGACGATGATCACCACCACGATGATCCCGAAGTTGCGAATGGTCCGGATGCGCTGACGGCGCTGTTGCTCCGCTTGTGCGGCGGCGAGGCGCACCTGCCGTCCTTCTCGTTGCCGCTCGCGCTTGACCGTACCCACGGGGGCGAAAAACTACCCGGCACGACCAGCCAGGGGTATTCGCGGTTCCGAGCGAATATAACTGGGCACGTCGCGGTGGGCTGGGCGGCCCGCGCTGGGGAGGTACCTGCGGATGAGCACAACGGCGGACGACGAACGCCCTTCGGGCTTTTCGGTCGAGGTGGGACAACGATTGCGCACAGTGCGCCGGGCACGGCGACTCTCGCTCGACGATGTCGAACGGAGGTCGGGCGGTCAATGGAGCGCCTCGGCTGTGGGTGCCTACGAGCGTGGCTTTCGCAACCTGAGCCTGCCTCGGCTGCGGGAACTGGCTCTGTTCTACGACGTGCCGATGAGCGTGTTGCTCGGCGAGCAGATCGACTCGGAGCACGTCGCTCGAGACGGGAACAGGCTCGTCATCGACCTCGAGGCGCTGGGCCGGGCGCCCGACGCCGCTCCGATCATGCGCTACGTGCAGACGATCATCATCGAGCGGGGTGACTTCAACGGAAGGGTGCTGTCCGTGCGGAGGGACGACGTCCGCGCCCTTTGCGTCATGTGTCAGTGCAGCGAGGCGGACCTGTTCGCGATGTTCGGCAAGTGGGGAGCGCTGCTGCGCGGGCGTCCGGAGACCGAAACCGACCGGTAGCGTCGCTGGTCGTGACAGCTGCGTTCGCCGGCCACTGACATTCGCGTTCGATGACATCGAAGTCGTTGCTCGTCCAGAAGTTCGGTGGCACGTCCGTCGCCGACCCGGATCGCATCCGCCAGGTCGCGGACCACGTCGCCCGGACCCGCCGCCACGGCGACGACGTCGTGGTCGTCGTCAGCGCCATGGGCAAGGAGACCGACGAGCTCATCCGGCTGGCGTCGGAGGTGGCCAAGATCCGCCCGGGCCGCGAGATGGACATGCTGATCACCGCGGGCGAACGAAAGGCCACCGCCTTGCTGTGCATGGCGCTGCACGACATCGGTGTTCCGGCGGAGTCGTTCACGGGAAGCCAGGCGGGGTTCGTCACCGACACCAACCACACGAATGCTCGCATCCTCGAGATCCGGCCCGATCGCGTTCGTGACTCGCTCGATCGCGGCAATGTTCCGGTGGTCGGCGGCGCGCAAGGTGTGTCGACTGACCGCGACGTGACGTTCCTCGGTCGCAACGGCTCCGACGTCACCGCGGTCGCACTGGCGCACGCACTGAAGGCAGACGCCTGCGAGCTCTACACGGACGTGTCGGGTGTGTTCACCGCCGACCCCCGCGTGGTGCCCACCGCGCAGCGGATGCGACAGGTGAGCTTCGACGAGATGTTGGAGATGTGTGCTGCCGGCTGCCCGAAGCCTGCGATGCGCGGCGCGGAGTTCGCCCGCAATTGGCGGGTCCGGTTGCACGTGCGCTCGAGCTTCACGTGGGAGCCTGGTACCTGGGTCGTGGAGGAGGATCCGTCGATGGAACAAGCCATCGTGTCCGCAGTCGTGCACGACACGTCGGAGGCGAAGGTGACGCTCGGCGGCGTGCCCGACAAGCCGGGCATCGCGGCTCGGGTGTTCCGCGCCCTCGCCGACGCGGACGTCAACGTCGACATGATCGTGCAGAACGTCTCCGATCACGGCGTCACCGACATCAGCTTCACGGTCCCGCGTGACGATCTCGACAGCGCCACGCGCATCACCGGAGGGTTGGCGGACGAGATCGGCGCGGCCGGTGTCACGACCGACTCCGCGATCGGGAAGGTCAGCCTGGTCGGTGCGGGCATGAAGACCAACCCAGGTGTGGCGGCGAAGATGTTCGAGACGCTGGCGCTCGCCGGCGTGAACATCGAGATGATCTCGACGTCGGCCATCCGCATCTCGTGTGTTGTCGCGGAGCCCGACATCGAACGCGCCGCGCAGGAACTCCACGCCGCCTTCGACCTCGAAATCCCCCGCTAGCTCCTCCGTTTCGGCGTTCGAAGTGGCCCCTATGTGGCCACATGGAACGCAATTTCGAGGAGGGCGCCTAACTCAAGCTGCTACTGCCGGCCATCCAGCCGCTGGTGTTGTGGAAGTCGGAGACGAACCCGCCGGGAGGGACGAGCTCGTCGATGGTGGCAACCGCATCCGCGTCGAGGGGCGCGTGGTCGGCGACGGCGAGCGACTCCTCGAGGTGCTCGACGGTGCGCGGCCCCACGATCGGACTCGTGACACCGGGGCGATCGCGGAGCCAGAGCAGGGCGAGCTGTCCCGGCGTCATGTCCCGATCCTCGGCGAGACGGCCGACGGTGTTCGCGGCCGCGATCGCCTTCTTCGTGACGCGCTGGCGCAGCCCGGCCATCCGTTCCGCCCTCGAGCCCTTTGGCGGCTTGCCTGCGGACTTGTAGCGGCCAGCGAGGATGCCGCCGGCGAGCGGTGACCACGGCAGCAGAGCAAGCCCGTGCCGCAGGGCGAGCGGGACGAGCTCGTTCTCGACTCGGCGGTCGAGGAGGTTGTAGGGCGGCTGCTCGCTGGTATAGCGAACCCAGCCGTGGTGGTCGCTCACTGCGAGGCATTCGCGCACGTACCAGGCAGGGTGGGTCGAGCAACCGATGTTCACGACCTTGCCTGCATTGACGAGGTCGTCGAACGCGCGCAGCGTCTCTTCGGGGTCGATGTCGAAGGACGGACGGTGGAGTTGGTACAGGTCGATGTGGTCGGTCCGGAGGCGTCGGAGCGACGTTTCGCACGAGCGCACGATGTGCCGCCGAGACGCGCCCCGCTCGTTGCGGTCGGGTCCGGACGGCAGTCCGACCTTGGTTGCGAGCACGATGTCGTCCCGGCGGCCGGACCGAGCGAGCACATCGCCGACGATGCGTTCGCTCTCGCCACCGGTGTACACGTCAGCGGTGTCGACGAAGTTGATGCCCGAGTCCAGCGCAGTGAGGAGCAGCTTCTCCGAGGTCTCCTCGTCGGCCGGACCGCCGAAGTTCATCGCCCCGAGGCACAGGGCCGTGACCTGCACACCAGTGCGTCCGAGAGGTCGTCGCTCGATCATGGGGCGACGCTATCCATTGGGTTCCGGAAGCAGTCTTTCGTAGGCTTGTGCGATGCGCGTGGGTGTATTCGGTGCGACCGGTCAGGTCGGCGGTGTCATGCGACGGCTGCTGGTGGACCGCTCGTTCCCGGTCGACGAGATCCGCTTCTTGGCTTCCGCCCGCTCCGCAGGCCGCACGTTGCCGTGGAAGGACGGCGAGGTCACCGTCGAAGACGCTGCGCTCGCCCCGTACGACGGTCTCGACGTCGCGCTGTTCTCTGCCGGCAAGTACGCCTCGAAGGATCTCGCGCCGCGCGTCGCCGCCGCGGGAGCGATCGTCATCGACAACTCGTCGGCGTGGCGGATGGATCCCGATGTGCCACTCGTCGTCTCCGAGGTCAATCCACACGAGCTCGAGCGCATCCCCAAGGGAATCGTCGCCAATCCGAACTGCACGACCATGGCGTTCATGGCCGTGCTCGCGCCGCTCCATCGTGAAGCGGGGCTGCGCCGCATCGTCGTGAGCACCTACCAGGCCGTGTCCGGATCGGGAGGCGAGGGCGTCGACGAACTCGACGAACAGCAGCGCAAGGTGAGTGATCGCGCTGCAGCGCTCACGTTCGACGGCGATGCCGTCGACTTTCCCGCGCCCAACAAGTACGTCGCGCCGATCGCGTTCAACGTGCTGCCGATGGCGGGGTCGATCGTCGACGACGGCTCCGGCGAGACCGACGAAGAGCAGAAGATGCGCGCCGAGAGTCGCAAGATCCTCGGCATTCCGGATCTTCGCGTCGGCGTGACGTGCGTGCGCGTGCCGGTGTTCACCGGTCACTCCATGGCGATCAACGCCGAGTTCGAGCAGCCGCTGTCGCCAGAGCGCGCCACCGAGGTTCTCGCGAGCGCGCCTGGTGTCGCACTGGCCGACGTGCCGACACCGCTGATGGCAGCAGGCGCCGATCCGTCCTACGTGGGCCGCATCCGCCGTGATGACTCGCTCGAGGACGGGCGCGGCCTCGCACTGTTCGTGTCGAGCGACAACCTGCGCAAGGGCGCCGCACTCAACGCCATCCAGATCGCGGAGTTGCTCGCGCCTAACCGCTGAGAACGGCAGCGAGCGTTGCCGGCGCGACGTTTCGACCAGTGACGAGTACGGCGGTGGCGCCCTCGCGTGCCCGCCCGACCAGGCCGGTCTGCACGGCGGCGACACCGACCGCGCCTGAGCCTTCGCTCACGATTCCGTGCTCGAACGCGAGGTAGCGCATGCCGGCGGCGATCGCCTCCTCTGAGACGGCAACGATGGCAGCGACGTGTTCGCGAACGATGTCGACGGTGATCGTGGCCGGTTCGAGATTGCCCGCGAGTCCATCGGCCAGCGTCGGTTCGACGACGACTGATGTGTCGCGCCCGACCTCGTATGCCCGGAGCATCGCGGGCGACGCGTCTGCGACGACACCGATCACCCGGATGTCCGCTCGCGCCTCTGAGAGCAGTCCGAGCGCGACGCCGGAGATGAGCCCACCACCGCCCACGGGTGCCACCACCGTCGACAGGTCGGGCACCTGCTCGAGCAGCTCGAGCGAGATCGTCGACTGCCCAGCCATCGTGAGCGGATCGTTGTAGGGGGAGACGAAGCGGAGCGCAGGGTCGGCTGCGGCCAGTGCGAGTCCGTGTTGTTCGGCCTCGTCGTAGCTCTGGCCATGGCGTACCAGCGTGCAGTCGAACTGCTCGAGCGCATGCACCTTCTTCGCTGACGCGTTCTCCGGGACGACAATCGTCGCAGGAACGCCGAAACGCGCCGCGCCGTATGCGACGCCGAGGCCGTGGTTGCCTGCTGACGCAGCGACGACGGCAACGCCGTCGTCGGCTGCCTGCGCCATCGCGACGAGGCCACCGCGCACCTTGAACGAACCGGTCGGGTGAAATGTCTCGAGCTTCAGCACCACGTGTTCGCCGAGCCGTGACGACGCGACGACTGGGGACGGCTCCAATTCCCGCGCTACGACGCTTGCCGCGAGTCGCAGGTCAGCGTCGACTGGTCTGCGCACGGCTCGGGCATCGGCCATGTTCCCATCGTGGCATCGGCGCTCGCCTCGCATGCCACCTACGATCCGGGCCCATGAAGGCAGCCGTGTATTACAAGACGGGCCCTCCGGAGGTGCTGCAGTACGAGGACGCGCCCGATCCGTCGTGCGGTCCTGGTGACGTGCTGGTCGAAGTCGAGGCCATCAGCATCGAAGGCGGTGACACGCTCAACCGGCTCGGCGGCATGATGACCTCGACGCCCCACATCGTCGGCTACCAGTGCGCAGGCACCATCCGGGAAGTCGGCGACGCAGTCACGGACCGAGAGGTCGGACAGCGAGTCGTCGCGACGATGTTCTCCGGATCGCACGCCGAGCTCGTCGCCGTGCCCGCGCAGATCACCTGGCTCGTGCCCGACGGCGCCGACGTCGTGTCGATCGCCTGCGTGCCGATCGCGTTCGGCACTGCTGACGACTGCCTCTTCGAGTTCGGCCGTATGCACGGCGACGAGACCGTGCTGATCCAGGCCGGCGCGAGTGGTGTCGGCGTTGCAGCGATCCAACTCGCGTGCCGCGCAGGCGGCACCGTGATCGCGACTGCGTCGAGCGACGAGCGGCTCGAGCCGTTGTACGACCTCGGCCTGCACGTCGGCATCAACTACTCGAAGCCGGACTGGGTCGATCAGGTCCGGGCCGCCACGGACGGAAAGGGAGTCGACCTCGCGGTCGACTCCGTCGGTGGCTCGGTGCTCACCGGAAGCGTCCAGTGCCTGAAGTACCGCGGGCGCGCGATCACCGTCGGACGAGCCGGTCGAGATCCCGAGCCGTTGGACGCCTCGCTGCTCGGCATGGGCAACCACTCGTTGACGGGCGTGTTCCTCGGTGCCGAGATCGCGACAGGACGAGTGCGCCGGATGATCGAGCACCTCATCACCGAGGTCGAGGTCGGCCGGCTGCAGGTGGTCGTCGATCGCACCTACCCGCTCGCGGAGGCGGCTGCGGCCCACGCGTATCTGGAGAGCCGCCAAGCTGTCGGCCGCGTGGTCCTCATCCCGTAGCGACTTCTCGAACTCCGGGTCGCCGTGGCCCCCAGAGGGGCCACGGCGCACCAACATTGGTGCAACTGGGCCTCAGCTGTGGCGACGGCGGGCGCGGATCTTGAGGATGGTCCTCGCAACCAGCAGACCACCGAGCGCGATGAGGGTGGCGTCCACGGCTGGCATCCAGCGCACGTGGCCGTCCTTGACGACATACACACCGATCGGCCACGTGACGCCACCGAACCCGCTGCCGCTGGCACCCGCCGTGCCCTCGGTGCTCTCGTCGCCGCCGCCACCACCACCGGCAACGAACGCGACGGGGATGATGAGGCAGTCGTCGCGTTCGACGATCGGTCCGAACGCCCGTCCGGCGTTGAAGCCGTCGGTCGCCTTGGCGAGCAGTTCCTCGACTGTCATAGCGATCCTCCTAGCGTGGTGCAAACCCTGCGAAAGCAAACTTCCTGCTCTCGCTTCGTCGTGACTCGGAACCGTTCGAAGTCGTCCACCAGCCGAACATCGGCGAACACGCCGGCCGCGTCCTCGTGGAAGTGGAGGAACGCCTTCGACCCTCGATAGAAGGTTCCTCGGTTCTTCTCCTTCAGGCCTGGCAGCGCGCGCAACGCAACGAGCATCGGCTCGATCGAATCGAGGGCAGCGGGTCCGGCGTGCTTCATGTCCCGAACACGTACCGGTCGATCACCCGATGCATGTGCAGGAGGTTCGACTCCTGACGGGGGTTCAATCGCGGGCCGCGAAAGCCACCTGACTTCATCCCGGTCTGGACTTCGAGCATGTTGGCGTAGTCCTGGTTGGTGATCTCGCCCCAGTCCTTCTCGGTCCAATCGGGATAGAAGCGTTGCTCCCACTTCCCTTCCCCCTCGCCGGGCCGGGGCCACTCGAGCGTCCAGGTGTCCTTGATGCTGCTGTCCGGGTCGAGCCCGTTCGGTCGGATGCGGAACACGATCGCCGAGCCCGGATAGATGGGGCCGACGAGGTTCGGGAAGCAGTACACATCGTCCGCACTCGTCATCTGATCGAGCGAGAGCGCCGACACGTCGAGACCCCGCGACGCGAGCAGCTCTCCGCGCCGGCTCTGGAACTCCTGGAGCAAGGTCGCTCCCGGCTGGCGCGGTGACGACCGCAGCTCCGCGACGATGGCGAGCTCGTCTTTCAGGAACAGACGGCCGAGGCCACCGACGAGTCCCTCGAGGATCTCGGCCTCGTCGTAGTCGCCCGGCTTCAGCCCCAGCCGCGGACTCGGACGCAGCTCGCGGCGCGCTTCCGGGAGACGGCCGTAGTGCGCGTGGATGCCGAGCTGCTCGTACGCGATCGAGACGTCATCAGTCCACGGCAGCAACTGCGGGTGCGTGCCTTGCACGTGGTACGCCTCGTTGAACGCGTCGACGACCACCTTCCAGTTCGCGGGGAGGATCGTCGTCTGGTAGGCCCGGAACCGCAGCTGGTCGAGGTGGTAGGCCGACAGAAGTTCCGGCAACGGCTGCAGATAGTCGAGCAACGGCTCGGCATCGGCGTCGAGGTTGACGAACACGAACCCACCCCAGCACTCCGCTCGCACTGCGCCGAGGCTCAGGCCCTCGGGCATGGGATCGAACTCGTCGGCGTCGACGACCTCGATGAGACGGCCGTCGAACCCGTAGCGCCAGGCGTGATAGCGGCAACGGATGTCGCCGCCCTCGAACTGCCCGCAACCGCTCGCCAAGCGCGTGCCGCGGTGCAAGCAGGCATTGTGATGGGCACTGATGCGCCCGTCCTCCGTTCGCACCACGAGCACCGACTGATCACCGATCGTGTACTCCACGAACTGCCCCGGCTCGGCAACCTGTTCCTCACGGCAGGCGACCTGCCACACGCGCGGCCAGAGGCGATCCATCTCGAGGTCGAGAAAGGCCCGCGAGACGTATCGCTCCTTCGGGACGAAGCCATCGTCACCGACGAGCATCGACGCGACATCGTCTGTCATTGCAGAATCGGCAGCGTAGTGGCAGCCACGTTCAACCTCGCCGACATCTTCGAGCTCGTCGCCGGTGTCGTTCCCGACCGCGAGGCGGTCGTGAGCGGATCGACGCGGCGTACATACGCCGCGCTCGACGAGCGGGCCACGCGGCTGGCCGACTCGCTGGCGAACGAACACGGTGTCGGACGCGGAGACCACGTCGGCATCGATCTCCACAACTGCTGCGAATACATCGAGACGATGCTCGCCTGCTTCAAGCTGCGAGCTGTGCCGATCAACATCAACTATCGCTACGTCGCGGCCGAGCTCAGCCCCCTGTTCGCGGACGCCGGCGTCGTCGGGATCGTGTGCGACCCCCTGACTGAGTCCGACGTGCGCGCCGCGGCCGGCGGTGTGTGGGTCCTGCCGACGGGTGCGGTATTCGACGCGTTGGTCGACGCTGGGTCACCTGATCGGACCTTCGAGCCACGATCACCGGATGACCACTACATCCTCTACACGGGCGGCACCACGGGCATGCCTCGTGGTGTGGTGTGGAGGCAGGAGGACATCTTCTTCACCGCGCTCGGTTCCGGCAACCCCGGTGGTCCGCCGATCGAGCGGCCCGACGATGTCGTCGCGATCGCGCCGGTCAACACCGCGCAACGGGTGAAGCCGTTCCTCGCGCCGAACGATCCCGGACCGGACGAGTTCGTCGCGCTCTCGCTCGGGCCGATGATGCACGCGAGCGGCCAATGGCTGTCGTTCGGCACCCTGCTCGGCGGCGGCAAGGTCGTGATGTACGAGGAGCCGCATCTGGACGGGACCAAGGTGCTCGACCTGGTCGAACGAGAGCGCGTCGTCATGCTCAGCATCGTCGGAGACTCGGGCGCGCGTCCGCTCGTCGCCGCGCTGGACGAGCATCCCGGTCGTTGGGACACGTCGTCGCTACGGCTGCTCGGGTCGGGAGGTTCGATTCTCTCCGGCGAGATGCGCGAGCGACTGCTCGCATCGTTGCCATCGGTGCTCGCGATCAGCGAAGCGGTGGGATCCTCCGAAGCGCCCGTGCAGGCGATCGCGCTGGCGCGACGCGACGAGCCGACCATCCCTTCACTCGTATTCCAGGCACGCCCGGGCGTGACGCTGGTGGTCGACGACGACCTGCAGCCCGTCGTGCCCGGTTCCGGCCAGTCCGGCTGGCTCGCCGCGGGCGGCCGGGTACCGCTGCGCTACCACAACGATCCGGTCAAGTCGGCCGCGACGTTCGTGACCATCGACGGTGCCCGTTACTCGCTGCCCGGTGATCGAGCCGAGGTCGACGCCGACGGCACGATCCGCCTTCTCGGACGCGGCGCTCTGTGTATCAACACGGGTGGTGAGAAGGTGTACCCAGAGGAGGTCGAAGCAGTGCTGAAGGCTCATCCTGACATCGCGGACGCCGTTGTCGTCGGCGTGCCGGATCAGCAGTGGGGTCAGCGGGTATCGGCGGTGATCGAGCGGGTGAGCGGTGCGGCCGCGCCGAGCCTCGAGGTGGTGCAGGTGCATTGCCGTGGGTCGCTGGCCGGCTACAAGGTGCCGCGCTCCCTTGCTGTCGTTGACGTGATCGAACGATCGCCCGCAGGCAAGGCCGACTACCGGTGGGCAGCCGAAGTGGTGCGAGCGCAGTGAGCGCGCTCGACGAGCAACTCACCGAGGTCGGCTACGCCGTGATCCCGAACGTGCTGCGCGCCGACGAGATCCAGACCGTGCGCGACGCCCTCGCTCCGCACCTCGAGCGCGGTCCTCGCGGTCGCAATCCCTTCGAGGGATACGACACCCAGCGCGTCTACTGCCTCGTCGCGAAGTCTCGTGGCTTCGACCGTCTGATCCTCGATCCGACGGTGCTCGACGTGACCGAGCGCGCACTCGGCCCGAACTTCCTGCTCACCGCGACGCTCGCCATCGACCTCCATCCCGGCGAGTCCGCGCAGGACTTCCACTGGGACGACATCTTCTACAGCATCCCGCGACCGCGTCCGCCGGTGTCCCTCAGCACGCTGTGGGCGATCGACGACTTCAGTGTCGACAACGGCGCCACGCTCATCTATCCCGGCAGCCACATGTGGGGCGACCAACCCCCGGCCGATTTGCCGCCTGTCGTGACCGCCGAGATGTCGTCGGGTTCCGTGCTGGTCTATGCGGGCACGCTCGTGCACGCGGGCGGCGCCAACGTGTCAGACGGCTGCCGACTGGGAGTGTCGATCCAGTACTGCGCGGCGTGGGCGCGTCAGCAGGAGAACTTCATGATGGCGATCGGCACCGAAGGCGCGCGCGAGCTTGCACCGCGTCTGCAAGAACTCATCGGGTACAGCATCCACCCGCCGTTCATGGGCATGATCGACGGACGGCATCCGAAGAAGCTGCTTGCTTCACCTGGTTGACACGAGATCGTCACGATCTCGGCGGCGTGCCGTTATGTCGGTGGGCGACAGTGATCTCGTGCTTCATCGGAAGCCAAAGGCCACACCGACGGACGTGTGGGATCCGGCCACGCCCTCGACCCTCCCCACAGAGGTCGTGATCCGGGCTCCACGCGCTGGCGATGTCACGGCGTCGACAACCCCAACCGTCACCCCCAGCGCCGCTTGACGTCAAACGCCGCGCAACGTCTCCGCCAAGAGGTGGAGGTGTTCCAGGTCATGCAGATCCAACACCTGGAGGTAGAGACGTTGCGCGCCGGCATCCCCGTAGGCCGCGGCCCGGTCGGCAACTTCGTCGGCCGTTCCTCCGAGCTGATTGGCGCGTAGCCCCGGGGAGTCCTGCCCGATCGCCTCGGCTCGTCGCTGGAACGCCGCCTCGTCCTCCCCACAACATGCGACGACCGCGACCGACATGGTGAGCGTGGACGGATCGCGACCGACCGCGTCGCACGCACCGCGCACCCTCTCGAACTGATCCGCGACATTGTCCACGGGCGAGAACGGCAGGTTGTACTCAGCCGCATACTTTGCCGCGAGCCGCGGCGTGCGCTTCGCGCCCCACCCACCCATCACGATCGGTGGACCGAAGCTGTGCGACTCGTGCTGGATCGGCTTCGGAAGACCGGGCGAGTTCTTCACCGACTGCTGCCTGCCCTCGTAGCTGAACGTCTCGCCGACCGGCGTGCTCCACATGCCCGAGATGATGGCGAGCTGATCCTCGAGCATCTCGAAGCGCGCTCCGGTGTCGGGAAAGGGGATCGCGTTCGCTGCGTGTTCCGCGTCGTTCCATCCGGCGCCGAGACCGAGTTCGACGCGGCCGCTCGACATCGAGTCGACTTGCGCGACCTCGATGGCGAGCTGGCCCGGCCAGCGGAAGGTCACGGGTGTGACGAGCGTGCCCAGGCGGATGCGTGACGTCTCTCGCGCGAGCGCACCGAGCGTCAGCCAGGCATCGCTCGGACCGGGGAGCCCGTCGCCGTCGAAGTGGATGTAGTGGTCCGATCGGAAGAAGGCATCGAAGCCCAGGTCCTCCGCGGTCTTCGCGACGCGGAGCAGCGTGTCGTACGTCGCGCCCTGCTGTGGCTCGGTGAAGATGCGAAGGTCCATCGGCGAAACCTACAGAGTGAGGTCGCGAGGCCGGCGAGTCCGTGTCGGGACAGCCCTCAGCGACCTGCCAGCAGACTCCCAGTTTCACCCGCAACGATGGCGCAATGTCGATCACGGAATGGGCCAAGCGCCGCTGGCTCTGGCTCGTCATCGGTGTGCCCGTTGCTCTCGTCGTGCTGGTGGTGGGCGGCACCTTCGTCTACATCCACTTCATATCGCCCGATCCCGCCCCGCCACTCACGTTTCCGGCCGCCTCGTCGGCGGCGGCGAGTGATGATCCTCCCGCGACGCTCGACGGTACGTGGGCGGCGACCACCGGCAGCGCGGTCCAGTACCGCGTCAACGAGGTGCTGTTCGGCCAGGACAACACGGCCACAGGAAAGACCGACGCCGTCACCGGTGATGTCTCGCTGACCGGCACGACGGTCGACACAGCGAAGTTCACGGTGGACATGACGGCCTTCACGAGCGACTCCGGCCAGCGCGACGGCCAGTTCCGCGGCCGCATCATGGAGACGTCGCAGTTCCCGACCGCCACCTTCGAGTTGACCCAACCGATCGACCTGCAATCGGTACCGGCCAACCTGCAAGAGATCACGGTGAAGGCGACCGGCAAACTGACGTTGCACGGCGTCACGAAGGACGTGACCGTCGACCTCAAGGCTCGGCTCAACGGCTCGAACCTGGAGATCAACGGCACGATCCCGGTGGCATTCGCCGACTACAACATCGCCAACCCGTCGGGTGGACCTGCTCAGGTCGGCGACAACGGCACGATCGAGGTCTTGCTCGTCCTGCAGAAGTCCTGAGCCGCCGGCGTCATTCGGCCTGGCGCCCTCAGGTCCGCAGTTGTGCCGTGAGTTCGATCTCCACTGCGATGTCGAATGGGAGCTCAGCAAGTCCGACGGCCGTGCGGGTGTGGCGTCCAGCGTCGCCGAACACATCGACGAGGAGGTCGGAACAACCGTCGATGACCGTGGGCGTCTGGTTGAACCCCGGGGCAACATTGACCATCCCGAACACCTTGATGATCCGTTCGATGCGATCGAGATCACCGAGCTCCGACTGCAACGTCGCGAGCATCGACAGGGCGGTCATCCGCGCGGCGTTGCGCGCTTGGTCGAGCGATACGTCCGTGCCGACCTTGCCTCGGATGACGTTGTCACCGTCGACGGGCCCGTGTCCGCCGACATACACGATGTCGTCCACGACGACGCAGCCGACGTAGTTGCCGGCCGGCGGGAAGACCGGTGGCAGCGTCAGCCCCAGTTGCGTGAGGCGCTCGGCGATCACGCCAGGAGCTTAGGAATTCGAGAGGTCAGTTCGGCGTGGCCATCGCTGAACGTGTTGCCGGGCCCGGAGATGGCGAGGTTGAGCGCGTTCGTCGTGACGAAGTTGCCACAGGCCTTGAAGTTCGGGATCGTGAACTCGTCCGACATCGTCGTCGGGCCCCGAGGTTTGCCATCGCCGACATGATCACAGTCACCGGGGTCGCGGTCGTGCACAGGTTGCCGTCCTCAGGTACGGGCGCCGTCGACGCGCAGCTTGTATCCCTCGTGGGTTGCCTCGAAGCCAAGGGACTCGTAGAAGCGTCGGGCACCCGTTCGCCGCTTGTCCATCGTCAGCTGGACGAGATGACAGCCGCGCAAGTGGGCTTGCTCGATGGCCCACTCCAGCATCCGTCGTCCGATCCCGGCTCCTCGCGACGCGCTTGCCACTCGGACGGCCTCGATTTGCGCCCGTTCACGGCCTTGGTAGGTCAAGTACGGGATGAACGAAAGCTGCAGGGTGCCGACGATGACACCGTCGAGCTCCGCCGCCACGAGCAGCTGACGGTCGTCCGCGTCGATGGCGTCGAACGCGCGCCAGTAGGCATCGGGAATGGTCGAGCCGGCCTGTTCGCGGCCACGGCTGAGGTCGTCGTCCGCCAACAGACTCACGAGCGCCGGGACGTCAGTCCGTTGCGCTCGACGAATCCTCAGTGCCATCCCACGAGACTGATGCTCTGGTGGTCAGTTCCGCTCGGATCGCGTGATCGCGCGGAGAGAATGTCGGCGCGTCCTTGCGTGAAGGTCGCGGACGCCGAGCGGTTGCGCGAGCCGACCGTGTCCTCGCATTGATGTCGGTCTCCGCCTCAGCTACTCTCTCGGCCTCCACCTGAGCTAACCATAGTCACAGGTCACAGTCCGCGTTGGGCCGCGGAGGAAACGCGAATGGTCAGCTCGATGGTGGGAATTGGCCTTGTTGGATTAGGCGACATCTCTCGCAAGCGATACATCCCGCAAATCCTGAATTCCAAACATGCCCGCCTGGCCGCTGTTTGCAGTCAGCACAGGGCCACGTTCAACGGCCTGAGACCCGACCTACGCTGTGGACGGTGGTACTCGGATTTCCATGAGCTCGTGGCTCAGGCGGATGTCGATGCAGTCATCGTCGCCACTCCACATCCCACCCACGCCGAAGTCGCCGTGACCGCGCTCGCAGCGAACAAGCACGTCCTCATCGAAAAGCCCCTCGCCACGCGACGGCTGGACACCCTGGCAATTGCGGAAGCGGCCAAGAAGTCAAGCGCCGTCGTCATGGCCTTGCCGTGGAAGCAAGGGGCGGTCGACAGACTCATCCTTTCGGTCATAAGGCGCGGAGTGCTGGGAAAAGTCGTGAGCATTCGACTGGTCAACGGTGTGAATGGCCCGCTGTACAGGAAGGGAGCGCCCGACCCGGATTGGTCTTTCAAGAAGCGCGCGGGTGGAGGAGCACTCCTCGGGCATGGCGTGTATGGTCTTGCGCGGATCGCAACGATCGTCGGGCCGGCCACTTCGGTCAAAGCCGAGATGGCCCTGTTCCGGCCCAACCGTCGTATCGCGGCAGCTGATGCGGTTGTCGTGATGGAAGTCGAGGACTACTGCGCTATGTCCTTGGAAGTAAGTACCAAACAAGACGTCACGTTCGAGTGTGGATGGACGTACGGCGGTCCGTGCGACACGCTGACGATCACCGGGACAGATGGCGTGCTGATGTCGCCCGGGCGTTCCGCGGTGTTCGTTCAGGGCCACAATCAGATCGAGAATGTAGCTGCGCTCAGGGAACTCAAGTTCTCGCTCGATGATGCCAATAAGCTGGCCTCTGTGAGTGCCTCCGAGTTGATCGCACTTGAGTTGATGGCGGCCCACCCGACTCCGACGGTCGTCGATGACTTCGTCGACTGCATCCGGGCAGGGGCTGCACCGACGGCAAATCTCGACCAGGCTGTGCATATAACCGAGCAAATGATGGCCGCGTACGAGTCGAGCGCGGCCGGAGGTGCTCGAGTGCCGCTGACCTCGACGTTTGCTCCGCAGTCTGGGCTTCCACGAGAGCTGTTCACGATCGGGGATAGCGAGACATCTCAGTTCGCCGCGAGCGGCAGATTTCGCTAGAGAGACGTAAGCGAGGCGCGGCCAGATGAATGCTCAACCGCAACACGGGTCTGATGTGGATGCCCTGCGGCAGCAGTTCGCGGAGAAGCACCAGATGGTGCTCCGCTCGTTCTTCGACCCCGAAGAGTGCGAAGACATTTTAGAGTGGGCCGACTTCAGGGACGGCCGCCTCCGTAACTGCTTCGGCGACCCGGACTCTCACCCGATTCTGTCTCGAGTGAATGCAAAGTTGGCTGAGATCTTTGGTCGGAGCTACAAGCACATCCAGACCGCGGTTCACTATTCATCCGATAAGTCGAGGAATACGCACAACATTCACATCGATTTTCCGCAACGACTCTTCGCATACAGTCCCGAGGACAATCTACAGATTTGGGCTCTTGTGCGAGCGCGAGACCTGAATCCGGAAGATGAGTTGCTGAATCTGTACACAGGTTTCAGGCCGGATGCATCAAAGAAGTTTGACCGCAGAGACGTTTCGATGCTCGAGAAGCATGAGGTCAAAGGACTGAGGGTCGGAGATGTTCTCGTGTTCAGCTCGTGGCTACCGCACTCGTCCGGATCGGTTGGCCACACCTACGAACGATACGCGTTCAAGGTGCACTACTACTCCGACAGGTCCGTTACTGACTATGACTACCTGCGCCACCATTTGCGCGACGCGCTTAAAGTTTCCAGCAAAGAAACTCATGCTGGGACCGCGACGGCGCTGTTCGCAGCCGAGAAGCTCCTGGGCCCTAGGAGTCGCACGGTAGTGAAGTTTCCGCTGGCGTTGTACAGGCGCAGGCAGACGCCAAACAAGGAGTATTGATTCGCCGGTCGCGTCAAGCGAGCGACGAACCGTCGAGCTAGGCAAGGTTCAGGACTCGCCGCGAAGCGAGGACGAGTACGACTGTCTGCTCAGTCCTCTGTCGGCGAGGAGGCCGGCGGACCGTGCCCCGCTGGCGCTCCCCCTCAGGAGTTGTCTTAACCTTGGCCGGTGAAGGGACCACGGCGGGGGCAGCTGCAGCTTGCCCACGCCCTTGTCCCCTGCCTCATAGCCGGTCCAGTGCTCGCGGGGCTTGCAATCACTCTGGGTCACATCCTGGTGACCCGCTACCCGGATCTCGGCTGGCCGCAGACGATTGCCAATGACGGCCGCGCACTCGCGACCGGCTCCGCGCTCTACGGAAACCCGTCGCGGCAGTACACGGGAATGCTCTACACCCCCCCGCTGCCCGCGGTGCTCGCTCCGCTCTACCGGCTGCGGTGGTGGGACGGGTGGGCGCTGCTCATATCGACCTTGTCCGCTGTCGGGCTGGGGACGCTCGTCGCCATCGTCGCGGGCTCAGGGAATCGCGACCGCGCGCGAGCCGTTCGGATACTGGGCGGCGTCGGGGTCGGAGGGCTGGCGTTCTGGATTGTGACGACCAATCCGTTCAACGCCGTCTACACCGGACGGGTCGACCAGGTGGCGTGGCTGTTCGCATTCGGTGGTCTCTGCGTGTTGGCCCTGGGCCAAGCGCACCACTGGCCGCGCACCTGGCCTGCCGTCGTGCTGCTGACCGCGGCAGTTTGGACCAAGCAACCGACGGCGACTGCGGTCGTCGCTTCAGTCATCGTGGCCACTTGGTGGGCAGCATCGAACATGATGACTTGGAAGGCGTGGCGCAGCTTCGTGGGCGGCTTGGCGGCGGCCAACCTCGCGATCCTGATCGGATTGCTCGCGATCACCCGCGGCCGCATCTGGTTCTCCATCGTCGAGATCGCGGCCCGCAAGCACAGCGACTCGGCGGTGATTCCGTACTTGTCGGAGCTAGCTCGCTTGATGGCGATCCCGATGGTCGCTGTCGCGCTCGTCATCGTCATCGCGTGGCAGGCGTTCCCGAGGCTGTCGTCGAAGTCATTCGGGGCGAGTTTGCTCGCGCTTCTCGTCGTGTTCCTTCTGGTCGATCTCCTACCTACTCTGATCTCACGGCGGCAGCAGGGTGGAAACGTGAACGAGTACCTGGGGATGATGTGGGCGCTGGGGTTCTTGCTCGCGGTCGCGCACCGCGAAGCGAGTACGCGACGAGCCCTGACGGCGGGACTCGTCGCGTACTGCTCCGTTGCGCTGATTGTGTTCGTCCCCCGTTGCGTACCGCGCTCAGGCGACCAAAAGTGGTCGTGCCGGCGGCGATGCCACGCCACACCATCCAGTCGATTGATCCGGCGATCATCGCCTACGCGCGCTCACACCTGGTGTACGAGAGCTCGTTGGGGGTGATAAGCCCCACCTTGACCAACGAGGTCTGGCCCCATCAGGCGAATCTGGTCGACGTGCTGGCAGCCGGTGAACCAGCTGACTACCTCGTCGATGCGCTCATCGAGCGTCGCTTCGACGCTGTCACGCCGTTCGGGCCGCTCGCGGCGGCGTACGTGGCATCTGGAGGACTTACCAGCATCGAATACGTCCCGGCGCTGAACGCGCTGATCCACGCTGGCTACGCCGCGGGCGCCAACGGAGCGCCCGCGCCGCTCCTCGGACGCAAGCCCGGCCAGATCGATCTGTCATGGGCTCGCGCGTGCTTCGCGGACCCCCACCCGCGGATGTGCGTCATCAACGGCGCCAAGGCCCACCGCGGGAAGCTTGGATCCTAAGCCGGAGGAGTCAGACGTACTCCGTCAACTCACCCACCACAAGCCAGTGGCGGACTGAGCGTCGCTGCTCAAGGGATATGGGCTTCGTCGTCGACGAACCTGACGACCGAGGAATGCCATAGAGACGTGTCGTCCTCGTCGACGATCCGATACCTGTGCGCGGCGAGCAGTGTTCGCATCCGGTCGGGCGTCATGTCTGCGAAGCCGGGGTTCTCGCGTGCCATCACTTTGCGCTTGTCGCTGTAGTGGAGCACGACGTTCGCGGCGGGCACAAGGATGCGGTGCAGGTTCGTCAGATAGGCGGCGATTGTGTCGGCGTCGAGATGCACGAACGTCCCGAACGAGAACACAAAGTGGACCGACCGGTCCGGGACGCCAGGGAAGTCCGAGCCGTTGTTGCGAACCGCTTCCGCTCCGTCGACCGTGCGTGCGAGCTCGTCAAGGAGTTCTTGGTACCGGTCAACCACGTACAGGTGCCGGAAGCCGAGCAGCAGCTGGGTCCAGCGTCCGCCGCCGGGGCCGATCTCGAGCGCGGTGTGGGTCGGGTTGACGAACGGGTCAAGGAATCGTCGACGGGTGTACGCGAGAGGTGGGACATTGGCGATGTCGCCCCACTGATCGCCGTACACGCCTTTCCCGTTCGATGCCCGCCAGTAGTTCAGCATCCCGACGTGATCGACCATGCGCTCCAGGCTACGCGCCCACTCAACGGGGCCCCGTCAGGTGCACGCGAATCGGGCCGGTGCCGAACCAAGACTCGGCGTACCGCCTATCCACGGCCAATGAACGTTTCGTTCTCCCATTCGGCGGTCGGGATGTTCTTCTGGTGGAGCACGGACTCGACCTGCTGGAGCCGCTCCGGCAATCCGTAGGCCGACATGTTCGCGCTCGCGGTGTTCTGATGAATGGGTTCTCTGACACGCCCGCGCACGGCCAGGCCGAGAAAGGCGTCGAGGTCCTCCTGCCACGTCGGATTGCGAGTGATGTTGACAACGATGAAGTCGTCTGGCTTTGTCGTGTCAAAGAAGGCGATGACCGCGCGGTGGTAGAACTCGCGGCGGTCCACCCAGTCGGAGATGGCGCGCTCGGGATCATTCAGGTACTCCCGTGCCATCGGTCCACTCCAAAAACCAGGCTGCGGACGATCGAGCGAGTCCGGGTCGGCGAGAGCGGCGCCGCCCTGCCGGAATACATGCTTGACCCTGCTCTCGAGCCACTTCTTCAAACCCCGCGTGTTCAGGATGAACTTCGCGTCGGGATACAACTCCGCCAACCGCGAGTAGTCGGCCCGTTCGCCGTCGGTGAACGCGTCGTGCGCGTCGAGATAGCTGCGCAACTCATCTTGTCCCAGAGTTCGCGTCTGCTTCTGATACATCGCGTCATGACTGCTATCGAGGCCCGCCAACTCGAAGTAGCGGTGCAGCGTCATCGTGCCCGTCTTGTTGAAGCCGATGCAGAAGACCTTTGCTCTCGACTTGCGGCTGCCTTCGCCGCCCATCTCGCCCACCATCGGCGATCTCCCCACTCGCGGTCAGGACGAGATGGTAATTGGACATTCACCGGCCGCGCGAAGGCCGCCGATCCCAGGTTGTGATCGCGACACTCGTAGTGATCGGGTTCGATCGAGGACGGGCCGGTTCACCGCCGGGCCTTCTTCGTTCCTCCCGAACCACGCTGGGTGCTTCCTTCTCACCGAGGTTGATGATTTCGTGCCCTCGGACGCCACCACTAGAGTCCGGCGGAATGGTCGCGGATGTTGCGCAGACCGCAGCGGAATCGGCCGCGCCGGCAGCGACGACGAAGCGATGGCGGTTCGAGTCCTGGGCGACCGCGTGTTTGTGCGCGCTGGCCATGCTCCTCGCGCTCGTCGCCACATGGAAGGGACCAGGTCTGTCGAACGACTCGGTCGCATATCTCTCAGCCGGCGTGAACATCGCGGGATCGCACGGGGTAACGACACTGGACGAAAGGCCGCTCACCATCTTCCCGCCCGGCTTGCCCGTGATCGCTGCCGGCGGCGAGGCGGTCGGACTCGGCGTGGAGACGACGGCCAGGCTCCTGTCAGTGATGTCGTTCGGCGCGATCGTCGTGCTGGGCAATCTGATGCTCCGGCGCGTGCTTCGAGACCGGCGCGCCGTTCTCGCGTCCACAGCGTTGGTCGCGCTGTCGCCCGCGCTCCTCGCCATCTTCGAGATGGCGTGGTCCGAGCCGCCGTTCATCGTGGTCTCGCTCATCTTCCTGTTGGTCCTTTGTCGCGTCTGGGAACGTCGAGCGGTCAACGGCATCGACCTCGTTTCCCTCTCGGTGTTGTGCTGGCTCGGCTTCCTGCTTCGGTACGTCGGCGCGTCCCTGATCATCGTCGGCGCCGTCACGCTGCTGTTGGCACTACGTCCGCTCGACCGTCGGGCCGTTGGTCGGATCGTCGCGTTCGGCGCGCTTGCTGTGTCCGTGCCGATCGTGTGGATGCTGCGCAACCACGCTGCGGACGGCACGTACCTCGGGCCTCGCTCGGCTTCGCCCGACTCGTTGTGGGATGTCGCCGTGCGGACGGCGGCGGTCATCGGGCAGTGGATCGTCCCCTGGCCGGACATGTCCACGGGTGCCTTTGCCCTGGTCGGGCTGGCAGCAGTGGCTCTGATTGCCACCGCTCTCGCGCGGATCGAGTGGCCCCGTGAAGGACGTGCCGCGGCCGTAATGACGTGCTGCTGCATCTTCATCCCGATTTACGTCGGGTGGCTGACGGTCTCATCGCTCACGACTGCGATCAATCCGACAAGCTCGAGGTTTTTGTCGCCGATCTTCGTGCCACTGGTCGTAATCGGGTCCGCGGCCGCGGCACGAGTGACCGAGCGCAGTGACCGTATTCTGTGGCGCAACGTGCTCGTTGGTGTCGTATCGGTCGGCCTGATCGGATACACGTTCCTTTCCGTCCGCGACGCTCGGGACGGCGCGGCCCATGGGGTCTTCTTGAACAGTGATGCCGTCGTCGACGCGGACCTCTCGTCCGTGGCAGCCCGAACGATTGCCGGATCACACGGCGCTGTGCTCTACAGCACCAACCCGAACGCGCTCTGGTCGGCCACCGGCATGCAGCCGATCTACTTCGCGCCGCGGGACCTCGGTGTGCGTGGTCGCCAGATCGAGGGTCAACTCGAAGCCTTCAGTGAGCGGCTTGCGTGCACTTCCACGCCGTCGTATCTGGTCTTCTACTTCCTGACAGACGACCGCTACCTCCCGCTCCGCGAGATCCGGGCCGCGGTGGATGTCCGACAGGTCGCGGCCGCGAGCGGCGGCGCCGTGTTCCAGGTCTCTGCCAAGGCTGGCGCGACGTGCACCACCGAAGGTGCGCACGCCGTTCGCGAGCCGTGAACCTCTGCGCTCACGTCCGGAGTGGTGCCGTCGCTCGGGTAGTCGGCCTGCGTCGCGAACGTGACCGGTACCGGTGGGTCCGCGTGCGTGACCCCGACGGATAGGCCCATCACCGACGCGACGGCACCAGCCAGTGTGAGTACGGACGTCACCGCGCGCCACAGTGCCGCTCTCGGATGTCGATGTGGCTGTCGTTGAGCGCGAGCATCCGGTTATGTACGGCGAGCCGGTCGACATCACTGCGTTCCTGCAGCGCCCGCTCGTGGCCAGGGTCGCGACGAACGGACCGACCTTGCGGCCGATCTGGTATCTCTACGAAGAACCGACGTTCTTCTGGCTTACGGACACGTCGAGCTATCTGCATGAGGCCGTGCTGCGTGGCGAACATCTCGTGCTGGTTGTAGACGACTGCGACATCTCGACCGGTGAGGTCATCCACGTCAGGGCTCGCGGGCAGGCGGAGATCATCGCCGTGGACAAGCCCCGAGCCATGAGGAAGTTCGCGCGATACCTAGGTGGCGATGAGTCGCGGTGGGACCCTCGCTTTGTTCCCTCCCTTGCGCTTCCAACGACCCGCATGTGCCGTTTCACGCCATCCTCGATGGAAGCAGCTGACGTGTCGTTCAATGTGCGAAGCAGATAGCGCATCGGTGCCGATCCCGCGCGATAACCAGCGGAAGTGCGAGCCTGGATCGACGCTGGTACGAAAGTGCGTGTGCCGGCGGGACGGGGTTCGTAGCCTGCAACTGTGTGTGGGGAGCGATTGCATCCCGCGGTCGAGCGTCTGGCGCGCGACCACGACGTCGAGGGGTGCTTGAGGCTGCTGTCAGACGAGTTGTCACCCGCCGACGTGACGGCCCTGATGCTGGAGGTCGCCAAGCGTCGAGCGAGAGCGGTATCGCCGGCGGGGGTTCTGCGACAGTACGGCCGCGACCGTTTCGTGCGTCCAGCGCAGGTCGACGTCCGCCGCCTGGTGGAGGTGCAGAACCGTGCGCTCGAAGCGGTCGACCCGCGGTTCGAGCCAGTGGTCCTGTCACCGTTGGTCCCGTTCGGAACGAGCGCAGCCCTCTCGCACGTGCATCAGAACCGCATGGTGACGACGACTCGAAATACCGAAGTGTTGTCCGACCCGACCACCGCATTGGCGCTCGAGGCAGCGTTGCGGCGCCGCGAGTCGAGATCGACTGCCGACGGAGGTGACGCGGTCGTTCGGCTGGCGTGCGTCGACCGAGTGGTTCGCGCGCAACGCTTCGACGGCCCACGTTCGTTCGCCCACTTCTCACTGCTCGGTCTTGTATCTGCTGGTCGGGACGTGGGCAGCCACATCTTCGAGCACCGAGCCGTTCGCGAGCATCTGGTCGCGCTCGCCGCCGCGACTGCTGCCGTCGGTCTCGAGTCCGTGAGTGTCCGACTGACCGACTTCGGCGCCCACCACGACGATGTCGTCGAGCAACTGTGCCAGGAGCCGCCGACCAACACTGTCGTCGTGACGCGCGCTCCCGACCGGACCACGGGCCGGGGCCACTACCCCACAATCTGTTTCACGCTCTCCGCGAAGATCCGTGGTGAAGAAGTCGAGTTAGGCGACGGCGGTCTCGTGGACTGGACCCAAGCCCTCGTGGGCAGCAAGAAAGAACGACTGATGACAAGCGGGCTCAGCCTCGAACGACTCGCCGCTGTCACAACGTGAAGCCGGCTCGCCCTGAACACAGGCACTTCGGATAGGTCACTGCCCGGACCCAACCAGCGACCCGCCGTCTCATGACGGGAACCTCGCATCCAGCGCGGCCGCCACCGCGTCGGCCCACGCCTGCTGACCGGCGCTGCCTAGATGAATCGAGTCGGGGTCCGTGGTCATGTACTCGGGGTGCAACCGGGCGGCGGACGCCCAGTCGACGACCACAACGTTCGACCAGCGTTTCGTCGCGAGCGCCAGCGAGTAGTTGACGGTCGCGCAGCCGCTCGCCCTGTCGGCGGGCTCGATCGAGCACGGTAGGTTCGTCCACAGCACCGGGGTCGTCGGCGGTACGAGCGACATGAACCAGTCGATCTTCTTGCTGTAGTTCGCGTACCCGAGCGTGGTTTGCGTGCCGGGTGACTCAGTGTCGTTGATGCCAAGGTTGTTCACGATCACGTCCGGCTGCACTCGTGCTCCCAGCTCGCCGAGCTTCACCTGCCAGTAGTCGTTCGTCGAGCACGACGTCGGGTCGAGACAATCCGGTGTTCTGATGCCCGCGCCGACACGAGACGCCATCACAGGGATGTAGCCGTTGTCGTTGTGGTCGTCCCACGTGAGCGTCCAGACGATGCGGTTCGCGCCGAACGTCTCGTTCGAGTCGCCGACGAACAGCACGACAGCGCGGACGTGGTCGTTGTGGTCGTCGGTCGTGAGCGCAGCGCCGACAGGGGAAGCGGCGACCACGACGGCGACGATGGTGAGCGCGCCCAGGATCTTTCTCATCGACCGTGCCTCCTCAGGCTGCGCTCCACGAGCGCGCTGACAGTCGTAGCCGCGTTCGGCCTCGTCGGCGAGGATCGAAGTCAGCATCGTCGGGAGTCGGCCGGTCTTGGTACGTCGATTGTTCATGGAGTGTCGTCAGAGCCCCGAGCCGTCCGCCAAAACGCGCTAGAGCGCGAAATGAATGTCCGTCGGCCTACCCGAGCGGTAGGCCGACGACGCAGCATGGGCTGAGATCAGCACGTTGTTGAGTCGGGGAGGCGGGATTTGAACCCACGACCTCTGCGTCCCGAACGCAGCGCGCTGCCAAACTGCGCCACTCCCCGTGGAGCGGTCGACTGTACCCGACGGCTCGGTGTCGTCCGAAGGGAGTACTCGGCGAACGAACAGCTAGAGCCGGAGCGGTTCGCCGGCGTCGTCGGGGACGCCCTCGGTGTACTTGCCGCCGTCGAGCAGCGCAGTGGCCGCCTTGCGCAAGCGGAAGGCGTCGATCGGCTTGATCAGCCAGCCGTCCGCATCAGACCGTCGGGCGAGGAAGATGTCCGCCTCGCGGTCGAGCAGCATCAGCACCGGCACCCGTGGCAGACGGCCGGCGCCGCTCTCGAGCCGCAGCGCCATGCATGTGGCCATGCCGCCCATGTTGCCGATCTGCAGATCGAGCACGACGAGCTCGGGCGACAGCTCGGCCACGGCGCGTGGTACGTCCATCCCCCGGCGCACCCAACGCACGCTTCGGTCGGGCGTGGCCAGCGCGGCTTCTACCTCGTCATGGATCCAGTCCGCATCGGCAGCGACCAGCACATCGGGCACGGCGGGAGGCTAGTGGCGCGATCGCGAGGGGAGCATCTTCGGTGGGGCTGACTACGATCGGACCCGCATCCGCACCTTTTCCGGAGAACGAGTGCTCGAGATCCAGGTGGAATCCTCCACCGACTACGTCGTTTGCCGACCCGTCGGCGAGCTCGACGCCTACACCGTCGGCCAGTTCCGTGAACGTTTGGCGGAGCTGGCCGCGTCACCCCGGCTGCTCATCGATCTTTCGTCGGTGCCGTTCATGGACTCGGCCGGTCTCGGCGCGCTCATCGGAGGCATCCGGCGCGCGCGTGAAGCAGGTGGCGACGTCGCAGTGGCATGCAGCCGGCCGACGTTGACGCGGCTGCTGCACACCACTGGGTTCGACCGCATCGTTCCTGTCACGGACACGGTGGAAGCGGCGGCCACCGCGCTCCTTGCCGTCGAAGGCGGAGCGACCTAGGCGAGTAGGTACTTGCCGACCTCTGCGAGTCCTTCGAGGTCGTGCACGTCCGATCGTAGGAACGGCACCCGCACCACGGGTGCAGGCGCGACGCGCTCTGCCAGTCCGACGAGGTGTTCTGCTTCGCGCGACGCCACCAGACGGAAGTCGGCGAGGTTGGCGTACAGGCCGCCGAGATCGGTGCTGCCTAGCGTGCGCGCTCGTTCACGAGTCGCTTCCGCCAGTCCGTCGCCGAACTTCGGATGCATCCGGTTCACGATCAACGCACGCACGTCGATGCCCGCCTCGAGCAAGCGGCGAGCAAAGAAATCAGCTTCCTCGACGGTGTCGCGGCGCGGGGATGCGACCAGGACGAATGCGGTGTTCGGTGACGCCAGGAGTGCGAACACGGTGTTCGCTCGATCCTTGAAGCCCTCCTCCATCCCCGAGAACGCCGTGAAGAACGTGATGGCATCGTCGATCACCTCCGCGCCGACGACCTTCGACAACGTGCGGACGAACGCCTGTGCCGCGACGTTGGCCGCTTTCATCAAACCTCGGGTCGGCGCCACCAGGATGCGATACAGCCGGTGGTCGAGGAAGCGCGTCAGCCGACGCGGCGCATCGATGAAGTCGAGTGCATGCCGCGTCGGTGGTGTGTCGACAACGACGAGATCGAATTCGCTGTCGCAATGGAGCTCGTACAACTTCTCCATCGCCATGTACTCCTGCGTCCCCGACAGCGCACCGGAGATGTTCTTGTAGAAGCGATTGTTCAGGATGCGATCCGCTTGTGCCGGGTCGATCGAGTGCTTCATGACGAGGTCGTCGAATGTCGACTTGGTGTCGAGCATCATCGCCCACAGCTCGCCTTCCCACTCACCGTCGATTTCCGACGGCGAGTTGCTCAACCCTTCGAGTCCGAGCGCATCAGCGAGACGCTTCGCAGGATCGATCGTGACGACGACCGCGCGTCGTCCGGCGCGCGCGCCCTCCAGTGCGAGCACCGCAGCGGTGGTCGTCTTGCCGACGCCGCCGGATCCGGCGGTGACGATGATGTCGGCGTCGCGCACGAGGCGGGCGAGCGTTGTCATCGATCCTCGGGGGCTGCGCCCCCGGACCCCATCCGCGTCCTGCTCCCTGGCGGTCGCTCGGCCGCCGTGAGCTCGCTGCACTCGCTCATCGATCCTCGGCCGCGATGAGCTCGCTGCACTCGCTGCACTCGCTCACGAACCCGCTCTCTGCAACGCGTCGATGCCGCGGAGCAAGTCCGTGGCGAGCACCTCGAGGTCGTCTGGCCCGAGGTCGGCGTTGAACAGGTACGGGAGCTCGAGTTGCGACAGTGGGAGTTGCGCGGCGAGCCGAGCCACTTGGCTGCGCTGCAGATCCATCCGGTGGCGTCGGAAGTCCGCGGCGGCGGCGAGGGACGCGGCCTCACCATCGCGCAGTGTGCTGCCGACTCGCTCGGCGGCATCCGCAGGGTCCACGTCGAGCCCCCGAATCTCGGGGTACAAGCCGTTGACGACCACCGGGCCGAGGCTGACCCCGACGCGATCCTCGAGGTGATAGGCGGTGTCGACGAGCTCGTTGACGGGCGTCTCCTCGGGCAGGGTGACGAGGAGGACCTGGCAGCGCGCCGGGTCGGTCAGCATCTCGAGCACCTCACGGGCCTGGGTGTTGATGGGCCCGACCCGGACGGCGTCGAGCAGGCCGCGCGCCGACAGCAGGAAGCTGATGGCGTGCCCCGCCGCAGGAGCATCGAGGACCACGAGGTCGGCCTCGCCGAGCCGCTCGAGGGACTTGACCTTGCCGAGCACGAGGATGTCGCGGATCCCCGGCGCCGCGGTGGCGACGATCTCCAGGGCGCCGGAGGAGACCAGGCGCTTGGAGATGCGCGA
>DATAES010000115.1:0-3898 GCA_036257895.1 Acidimicrobiales bacterium
CGGATACGGCCACTTGTCGTTGAGACGGAACAGCTGCGCCATACCCGGCTGGTCGTCGGCCGGACGGGTGTCGTCCCAGTTGCCGAGCCACCAGTCGGCGTCCTGGCCGATACCGGTGATCCAGCACTTGTCCATCGACCCCACCAACGACGCGAGCCAGTGCGCGTTGAACTCGATCAGCGCGAAGTGCAGGTCGGGATAGCGCTCGGGCACGCCACCACCGATGAGCTCGCAGATGACCTGCTGCGGGATGATCGGAGCGTAGACGCATTGCGTGATCATCCGCTTCGACGCTGACTTCTCTGTCATCGGCTGGTTGACCTGCGCGGCCGAATCCATGACGACCTTGAGCGTCGTGGAGGCGGGGTCGTTGACCTTGACGCCACCTGTCTGGGTGTGGATGAACACGTGCACGCCGTTCGACTGCGCAGCCGCCCACACCGGGTCGAAGTCGCGCGAGTAGTACGGCTTCGGTGGCACCGCCGGCAGGAGAATGGCGCGAAAGCCGGCGGCAGCCACGCGCTCGATCTCCGCGACGGCTTCATCGATGTCCGTGATCGGCACGGGCGCGGTCGGCGCCACCCGCGAGAAATAGGGCGTGAACCGCTCGATGACGTAGTCGTTGTACACACGGGCGTGCGCCATCGACAGCTCGTGGTCGTCGGAGTAGAGCCCGAAGAGCGACAAGTTCGGATGCATCACCTGGACGTCGACGCCGTCGAGATCCATGTCCTGGAGAATCTGCTCGGGCTCGCCTTCGGGCATCCGCCCGCCCGTCTGGCGATACCGACTGATCGTCCAGCCCTCGAACCCGGGCGTGTGCAGCCGCCGAAAGATCCGGGCGCCGCCCTCGACGAACGGCTCGATCTCGAAGTCCTCCTCCCACACACCCCGCTCGCGCAGGTGCTTCGGAAGGCGGGTGACGAACAGATCGGTCGGCTCGAGGAGATGCCCGTCAGCGGAAACGACGAAAGCCTTGTGCGTCATTTGCAGGGTCCTCTAAAGGCGGAAATGTGGTTCGCGTCATGCGCGAACGCCGGTCGCGAGGCTAAACCAGCGGGTCGGCACATCGCAACGAACAGGGGGTGCAGGACCGGTGACGAAGCGGTGGAAGCAACGCCCACCCGGTTCGACGTGGGGTGACTGGGGCCATGACGACGAGCTCGGCCGCATCAACCTGCTCACCCCCGAGAAGGTCCTCCAAGGTGTGCGCGAAGTCGAGGCCGGTGTCAGCTTCTGTCTGAGCCTGCCGCTCGACTATCCCGGTGGCATCTCGTTGAACCAACGGCGACACCCACCGGTGCTCGCGCCGACCGAGGACATGCAGGGCAACCCGTCGACCTTCTTCAACGTGCACATGAGCGAGATGGACGACTGGGGCGACGCGCGTTACGTCGACGTGTGGGCCGACGACGTGGTGACTCTCTCGCTGCAGTACTCGACGCAGTGGGACTCGCTCGCACACGTCGGCGCCGAGTTCGACGCCGATGACGACGGGGTCGAGGAGGCCGTCTACTACAACGGGTACCGCGCCGGCATCGACCTCGTCGGGCCCGCCGCGGACGCGCGGGGCGATGGCGGCATGCACCGCTCGTTCGCGCACCACCTCGGCTTGGAGCACATGGCGTTCCATGGGGTGCAGGGGCGTGGCGTGCTCGTCGACCTGGCTCATCACCTCGGGCACGACTGGCGCGGCGTCGACCGCAACACGCTCGAGGAAGTCATGGCGGCGGATGGTGTCGTCGTCGAGCCTGGCGACATGCTGCTGCTGCACACCGGCTTCGCGACAAAGGTGCTGGAGTGGGAGCGCAATCCGGACCCGGTCAAGATCCACACGATGTGCGCCTACCTGGACGCGCGCGACGACTCGTTGCTGGAGTGGATCACGGACTCGCAGATCTCGGCGTTGGTCGCTGACAACTACGCGGTCGAAGGACTGCTCGGAAAGGATCGCGATCCGAGCCGCCACTCGTTCCTGCCGATCCACCACCTCTGCCTGTTCCGGCTTGGCGTTCCGCTCGGAGAGATGTGGTACCTGCACGAACTCGCGATGTGGCTGCGCGGACACAACCGAAGCCGTTTCCTGCTCACCGCGCCCCCGCTCCGCCTCCCCGGCATCGTCGGCTCCCCCGTGACTCCCATCGCCACGGTTTGACTCAGGTGGACGGCTCCGGCGAGCGCGACAGAATGAACGAGGCGTAGTCGGTCTCGATGACCTTGGCGATCTCCTTGAACAGCTTGGGCCGGCCGGCCGAGTTCAGCAGGTACTTCCGTGGCTTCCCCGGAATGTTGGACCCGAAGTAGTAACTGCTCTCGCCGAACGAGGGTGCCCTCACGGCGCCGCGGTCGACCATGTTGGTCCACGCTTCCTCCGCGTCGGGATCGACCTCGATCGTGTCGTAGCCGCGCTCGCGCGCGAAGCGGAGCGTGTCGGTGATGAAGTCCACCTGGTCGCCGTTGTACCGAGGGTTGTTGCCGGCCGCTGCGTGCGGACCACCCGGGAAGAAGAAGTTCGGGAAGCCTGCGGTCTGGACGCCGAGGAACGTCCGAGGACCATCGCACCAGTGGTCCTCGAGCGCACGACCGTCTCGGCCGCGGATCCCCATCCGCAGCAGCGCGCCCGTGCCGAAGTCGAACCCAGTCGCCCAGACGACGATGTCGAACTCACGCACGCCGGGCGTGGTCTCGATGCCGGTCGCCGTCATGCGGACGATCGGCGTGTCCTTCAGATCGACGAGCGACACGTTCGAGTTGTTGAACACCTCGTAGTAGCCCGTCACGAACGGAGGCCGGTGCTCACCGAACCGGTGATTCCGAGGGATCAACTTCGCGGCTGTCGCCGGATCCTCGACGATGTTCCTGATCTTGTCTGCGATGAAGTTGCACCACGCCGCGTTCGCCGCGTGATCGAACAGCAAGTCGGTGTAGTTGCTCGTGAGCTTCGAGAAGCCCGGGCTGTTCCACATCTTCTCGAAGAACGCCAGACGCTCGTCGTCCGGGTCGTCGAAGGCGGCGCGATCGTGCGCGGGGTGAAGGAACCCCGCCGCTGACGTGTTCAGCGTCTCGCGGATCGCTTCGAAGTCGGCCCGCAGCCGCGCCTGTTCGCCGGACGTGATCGGCGCGTTGTTGAGCGGTGTGCACCAGTGAGGTGTTCGTTGGTACACCGTCAACGAAGCGACCTCGCCGGCGATGGCGGGAATCACCTGCACCCCGCTCGACCCCGTTCCGACGACGGCTACCCGCTTCTCTGCGAAATCAACTGGCGTCGCCGGCCAGAGCCCCGTGTGGTGCTGCTCACCGCGAAAGTCCGCGCGTCCCGGCACATCGGGGAAGTACGGCACCGAGAGGACGCCGGTCGCGGCGACGAGGAATCGAGCGCGGAGCTCGCTGCCGTCGCTGACGCCCACTGCCCACGAGCCTGACGACTCGTCATACGCGGCCGACGTCACTTTGGCCCCGAATTTGATGTGACGCCGAAGATCGAATCGGTCGACCACGTGGTTGAGGTAGCGCTCGGTCTCCGGTTGGGCCGCGAAGTGCTCTTGCCACTCCCACTCGTCGAACAGTTCCTTCGAGAACAGGTAGCCGTACGTGTAGCTCTCCGAGTCGAACCGTGCCTCGGGGTAGCGGTTCCAGTACCAGGTTCCGCCCACGCCGCCACCTGCTTCGAGCAGCAGCGCCGAGAAGCCGGCCTCACGAGCGCGATACAGCTGGTAGATGCCGGTGATGCCGGCGCCGACGACCAGCACGTCGACGTCCGCGGCGAGCCGTGCAGGTTCGTGGGTTCCCATGGCGGGGCGTATTGTACCGATCGGTACGCAAGTGGACCCGGGACGCGGAGAGGGGCGCGGTGTGGCGATCGCGGATCGGAAGTGGTCGGCGCTCCCGGTGCCCTACG
>DATAES010000116.1:0-2989 GCA_036257895.1 Acidimicrobiales bacterium
CGCGACTTCCGGCAGCGTGGTCGATCCGGGTCGCGAGGCTGAGCTTGGCTGCGGGGGGCACGACGCGTCCGACCGCGCCGGGGCGGACTTCGTTACGCCTTGGTGACGAGATTCACCAGCTTCGGCTCACGAACGATCACCCGCAACGGGTCTGCCTCGAGCTTGGTGCGGACAGCCTCCAACGCCTGCCGCTCCGCATCCGCGGCGGTGATGGACGTCGGAACCTCCAAGCGCTCCCGCACCTTGCCGTCGACCTGAACGACCATCGTCACGGTGTCGATTGCGGCCAGTGTGGGATCCGCAGTCGGCCACACCTGGTCGTGGACGTGCTCACCGTCGTGACGACGGGCCCACAGTTCGGCGGTGATGTGCGGCGCCATCGGCGACAGCAAGAGCAACAGCGTGTCGATGGCGAACGGCGTCGACCCCTGCTTGTACAGCAGGTTCGTGAACTCCATGAACGACGCGACCGCGGTGTTGTACGACCATCGTTCGAACTCGTCGGTGACACGCACGATCAGCCGATGCGTGGCGCGATCGACGGCGCCGACGGCGTCCCCTCCGGCAGGCTTCACCGCGTCGGACGAAGGCTCGGCCACACGCCACAGACGATGCAGGAAACGCGTGCACCCCTCGATGCCGGCATCGTCCCAGTCCATGTCGTCCTGGGGTGGGCCGACGAACAGGTGGAACAGCCGTAGCGCGTCCGCGCCGACCGTGTCGAGGTAGTCCTCCGGCGTTACCAGGTTGCCCTTGGACTTCGACATCTTGGATCCGTCCATGCGGATCATTCCCTGCGTGAACAGGCGGGCGAACGGTTCGCGCAGGCCTTCGGGCGCGATCTCGAGATCGGCCAGCGCCTTCGTGAAGAAGCGCGCGTACATCAGGTGCAGGATCGCGTGCTCGACGCCGCCGATGTACTGGTCGACGGGCATCCACCGCGACACCGCCTCACGCGAGAACGGCGCGTCGGCGTTCCACGGGTCACAGAACCGCAGGAAGTACCAGGACGAGTCGACGAAGGTGTCCATCGTGTCGGTCTCGCGCACCGCGGGCCCGCCGCACTTCGGGCACGTCGTGTTGAGAAAGCCTTCGTGGAACCGCAGCGGCGACTCGCCCGTCGGCCGGAACTCGACGTCGTCGGGCGCCAGCACCGGCAACTCGTCGTCGGGCACCGGTACAGGCCCGTGCTCGGGGCAGTACACGATCGGGATCGGACAACCCCAGAACCGCTGCCTGGACAGCAGCCAGTCGCGCAGGCGGTATTTGACCGTGCGGATGCCGATCGCCTGCTCCTCGAGCCAATCGATGGCGGCGGCGATGGCATCCGCCTTGCTCAGTCCGTCGAGCCACGCGCTGTTGATCGCGGGACCGTCACCGACGTACGCCTCGCCGTGCCAGTCGTCCGGGGGTTGCACCGTGCGGACGATCGGCAGGTCGTAGACAGTGGCGAAGTCCCAGTCGCGCTGATCCTGACCGGGGACGGCCATGATCGCCCCGGTGCCGTACGTCATGAGGACGTAGTCCGCCAGGTAGATCGGCACCGGCTGCTCAGTGAAGGGATTGCGCGCGTACGCGCCGGTGAAGACACCGCGCTTGTCCAGCGCGCCCTCTCCCGACAGCCGTTCGAGCTCGGACTCGTGCCGGACGCGTGCGACGAACGCGTCGACCTCGGCCCGTTGTTCGTCGAGCGTGATCTCGGGAACGAGTGGATGCTCAGGCGCGAGCACACAGAACGTCATCCCGAAGCTCGTGTCGGGCCGAGTGGTGAAGACACGGAAGCCGGGGCCGGTCGCGTTGCCTTGCGCGTCGCACACCTGCATCTCGAACTCCGCGCCGTCGGACCGACCGATCCAGTTGCGCTGCATCGTGATCACGCGCTCGGGCCATTCCAGATGGTCGAGGTCGTCGAGCAGTTGCTGCGCGTATGCAGTGATGCGGAAGAACCACTGCTCGAGCTCACGCTTCTCGACGACGTCGCCAGAACGTTCACACGTGCCGTCGGCCAGGACCTGCTCGTTGGCCAGCACCGTGTGGCAGCCGGGACACCAGTTGACGACGGCTTTGTCGCGATAAGCCAGGCCGGCTTCGAGCAGCCGCAGGAAGATCCACTGCGTCCACCGGATGTAGGTGGGGTCGTGGCTCTTGACCACCCGTCGCCAGTCGTAGCAGGCGCCCAGGCGCTGCAGCGACGAGGTCAGCTCATCGATCCGCGCTTCGGTGAAGGGCCGCGGGTGCGTCCCGGTCTTGATGGCCGCGTTCTCCGCGGGTAGCCCGAAGCTGTCGAACCCGATCGGGCTGAGCACGCCGTAGCCGTTCATCGTCCGGTAGCGGACGATCAGGTCGCCGAAGGTGTAGTTGCGGACGTGACCCATGTGCGCCGGCCCCGACGGGTAGGGGTACATGCACAGGACATAGAAGGGAGGCCGCGGGTCGTCGTTGTCGACTTCGTACGTGCCGTCGTCTCGCCAGCGCGCCTGCCACCGGCGCTCGATCTCCTGAACGTCGTACTCGCCGGCCATGGAACGGCGATCGTACTTGCGTACCCCTCGATCTCGGGAACCAGTTGGAGATCCGCTGCTACCGTGAAGGCCCACCCCGGGGGCGTAGCTCAGTTGGTAGAGCGCTTGCATGGCATGCAAGAGGTTCGTGGGTTCGATTCCCATCGCCTCCACGCAACGTCGCACGTCAACGTTGTATGGCTGCGAGGCACACACATCGCGCCGCTACAGATGTAGCCACCGGTGTAGCCACGACGCTCGGGACGGTGCTCGGGACGGGGTTCTGAGGGCGTGCCTACGCCCACCACTGCGAGCGAGACGCAGCTGCTGGTTGCGGGTCGACGGGGCCGCAGCCTCGAGTCACGCCGGCGGGCGTGGGGCCGCTGCCCTGGGGGTCCCCCACCGCCGGGGTTGATGCAAGACCACCTGCGATCGTCGCCAACGTCGCGCCTGTCGTCAGCCCACGCGAGATCTCCTCCCGTTCCGCC
>DATAES010000117.1:0-41037 GCA_036257895.1 Acidimicrobiales bacterium
GGACGTCCCGGGTCCACTCGTAGTTGTCCACGAGCGTCCAGTCGCCCGGCGGGCCGAGCACTCGGCTGATCTGCTCGTTGATGGCGGCGACGTTGTGCCACAGCGTGTCCTCGTCGAGGAGGTTGCGCTCCTCCGACCGACCGCCCGGGTCGCCGACCATGCCGGTGGCACCGCCGGCCAGGGCGATCGGGTGGTGGCCGGCGTCCTGAAACCGTCGCAGCATGACCAAACCGATCAAATTGCCCGTGTGGAGGCTGTCGGCGGACGGATCCATGCCGTGGTACAGCGTCACTGCGCCGCGCTCCAGACGCTCGGCGAGTGCTTGCCGATCCGTGGTGTCGTGGATCAATCCGCGGGCGTCGAGATCGGCCAGTAAGTCCATTCCGGTACCGGACGATAGTGAGAGGTGCACCCCGAGCCGGGCACCAGAAACGCGACAATCAAGATCATGCGTAGGTTCGCTACCGCGATTGCGTGCGCGGTCGCGGCGGCCGCGCTGGCCTCCGGGTGCTCGTACACACCCACGCCCGTCGTACCGCAGATTCCGGCGAACGCGCAGTCGTCGAAGATCTTCGCCGCCGACGGGGCTCTGATCACCACGCTGCACGGCCCAGAGAACCGCATCGAGGTGCCCCTCCACCGCATCTCGCAGCCCATGCAGCAGGCCGTCATCGCGATCGAGGACGAGCGCTTCTACTACCACCATGGTGTCGACATCCGAGCGATCGCGCGCGCCGCGCGAACCAATGCGGAGGCAGGGACGATCGAGCAGGGTGGGTCGACGATCACGCAGCAACTCGTCAAGAACACCTTGCTGTCGGCGGGCAAGACCCTGGATCGCAAGGTCCAAGAAGCCGCACTCGCATGGCAACTCGAGAACCACTACTCCAAGCAGCGGATCCTCGAGATCTACCTCAACACCGTCTACTTCGGGAACGGCGCCTATGGCGTCGAGGCGGCCGCCGAGCAGTACTTCGCCAAGCCGATCGAGCAGATCGGCATCGTGGAGGCCGCGACGATCGCGGGCCTCATCCAGGCGCCCAACGACTACGACCCGATCGCCCACCCGAACGAGGCTTTGGCCCGACGCAACACGGTCCTCGACAAGCTGGCCGAGCTCGGCGACATCACGCAGGCTGAGCGCGACTTCGGCGTCGCCTCGCCGCTCGGCATCGCGCCGACACCGACGGCGGAGCGTTACCCCGCCGCCCACTTCGTCGACGAGGTGAAGAAGTTCGTCGAGACCGATCCGCGGTTCGGCGCGACTCCAGAGGAACGACGTGACCTTCTCTATGAGGGCGGGTTGCGCATCTACACGACGATCGATTTGCCATTGCAAGCCGCAGCGGAGGCTGCAGTCGCCCAGGTCATGCCAGCCCGCGGACCGCAGGCCGCGCTCGTATCTGTCGACCCGCAGACGGGGTTTGTGCGCGCCATGGTCGGAGGGGCTGACTACTTCGGATCGAGTCGATCTGCGCAGTTCAACCTTGCGATGGGCAAGGGTCGCGGCACCGGGTCGGCGTTCAAGCCGATCGTGCTCGCAACCGCTTTGGCGCAGGGGATCCCGCTGTCCGAAGTGCTGGCCGCGCCACCCACGATCACGCTCGGCATTCCCGGCAGCACGGTGCCGTGGAACGTGCACAATGCTGATCCCGGCGAGGGAGCACCGGGTGGGACCAACCTCGTCGAGGGAACGGTCCACTCGTTCAACACGCTCTTCGCGCAACTCATCTTGCAGGTCGGGCCGAAGAATGCGATCGACATGGCCCACCGCATGGGCATCACCACACCCCTCCAAGCCGTGCCCGCGGCAGTGCTCGGCTCCAACGACGTGCAACCGCTCGAGATGGCCTCGGTGTACGGCACGCTCGCCAACCGAGGTGTGCACGTCGAGCCGATCATGGTCACGCGCATCACCAAGGCAAACGGCGCTGTCCTCTACGAGGACGTGCACCAGCAGTCGAAGGCGATGGACGCGACCGTCGCCGACACCGTCACGACCGTGCTGCAACAGGTCGTCGCGCGCGGGACGGGCACCGCCGCTCAACTGGATCGCCCGGTCGCCGGCAAGACCGGCACCGGCGAGGACTACAAGAACGCGTGGTTCTGCGGCTACACGCCGACACTGTCGACGGCTGTGTGGGCCGGTTATCCCGAATCCGAAGTGCAGATGACGCCGCCGACCACGAGCATCACGGTCTACGGAGGCACGTGGCCGGCGCAGATCTGGCAACGGTTCATGACCGCCGCGACCGCGGGCACACCGGCCCAGGACTTTGCTCCACCGCAGACCACCACGACCACGACCACCCAGCCTCCCGTTGCGACATCACCGACGACGGCGACACAAGTGACAGCCGCGGCGAGCAGCACTGTCCCCTCGGTCGTCGGACTGTCCGCCGACGACGCCGCAAGCCGGCTCTCGCGGTCCGGCTTCGTGGTCGAGCGCGTCGACACGGGTCAGGCGGGAACCGCCGGCCTGGTGAAGTCCCAGTCACCCACCGCCGGCACGATGGCGGCGTCGGGCTCAGCGGTGACGGTCGTGGTGGCGCCCACGTGAACCAAGCGATTGCGCAGATGGCGCCACCACCGCAGCCGAGCGACCGCCAGGGAGCCGGATGCGCTGGGGCGTGGGGGCGTAGCCCCCACCGAAGCGGAGTGGCGCCGACGTGAGCTCGGAGAGTCAGGTGTCGTTCCTTCACACTCGGTCGGTTCGCATCGTGGTCGGCGCTCTTGTCGGCGTGCTCGCGGTGATGTGGATCTACGTCTTGTTCATCGCCAAACCGCCCACGCCCGACCTGCTCGACGACCGGTCGTTTCCCACCGCGGCCGAGCCGATCTGCGCCGCGACGCTCTCGGCGATCGACAACGCAGGACTGGTCAACCAGCGCGCCGCTTCGCCGCAGGCTCGCGGTGACCTCGCCGATCGAGCGGACGCCCAACTGGCGGGCATGGTCGCCGAGCTCCGGACCAAGGTTCCCGCCGCCGGTGAGGCGCACGATGCTGTGTCGAAGTGGCTCGACGACTGGGATCAGTGGCTGCGCGATCGAGCGACGTGGACGGCCAAGCTGCGGACGGGTGACGACGCGCAGTTCCTCGAGAAGCAGCGAGAGTCCGGAGAGCCGAACAGCGAGGCGTTGAACGCCTTCGCCATCACCAACGGCATGAAGTCGTGCCAAACGCCCGGGGGCGTGTGATCAGCCGCGCTTCCCGCGCCGACTCTTGGACACATTTTCGTCCCCCGGCACGAACCACCGCCAAGGATGTTCCGCGCCGGCATTGAGACCGATCCGGACGCTGTTGCCCGGTTGCGACGGCGGGGGTGTCCCGTCGTCGACGATCGAGACATCGTGGTCGGCAGTCACGAGGTCCGAGCCGTCGAAGGTCTTGTCGAGGCGCAGCGCCTCGCACAGCTTCGCTGGTCCGCTGCACAGGTCGCGATCACGACGGGCTGCTGGTCCGCGCGACGAACGCATCTTCTCCACGCCGGTCAGCGGCGCGGCAGCGCGCAACAGCACGGCAACGCCCTCACCCTCTTCGCCGCAGACCGCGTTGGCGCACCAGTGCATGCCGTACGTGAAGTACACGTACAGCCCCCCAGGTGGACCGAACATCGTCGCGTTGCGGTTCGTCAGCCCGCGGTACGCGTGACTACCCGGGTCGATCGATCCGCAGTACGCCTCCACCTCCACGATCCGCGCCGACAGGTCGCCATGGACCAGCACCTTGTTGAGCAGGTCGGGCGCGACGAGGCGCGGGTCGCGACGGTAGAAGTTCCGATCGAGACGAGAAGTCGTCACTTCGACAGAGCGTCGCGGACCTCGTCCGGGACCGGAGCCGGGGTCGTCGTTCCCGTCTCGACGCCGACATAGACGACGACCGCTTCGAACACAGGACGCTCCCCGACGGCACCGCCGACCGTCACGTCGAACGACGTGCGCCCCCACCGCGACACACGCGGTTCGAGTGCGAGCACATCACCGATACCCGCGGAGCCCAGCCACTCGACGCTCGCCTTCTTGACCATGATGTCCCATCCGAACCGCTCGAAGTGCGTGTCGAGCGAGCGCAACCACGAGTCGATGCAGTCGTCCACGTACGCGAGGTAGTGCGCGTTGAACACCACGCCCTGCAGGTCGACCTCGCCGTACCGGACACGGATCTCGTGCCGGAAGCTCATGCTTGGAGACGGTCGCCGAGCTTCTCGAGCAGGCTGCGGTACCGATCGATCTGGATCGCGACCGACTCGGGGCCGGCACCACCGGGCGTCGTCCGTCGCGTCACCGCGACACCCGGCTGCAACAGCTCGAGCGCGTCTTCGCCGAGGTCCGGGTGCGATTGCACGAGCTCGGCCAGCGGCACGCGCCGTTCGATCGAGTCGCGTACCAGTGCGCCGACGAGCGCGTGCGCCTCACGGAACGGCATCCCACGCTCGACGAGCAGCTCGGCGAGGTCGGTCGCGGCCGAAGTCGGTACGTCCGCACTGGCCTGCATGCGCTCGGCCACGAACGAGGCAGTGCGCAGTAAGCCGGTGAGCGCCGGAAGGGCGAGCTGCACCGTGTCGACTGCGTCGAACAACGGCTCCTTGTCCTCTTGGAGGTCGCGGTTGTACGCGAGCGGGAGGCCTTTCAGCATCGCCAGCACGCCGGTGAGATGACCGATGAGCCGACCAGCCTTGCCCCGCACGAGCTCGGCGATGTCCGGGTTCTTCTTCTGCGGCAGCATCGAGCTTCCGGTGGCATACGCATCCGCGAGCACGAGGAACCCGAACTCTTCGCTGGACCACAGCGCGATCTCCTCGCCCAGGCGCGACAGGTGCACGCCGAGGAGCGCGAGGTCGAACAGGGCTTCCGCGACGAAATCGCGATCGCTGACCGCGTCGAGCGAGTTCTCGAACCTCCGAGCGAAGCCGAGGTCGTCGGCCACGCCGTCGGGATCGAGCGGCAACGACGATCCCGCCAACGCACCCGCGCCAAGCGGGGACACGTCGAGCCGCTTTATCGATGCGAGGAGTCGGTCGACATCGCGGGCGAGCGCCCACCCGTGCGCGAGGAGGTGGTGCGACAGCAGCACCGGCTGCGCGCGCTGCATGTGTGTGTACCCAGGAAGGTACGTGGGGCCAGCCTCGACCGCGCGGTCCAGCAGGACGCGTTGAAGATCGAGGACGCGACGAACGATGTCGCCGAGCGCTCGCTTGGCGTAGAGCCGTAGCGCAGTCGCCACCTGGTCGTTGCGGCTGCGGCCCGTGTGCAACTTCGCACCGGTCGAACCGGCGAGCTCGGTCACCCGCCGCTCGATGGCGGTGTGGATGTCCTCGTCGGTCGGCTCGAACGTGAACGTGCCGTCCGTCAGCTCCACCGCGACCTTGTCGAGCGCACCGAGGATGGCGTCGGCTTCCTGTGGGGTCACGATCCCGGCTCGCACGAGGCCGCGGACGTGGGCCCGCGAACCGGCAAGGTCGTCGTCGGCGAGCCGCCGGTCGAAGTGGAGGCTCGCCGAGAAGGCGAGCAACTCGCCCGACGGGCCGTCCTCGAACCGCCCGTGCCAGAGGGTTCCGCCCGGGTCGCTCATCAGATGGACATCATGCGTCCGACGAGCCCTGCTTGGCCGCCCAAGTTTCGAGGCCGAGGCCCCAGAGGCGCACGAATCCGGCCGAGTCCTCGTGGCGGAACGCATCGGCCGCGTCGTAGGTCGCCAGTCCGTAGTCGTAGAGGCTGTGGTCGCTGCGCCGACCGGTGACCCGACACGAGCCGGGCTCGAGGTGCAGGCGCACCTCCCCCGTCACGAAGCGTTGGCTCTCGTCGATGAAGGCGTCGAGCGCCTGGCGCAGCGGCGAGAACCACAGACCGTCGTAGACCAACTCTGCGTACCTGATCTCGAGCCGCTGCTTCTCACGAGCGAGGTCTCGCTCGTGAGTGATCGACTCGAGATCTGCGTGCGCGGCGATCAAGGCGAGACCGGACGGGCATTCGTAGGTCTCGCGGCTTTTGATGCCGACACGCCGGTTCTCCACCATGTCCAGCCGTCCGCACCCGTACGAGCCGACGACTGCACCGACCCGTCCGATGAGTTCGACGAGTTCGAGGTTCTCACCGTCGACCGTGACAGGAACGCCTTGGTCGAACCCGACGACGAGATCACGCGGCTCGGTGGCAGTTTGCTTGGTCAACGACCACACACCGGGCGGCGGAACCCGCCACGGGTCCTCCATCTCGCCACACTCGATCGCCCTTCCCCACAGGTTGTCGTCGATCGAATAGACCTTCTCCTTGGTCGCCGTGATCGGGATCTCGTGGTCGTAGGCGTACAGGATGCAATCCTCACGAGTCATCCCCCACGAGCGCACCGGCGCGACAACGTCGAGGTCGGGCGCAAGCGCGCGCGTCGACACTTCGAAGCGAACCTGATCGTTTCCTTTGCCAGTGCAACCGTGCGCGACGGCATCGGCGCCGTGCCGGCGCGCCGCGTCGACGAGGTGCTTGACGATCAAAGGTCGCGACAGTGCGGACACGAGCGGATACCGACCCTCGTAGAGCGCGTTGGCCTTGAGCGCAGGGACGAGGAAGTCGCTTGCGAACTCCTCTCGGGCGTCGTCGACGATGCACTCGACCGCACCTGCCGCTTCGGCCCGCGTGCGGATCATCGCCTTGTCGATCGACCCGCCGTCCTGCCCGACGTCGACCGCGAGCGCGACGACCTCGACGCCGAGGTTGTCGATCATCCACCGCACCGCGACGGACGTGTCCAGTCCTCCGCTGTACGCCAACACCACCCGTTTGGGCATCAGAAGCTCCATCCACAGTCGTTCTGGCGTTCGAATTGGCCCCCAGAGGGCCACCTTGAACGCAATTTCGGCGGAGCGCTCACAGGCCGGCCAGTTCGCTCAGGCGGCCGGCCATCCTGGCGCCGCTCGTTCGTTCCGCGACCACCACGAGGATCGTGTCGTCGCCGGCGACCGTCCCGAGAACGCCGCTCATGCCCGCCCGGTCGATGGCCGAGCCGACGACGTGCGCGGACCCGGGAGGCGTGCGCAGGACGACGAGGTTGTGCGAGTGCGCCACCTCGACGACCCAGTCGCCCAGCACGCGGCGCAGATGGTCCTCTGGGGTCCGTTGCTCCTTCGGCAGCTCCGGGATCGCGTACACGCTCTCGCCACCCGCGGCGCGCACCTTGATCGCGCTCAACTCCTCCAGGTCGCGCGAAACGGTCGCCTGTGTCGCGATCACGCCGTCGCCGGCGAGCAGCTCGATGAGCTGTCCTTGGCTGCTGATCGAGTGCTGTTCGAGGAGGCGCGCGATGCGGTGCTGCCGTTGCTGCTTCGCCAGCCGCGGCGCCCCGTTGTTGCTCGGTGTCCGTGCCCTCGTCATCGACCGTTGACCTCGACGAGCCACGCGAGCAGTCCTCGAAAGCTGTGCAGGCGATTGTGCGCCTGCTCGAAGATGCGGCTCTGCGGTCCGTCCACCACCGACGCGGCTGCCTCTTCGCCCCGATGCACCGGAAGGCAGTGCATGAAGATCGCACGAGGATCTGCCGCCTCCATCACATGGTCGTCGACCTGGAAGCCTTCGAACGCCCGCGAACGGTGTTCGCTCTCGGTCTCGAACCCCATCGACGTCCACACGTCCGTGTGCACTGCATCGACGTCCTTCGCGGCCTCGTCCGGATGCGTCGTAACGAAGGGCACGCAACCCAGTGCCGCGAGCCGGTCGAGATCCACGTCGGTCGGACCGAAACCCGGTGGACATGCGAGACGCACGTTCATCCCCGACATGGCCGCGCCCAGCGACAAAGAGCGGCCGACGTTGTTGAAGTCACCGACGTAGCAGACGGTCGAGCCCGCGAGTTGGCCGAGTTGCTGACGCATGGTGAGCAAGTCGGCGAGCGCCTGACACGGATGGGCAGCGTCGGACAGCAAGTTGACGATGGGCAGTGCACTCGGCTCGGCCAATGCCTCCACGTGCTCGTGTTCGAACACCCGGGCGCCCATCACCGCGTGATAGCCGGCCAGCACGCGCGCGATGTCACTCCACGGTTCCCGGGCGCCGGGGTCGATCTCGTCGCGCTTGATCGTCACGGGGTGCCCGCCGAGCTGCACGGTCGCCATTTCGCAGGAATGTCTCGTGCGCAACGACGGCTTGGCGAAGTAGAGCGCAACGCCTTTGCCTGCCAAAGGCTGTCCGAGGTCTGGCTGTTCGGCGCGATCGAGCACGTCAGTGAGCTCGTCGGGCGAGAGATCGTCGATCTCGAGGAAGTGCCTCATGGGGATCCGCTCGCGAGCACCTTGCCCAGGATTGCGATCGCTTCGTCGGTCTCGCTGTCAGTCACGTTGAGCGGCGGCGCGAAACGCAACGCGGTCGGGGTGACGGCGTTGACGACGAGTCCGGCCGTGAGGCAATCGACCGTGACCTGGCGCGCGTCTCGTCCGTCTTCGAGCTGCGCCGCGACGAGCAGGCCGAGCCCGCGGACATCGACGATGCCGTCGAGCTCCGCCAGCGCCTCCATGAGGTGTGCGCCGGACTCGCGTGCTCTCGCCGGCGCGTCGATGCGTTCCATCTCGCCGAGCACCGCCCTCGCAGTCGCGGTCGCGAGCGGCTGTCCGCCGAACGTCGTGGCGTGGTCGCCGGGTTCGAACGCGCGCGCTACGTCATCACGTGCCCAGCACGCGCCGATGGGTAGGCCGTTGCCGAGGGCCTTGGCCATCGTCACCACATCCGGTCGCACGTCGTAGTGCTGGAAGCCGAACCATCGACCCGTGCGCGCGAGCCCGGTCTGCACCTCATCGACCATGAACAGGATCCCGCGCTCGTCGCACAGTCGACGCACGGCCTGGAGGTACTCCTTCGAGGCAGGGTTCACGCCTCCTTCGCCCTGCACCGGTTCGAGCAAAACGGCCGCCACCGACGGATCGACCGCGGTCTCGAGCGCCTCGATGTCGTCCCAGGCCACATGACGAAAGCCTTCGGGCAGCGGTTGGAACGGTTCGTGCTTCTGCGGTTGGCCCGTCGCGTGCAACGTCGCAAGTGAGCGTCCGTGGAACGAGCCGTATGCACTGACGACGACGTGGCGACCGCGTCCGCCGAACTTCCGCGCGAGCTTGATGGCGCACTCGTTCGCCTCCGCTCCCGAGTTGCAGAAGAAGACGAGTCCGTCGCCGGCGTCGATCAGACGGTTGAGCGTGGCGGCGACCTGCTCGCCGGGTTGTGTGCCGAACAGGTTGGAGACGTGCAACAACGTGCGCGCCTGCGCCTCCATGGCGTCGGCGACGACGGGATGTGCATGTCCCAGAGATGTGACGGCGAGACCGCAGAGGAAGTCCAGATACTCGTTGCCGTCGGTGTCCCACAGCCGGGTGCCGCTGCCGCGCACGAACGTGACCGGTTGCGGCGGGTAGGTCGGCATCAGATGCGAGCTCACAGCTGCGACTCCTCGTTTCCGTGGGCGCTGCGCGCCGACTCCTCGATGATCATCGTTCCGATTCCTTCGTCCGTGAAGAGCTCGAGCAGCAGCACGTGAGAGACACGGCCGTCGAGGATGTGTGCGGACCGCACGCCGTGCTCGACCGCGTGCACGCACGCAGCGATCTTCGGGATCATGCCGCCTGTCACCGTGCGAGTGTCGATCAAAGCCTGCAGCTCCTTCGCCGAGATGCGGCTGATCAATGACGCCGGATCGCCTTGGTCGCGCAAGAGGCCTTCGACGTCCGTCAGATAGATGATCTTCTCCGCGCCGACGGCTTCGGCGATCGCGCCGGCCACGCTGTCAGCGTTGATGTTGTACGCCTGACCTGCCTCGTCCGTGCCGATGGTCGAGACCACGGGGATCAGATCCTCGGCCAGCAGCCGGTGCAGGATCGCCGGATTGACCGCGTCGACATCGCCCACGAAGCCGAGCTCGGGATCTCGCGCTGTGGCGAGGATGAGCCCGCCGTCCTCACCGCTCAGCCCGACGGCGAGCGGGCCGTGCACGTTCACCGCAGAGACGATGTCGCGGTTGATCTTGCCGACGAGCACCATGCGCGCGACGTCCAAGCTGTCTGCGTTGGTCACCCGCAGCCCGTCACGAAACTCGGGCACCATCCCCAGCCGGTGCATGAGCGCGCTGATCTGCGGTCCACCGCCGTGGACGACCACGGGCCGAAGGCCCACGGCGCGCATCAGCACGACGTCTTCTGCGAACTGGCGCGCCAGGCGGTCATCGGTCATCGCGTTGCCGCCGTACTTCACGACGACTGTCGCACCTCTGAATCGGCGAATGTACGGAAGCGCCTCGACGAGGACCTCGGCGCGCGCGGCAGCATCGAACTCGGGGACCTTGGTCACGACGTTCCCATGTTCTCGTCGATGTACGCGTGCGTGAGGTCGTTCGTGTGCACGTGGTACCGGTGCGGACCAGCGCCCAGCGTGCAGGTGAGTGTGAACTCGGGCTGGGCGGCGACTGCCGACGCGTTCTCGCCTGTCGGTGCAAGACCCTTCGAAACGATCACGTTGTCGTACGCGATCGTCACTGTTTCGGGATCCATCGCGATGTTCGCGACACCGAGCTCGGACAGCACGCGTCCCCAGTACGGGTCCGAGCCGTAGAAGCTCGACTTGACGAGGAGGCTCCCGGCCAGCTTCCGAGCCGCTCGTTCCGCCTCGTCTTCGGTGGCAGCTTCGTCGACGACCACCGTGACGACCTTCGTGTGTCCCTCGGCATCACGGACCATCTGCATCGCAAGCGACAGGCACGCCTCCTCGAGCGTCGCGGCGAAGGCTTCGTGGTCGGGCGCCCCCGCGACGCCGTTGGCGAGGAGCACGACGGTGTCGTTGGTGCTCGTGCAACCGTCCACGACGATGCGGTTGAAGGACTTGGCGACGGCGTCGCCCAGCATGCGCTGCAAGGCGTCGGGCGAGACGGCGGCATCCGTGGTGAGAACGGCGAGCATGGTCGCCATGTTGGGGGCAAGCATCGCCGCCCCCTTCGACATACCGCCGATGGTCCAGCCTTCGCCCGGAGCCACGACCTGCTTCGACACCGTGTCGGTGGTCATGATGGCTCGTGCCGCAGCCTGACCAGCGCGCTCATCGGCCATGCGCGCCTGCACCAGGGCAGGGATCCCTCGTTGCAGCGGAGCAAGCTCGAGTGGGATACCGATCAAGCCCGTCGAACACACCAGCACGTCGTCGGGCGCGCAACCGAGCTCCTTCGCGGTCAACGCGCACATCTCCCGTGCGACCTCGACGTCCGTGCCTGTCGCACAGTTGGCGTTGCCACTGTTGAGGATCACTGCTGCGGCGCGCCCGTTCGTCGTCGTCAAGTGCTCCTTCGAGACACGAACGGGTCCGGCGCACGCGACGTTCTGCGTGAACACACCCGCAGCCGGTACAGGCTGGCCGTCAGACGTTGCGACGAGCGATAGATCGGGCGCGTCGGTGTCCTTGATGCCACAGTGGAGCCCAGCCGCGACGAACCCGGCGGGTGCAGTGACGCTCATGTACCCAGCTCACTCATCAGGGATAGACCCCGATTGCTGAGAGGCCGGCGGTCTCGGGCAGACCGAGGGCAAGGTTGGCGCACTGCACGGCTTGGCCGCTCGCGCCCTTGACCAGGTTGTCGATGGCGCACAGCGACACCACCCATCCCGTGCGGGGGTCGGCGCGCGCAGTGACGTGGGCCGTGTTGGACCCGAGTGTGGCCTTCGTCGAGGGCGGAGACTGGCTCACGACCACGAACGGCTCGGCGTCGTACGCGGCATGCAGTGCGTCGAGGACCTGGTGCGTGGTGACCGCGCCAGTCGGACGCGCGTAACAGGTGGCGAGGATGCCGCGGTTCATCGGTGCGAGGTGCGGGGTGAACAGCACCTCCGCGCCGAGGTTCTGTTCGATCTCTGCGGTGTGCCGGTGGTCGAGGAGGCCGTAGGCCACGAAGTCCTCGTCGGTCCCGCAGAACGGGTACTTGTCGCGACCCGCGCCCGAAACGCCACTGGCCGCGTCGACGATGATGCCGGAGGTCTCGATGAGACCGGCGTGGATCAGCGGCGCGAGCGCCAGGGTTGCCGCCGTGGGATAGCAGCCGGGCGCGGCCACGAGGGCGGCCGACGCGAGGGCGTCACGTCGGAGCTCGGGCAGGCCGTAGACGAAGTCCGCCAGCAGATCGGGCGCCCTGTGCTCCTCGCCGTACCACCGGGCGTAGAGCGACGGATCGGTGAGCCGGAAGTCGGCGGCCAGGTCGACGACATGCTTCACACGCGAGCGCAACTCGGGGATCACCGCCTGGGAGGTGCCGTGCGGAAGTCCACAGAACACGAGGTCGAGCCCGTCGGCGGCGTCAGGGGTGGTGTACGGCTCAAAGGTGCGTGCGGGGTACGCCGCCGCGAGGCTCGGGTAAACGTCCGCGACCTTCGAGCCCGCCTGGGAGTCGCCGGTGGCGAGCTCGACGTCCAGGTCGGGATGTCCGGCGCAGATGCGCAACAACTCCGCCCCGGTGAACCCCGACGCTCCGATGATCCCGACACTGACCACCAAAGGAGCCTAGCCGGGTCCTTGCATGATCATGCAAGCGATTGAATGACCATTCGCCGGCCCCCGCGTCATCCGCTGCGCCCGTCGCGGGCCTCCGGCAACGCCGGCGTCGGTCCCGCCAGGGACCAGCCGGCACTCGGCGGAGACAGCGAGCGCAGCGAGCGCTCGGAGCCGAGCACAAGCACAGCCGAGCAAAATTACGGCTCGACGCCGAAGTCGTGGATGGCTTCGATGAGATCGCCGGTGTGGACGGACGCGCCGCCACGTACGAGTTGGCGGACCAGGACGGCCATGCCGAGGCAGGCCACGGCGCTACCGACGAGCAGGCCCATCTCGACCCGCAAGTAGAGGTCGCTGCCAAGTGCGGTGACGACGACGAACGTGATCACGGCGGCCAGCCAACAAAACGCCATCCGCGTGTGGCCACCCAGAGCGATCACAGCTTGGGCCATCGCCTGAGCGAGCATGAACAACACGCTCCCTGCCGCGAGGAGGCCCACGGTTCGGTGCCCGAGATCGAACTCCGGTCCGTACAGCAACCGGATGGCCCACGGGCCGATCGCGAACGCGAACACCACTGCGACCCCGCCCACCCCAGCGACCACCACGACGAGCTTGCGGAACCCGATGCGGAACTCATCGAATCTCCCGGCACTTGCGAGCCCGGACAGCTTCGGCAGCAGGGCGGCCTGCACGGCCTGGAACAGGAACAGCGGGATGCGGGCGATGATCACCGCGGTGAAGAACTGCGAGACCAACTCCTGCTGATCTTCGCCGGCGAGGATCTGCATGGCGATCGGTCCGCCGTTGACCAGCAGCATCGCGAGCACCGAGCCGGCCAGCAGCGCTCCGAGCGCGGTCGACAGCTCTGACCAGGGCGCGTCCGGGCCGTCGGTCACCATCCCGTGCTGGCCGCGAAGCGAGAACAGCACGGCACAAATGGGTGCGATCCCGAGGGCCAGTCCGTACCAGCCCGCGTACGTGACGCTCGCCATCGCCAGCAACACGCAGATGAGGAACCGCAGCAGCGCCTCGCCGCCCACCACGAGCGAGTACGGACGGAACCGGCCCAGTCCCGAATACGTGCCCCGGGCCAAGTGCTCGACGCAGTAGCCGAGCATGCCGAGCACGAGCCCGACGAAGAGGAGCCACTCGCCGGAGAACAGGTTGCTCACCATCCAGGGGCTCAGTACCAGCATCACGACGAGCAAGAGCAGCGCGATCAGTGCACCGAAGAGCGCGGCGCGTCGGATGACCGGTCCTGTACCCAGCCGTCGAACACGGCGTGAAGCCAGCGCGCGGCTCACCTCCTGCTCGATCGGCAGGAAGAACCCGGGACCGGCCACGAACACCATCGCCCACAGCACCGACAGCGGTGCGTAGTCGGTCGCGCCCAACGCGCGAGCCGCCACCACCGTGAAGCCATAGGCGGTGACGCCCGCAACGGCGAGCCCGATGCCGACCTCGAGTGTGCCCTCCGGCAATGGGTTCGATCCGCGGGTACGGTCGAGGATGCGGCGGCTCAGCGGTCCTCCCGAGCGAGGCTGGACAGGCTCGCCACGGTAGTTCGCAGCTCAGCCCCGGAGCGATGCACCGGTGCTCGAGACGACCATGCGGATGCACTGCTGCCGGACCTCGCCGACCTCCGCGTCGGTCAGCGTGTGATCGGTGGCCTGGAGACGGAGCCGGTAGGCGAGGCTTCGGGCTCCCGGCGCCAGACCGGCGCCCTTGTAGACGTCGAACAGCTCGAGGTCGACGAGCAGGTCACCGGCCGCTCGTCGCAAGGCCGCCTCGACGTCGGCCGCAGGAACGGCGTCGGGCGTCTCGAACGCGAGGTCGATGTCACTCGACGGATACCGGCTGATGGGCCGGTACGGGCGTTCCCCGTGCGGAAGGTCGAACAGTCGCCCGAGGTCGACCTCGACCCATGCGACGCGTTCGGTGATGCCGAAGTTGTCGAGCACCACCGGATCGATCTCGCCGAGCACACCGATCCGCTCGCCCGAGACGACGACTGCAGCCGCCCGCGTGGCATGCAGCCCGGGCAACAGATCAGCAGTGAGCCCCCGCCCGTCGACTGCGAGCGCGGTGGCGAGCGCTTCCCACGCCTCCACAGCCGCGGGTGCTTCTGCGCCCGCGATGGCGACTGCGAGGTTTTCGTGCTCGTCGGGCAACGGTCGCGGTTCGCTCGGCCGGCAGAAGACGTGCCCGATCTCGAACAACGCAACGCCGGCGTTTCGGTGAGATTCGTTGTACGCGATCGTCTTGAGCAGTCCAGGCAACAGGGAGGTGCGCAACACCGACTCGTCTGCGATCAGCGGGTTCGTGATGGTGATCGGTTCGTCCGTGAGTCCCGCGCGCGTCAGGTCGTCCGGCGCGAGAAAAGGCATCGGCATCGCCTCGGCGTACCCGAGGCCGACGAGCACTTCGCGCGCAAGTCGCCGTTCTGCCTGCCGCTCGCTGAGCGCGCCGTAGTGCGCCGAGGGGGGCACGACCGCGCCGATGCGCTCGTAGCCGTACATGCGCCCGACCTCTTCGATGACGTCGATCTCCGTGGAGGAGTCGATGCGCCACGACGGGATCGTGACATCCTGATCGTCACCTGCGGGGGCGGCCGCGAACCCGATCGGCTCGAGCAGTTCGCGGATCTCTGCTCCCGTGAGTTGCGTGCCGAGAATGCCGTTGACCCGAGCCGTGCGGACCCGAACCGTCGGCGGCGTGGGTAGATGGCCGTGCTCGTCGACGATGCCTTCCGCGACTGTCGACACCGCGTCGCCGAGCAGCTCGATGAAACGGTCCTGGGCGAACTCGATGATGCGCGGATCGCAGCCCTTTTCGAAGCGAGCCGAGGCTTCGCTACGGATGCCGAGCCGCCGCGAGCCTTTCGCGATCGTCATCGGGTCGAACCACGCCATTTCGACGAGCACCTCGCTCGTGGTCTCCGCTATTTCGGAGTCCGCGCCACCCATGATTCCGGCGATGCCGCTCGGCCGATCGTTCGCATCGCAGATGAGCAGTTCCTCGGAGGTCAGCTTTCGTTCGACGCCGTCCAGTGTGGTCAACCGTTCGCCGTCCTTGGCGCGGCGCACGCGCAGACCTCCTCCACCGACCAGCGAGAGGTCGTAGGGATGCGACGGCTGCCCGAGCTCGAGCATCACGTAGTTCGAAACATCGACGACGTTGTTGATCGGCCGCATGCCGAGCAACGTCAGTCGCGTCGCGATCTTCGAATCCGACGCTCCGACGGTCACGCCTTGCAGCACGCGGGCCGTGAACCGCCCGCATCCTTCCTTGTCCACGACCTCCACGGTGACGAGGGACGAAGCCGGCGGACCCGTCGCCACGCCGCCGATGTCCGGGGTCGGGATGGCGAAAGGCACCCTGTAGTAGGCGGCGAGGTCGCGGGCCACACCGGCGATCGACATGGCGTCGGGCCGGTTCGGGTTGATCTCGAGGTCGAAGAGCACATCGGCTTCGATCCCCAGCGCTTCACGCAATGGCGTTCCCAGCTGGAGGCCATCCCCGAGGATGAGGATTCCGCCAGCGTCACCGGGAAGGCCGAGCTCGGGCGGTGAGCACAACATCCCGTTCGACCACTCGCCCCGCATCTTGCGTCGCGTGATCTCCATGCCGTTGCGCATGGTCGTGCCGATCGTGGCGAGCGGCACGAGGTCGCCCTCGGTCATGTTGAACGCACCGCAACAGATCTGCAGCGGCTCGCCGTTGCCGGCGTCGATATCCACGAGTTGGATGCGGTCGGCGTCGGGATGCGCGCGGAGCCGCAGCACACGCGCGACGACAATGCCGTCGAGCCCCTCGCCGATGCGGGTCATGTCCTCGACCGGCGTGCCGAGCGCGCCGAGCGCGTGCGCGATGTCGTCGGGCTCCGCGTCGATGGGCGCGAACTCGCGCAACCAGGAGAGTAGGACCTTCATCAGAACTGCTCGAGGAATCTGATGTCGTTCGAGAACAGGTCGCGCAGGTCCTCCACGCCGTGGCGCTCCTTCGCGAAGCGGTCGATGCCGAAGCCGAACGCGAATCCCTGCCACTCCTCCGGATCGATGCCGCACGCGGTCAGGACGTTCGGATGGACCATCCCGCAGCCTCCCAGCTCCATGTAGGAGCCGTCGGGACGCATGATGTCGAACTCCGCCGAGGGCTCCGTGAACGGGAAGTAGGCAGGGCGCAGGCGCGACGCGAACTCACCGCCGAAGAATGCCTTGCTGAACGCGTCGATCGTGCCGGCGAGATGAGCGAACGTGATGTCCTTGTCGATCACGAGGCCTTCGATCTGGTGGAACACGGGCATGTGGGTGGCGTCGGCGGTGTCCTGACGGAAGACCCGTCCGGGCATCACCATGTAGATCGGTGGCGGCGTTTCCTGCATAACGCGGATCTGCACGGGCGACGTGTGGGTGCGCAGCAAGGTCGAGCCGGGCTCGCCATAGTCGAGATACAGCGTGTCGTACATGTCGCGTGCGGGATGGTCGGGCGGGAAGTTGAGCGCGCCGAAGTTGTGCCAGTCGTCGTCGACCTCGGGCCCTTCGGCGATTTGGAAGCCGAGTCCGATGAAGACGTTCTCGAGTCGCTCCCATGCCTGGGTCACCAGGTGCTTGTGGCCGTAGCGTCGTCCTTGGTGGGTGTACTCGGTGAGGTCGAGCCGTTCGATCTCGAGCTGATCGGCTCGTGCAGTCGCCTCGAGCTCGGACCGCTTCTTGTCGAGCGCCGACTGCAATGTGGCGCGCGCGTCGTTGAGGGCCTGGCCGATCGCTCGACGCTCGTCCGGCGCGAGTGCGCCGAGCTGCTGGCGCTGCTGTGCCACCGCTCCTCGCTTGCCGAGCAGCTCGAGGTCGAGGTCGCGGAGCTCGTCGAGCGTCGCGACCGCAGCGATGCGGGCCGACCCTGCGGTGGCGATTCTGGCGATGTCGTCGGTCATGTGGCTGAAAACCCTGCCGTCATGGCCGATGTGCAGGCAATTCAGTTCGGAGCCCGGTTGGGAGCGTGAATCGGAAGACGCTGCCTTGGCCGAACTCGGACTCGACGCTGAGATGGCCCCCATGCGCTTCCACCAGGCCATGGCTGATCCAGAGGCCGAGGCCGATGCCGCTGGGCTTGGCGGTGTCGCGACGGAAGAACTTGTCGAAGACTCGCGGCAGATCGGCCGCGGGGATGCCCGCACCGGTGTCGCTGACCTCGACGGCAACCGCTCCTTCGAGCATCTTGCCGGAGATTCGCATCCCCTTCGCGCTCCCGTACTTCGCTGCGTTCTCGACGAGGTTCGTGAGCACCTGCTCGATCTTGTCGGGATCGGCGAGCACTTGCGGGAAGTCGTCGGGGAACGTCACCGCGCAATCGAGGTCGGCATGGGTCATGGTCGACTTCTCGACGACAACGTTCGCCAGGTGCGCGAGGTCGACTGCCTGCGGCTGCAGGACCAGCTGTGCCGTCTCGAGCCGGCTGACGTCGAGCAGTTCGGTGATGAGCCGGGTCACGCGGTCGGCGTCCTGGCGAATCTGTTCGAGCAAGGCCCGCTTCTGGTCGTCTTCGATCTGGTCCCACCGGCTGAGCAGGACCGACGTGTAGCCCTTGATGGACGTGAGCGGGCTGCGCAGCTCGTGGCTCACCATTGCGACGACCTCGCTCCCGGTGGGCACTCCTCGGCGTCGCTCTCGCGTCACGCCTGGCCTCGCTGCCGGGCGGCCTCGAAGCACACGACCGCACCGGTCACACCCACGTTGAGCGACTCCGTGCGGCCCGCCATGGGGACGTGCGTCCAGCCGTCCAGCACGGGTTCGAGCTCGGCGGGCACGCCATGCGACTCGCTGCCGAAGACGAGTGCGAGCGGACCGGTGAGGTCCGTGCGGTGGTACGCGTCGCCTCGGCCCGCGCCAGCGGCGATCCGGCGACCACCACGTCCGCCGATCGCTTCCAGCAGGCGTACCGATCGACCTCCGCTCGTCACGGGTACATGCAAGATCGAACCGGCCGATGCCCGCACACACTTCGGCGCGAAGGGATCCACGGCTTCGTCACAGAACAGCACCGCGCCCACTTCTGCTGCTTCGGCGACTCTGAGCATGGTCCCAGCGTTGCCAGGGTCGGTCACCCCGGCTAGCACGACCACCATGCCTCGGCCGTCGATGACCTCCTCGACCACCGCTTCATCCATCGATGGCATCCTCGCGATCGCCGCGAGTGGCTGGGGCGTGACGGCGTCGACCACCTTGGCGAGCGTTCCCGGCTCGACTTCGTGGACCGGCGCGCCGGCACGATCGAGGTCGAGATCGACGCGGCCATCGCTACGCGCTTCGACGAACACCGCCTCGAGCGGATGACCGTGGTCCAACGCGTCGACGACGAGATGGCGCCCTTCGAGCACGAAGGCCCGCTCGTCCCATCGGTCGCGACGATGATGAGCGAGCCGTCGCAGCCGTTGGAGCTTGGGGTTCCGAGCGGACAGCCGGCGCTCGATCACCTTCCGTTCTGCCGGTGATAACGCGCGCAGAGTGTCGGTAGGAACCGCACAAACGCCAACTGAGCGAGGGTTAGGCCTTGACCTTGGCGACCAGGGAGGCGAACGCGGTCGGGTCGGTCACGGCGAGGTCGGCGAGGATCTTACGGTCGACCTCGATGCCTGCCTCGCGCAGGCCGGCGATGAACCGGCTGTAGCTGATGTCGTTCTGGCGGCAGGCCGCGTTGATGCGCTGGATCCACAGCTTCCGGAACTCGCCTTTGCGCGCCCGCCGGTCGCGGAACGCGTACTGGAGCGAGTGCATGACCTGCTCGTTGGCGGCCCGGTACGACCGGCTCTTGTTCCCGTAATACCCCTTGGCCCGCTCGAGGGTGGCGCGGCGGTGCTTCTTGCTGTGGACGGCGGCCTTGACCCTGGCCATGGTTCATCTCTCCTTCGTTCGTACTCGGCAGGCAGGTGCAGTCAGAGACTGCGATCAGAGGCCGAGCAGTCGCTCCATCCGGTCGCGGTCACCGCCGGTGACCTCTGCCTCGCGCTTGAGTCGCCGCTTTCGCAGCGGTGACTTCTTCTCGAGCATGTGGTTGTGGAAGGCCTTGCGCCGGACGAGCTTTCCTGAGCTGGTCAGCTTGAAGCGTTTGGCCGCACCCTTGTGCGTCTTCATCTTGGGCATGTCGTCTCCGTGTCTCAGGCGTTGCCGTCTCGTGCGGTCTCGTCGCGCGGTGTTGGTGTCGAGGCGCCGTTGCCGCTCGGCTCGCTCTCGCCCTCTGCCTTGCGCTGCGCATCCCACGCGGCCTTTGCCTTCTTGTCGGGCGCGAGCACCATGGTCATGTTGCGGCCGTCGAGCTTCGGAACCACTTCGACTCGTGCAAGATGCGTGACCCGCTCGGCGACGTGGTCGAGGATCCGTCGGCCAAGCTCCGGATGCTGCGTCTCTCGCCCTCGAAACATGATCGTGACCTTCACCTTGTGTCCGTCGCCGAGAAACTTCTCGACCTTCCGGGTCTTGGTGTCGAAGTCGCCCGTGCCGATCTTCGGCCGGTACTTCATCTCCTTGATCGAAACGTTGGTGCTCTTCCGGCGAGAGTCACGTTGTCGCTGCGACTCCTCGTACTTCCACTTGCCGTAATCCATGATCCGGCAGACCGGGGGATTCGCCTGGGCTGCGACCTCGACGAGATCGAGGTCGAGGTCACGTGCGATGGCGAGTGCCTCTGGTAGCGGCTTGATCCCGATCTGGGCGCCGTCTGGTCCGACGAGTCGTACCTCGCGAGCCCGGATGCGATCATTGATCCTGGGCTCGTTGGTGGCAGGCGGCGCTGCTATCTCGGATCCATCTTCATGTGGGGCGTTGGTCCTCCCTGACGCTCGGTTCCAGGTACAAAAAGAACGAAGGGCGAGCGCCGGATGAGCCGACACCCGCCCGTGGCCTCCGCGATTGCGAAAGCCTCGAGGTGGTCATCGACCCGGGCGCACCGGACTTCGTCCTGTGGCCGGGTGGGGAACGCCACTGCTTGTGGCAGTCGTGAACCCGCTTCCCGATTTCGGTTGTCCGCGTAGGGTACCAGTCGGTCTCACTCCGACAACACCATGGAGCACGAACATGAGTCTGTGGACACCTGGCGGCGAACATCCCGTCGATCGCGAACCCGCCGAGGACCACGACGCCGACGAACACGACGCGGAGGACCCTCTTGCCGGAATGACCCCGGAGGAGCGGGAACGAGCCATGGCGATGGCCGCCGAGATGGACGACGTCCGCCGTCAGCTCGCGTCGGTGCCGGCAGCGGTCGTCGTGGCGAACCATCTGATGGGTCTGTACGAGCTCGGCGCGATCCACCTGTCCACCGACCCGCCCAACTTCCGAGAGGCGCAGCTCGCCATCGACGCGATGGGCAGCGTCGTGGAGGGCCTGCACGGCCGTCTCGGCGACAACGAGGCGACGCTGGTCGACGCGCTCGGCCAGCTCCGGCTGGCGTACGTGCAGCTCCACAATGCCGCGAGCGACGCCGCCCCCGACGAGCCGGACGACTCAGACGCCGGCTGATCGCCGAGGACGCGCAGGCGGCTCGCTACTTCGGCTTGATCGCCCTCGCCTCCCATTGTCCGTTCCTACCGGGAACGACATCGAAGGTGACGAGGGCTCCGACCTCGATGGTCCTCGTGCCGTCCGCGATCGAAGTGCAGTGGAAGAAGTGCTCTGTCCTTGTGTCGTCGTCGCGGACGGTGCCGAAGCCCTTCGCGTCGTCGAAGTCGGCAACGGTGCCCGTCGCCATCAGTGCACGATCTTGGCCAGCGGGAGTTCGATGATGTCGGTGGCGCCCGCGTCCTTGAGCGCCGGGATCAACGTGTTGATCGTCGCCTTCGGCACGACCGTCTCGACCGCGAACCCGTCCTCACCGAAGAGCTTCGAGACCGTCGGCGACTTCATCGAGGGCACGAGCGCGATCACCGCGTCGAGGTCGGCTTCCGACACATTCAGCTTCACGAGGACCTTGCCGCGCGCTTCGAGCGTTCCGGAGAGCAACGTCTGCACTTGTGCCATGGCGTGCGCCTTGGCCGGATCGGTCGCGCTGATCGGATTGGCGATCAACTCCGTGTGGGACGTGAGGATGGTGTCGATGATCTTGAGGCCTGCGGCCCGCAGGGCGCGGCCGGTCTCGGTCAGGTCGACGATGCAATCCACGATGTCGGGCACCTTGGCTTCGGTGGCGCCATAGCTGAGGCGGACGTCGGCATCGATGCCTTTCTTCTCGAAGAAGCGGCGGGTCAGCTCGGGGTACTCGCTGGAGACCAGGACGCCCTGCGGCAGGTCCTCGACCCTCGTCGCGGGGCTGTCGGCCGCGACGGCGACGACGATCTTGACGGGCCGCGCGGAGACCTTGGAGTACTGGAGCTCACCCAAGGACACGACGTCGCTGCCGGTTTCCTCGATCCAGTCCCGTCCGGTGATGCCGAGATCGAAGAGGCCGTCGGCCACGTAGCGGGGGATCTCCTGCGGCCGGAGAATCCGCACCTCGTCGATGCGGGGATCGTCGATGGAAGCTTTGTACTCGACGTCAGACGACCGTCCGACTGGCAGGTCGGCCGCCTCGAACAGCTCGAGGGTCATCTTCTCGAGCGATCCCTTCGGCAGCACGAGCTTCAACATCGGGTCATTCTCCCATCCACCTCGCCCGTTTCGGCGTTCGTTTCGGCCCCTGGAGGGCCGTCACGTACGCAATTTCGAGATGGAGACGAGCAGTCGGGCCATCTCGACTGCGGTCTGCGCGGCTTCCTCGCCGACGTTGTGCCCGCCCGCGGGCTCGGACCGGCACAGCGCCTGATCGAGGTTCTCGGTGGTGAGGACGCCGAACACGATCGGCATCCCGGTGTCGAGGCCGACTTGCTGGATGCCGCGTGCGCACTCCCCCGCGACGAGGTCGAAGTGCGCGGTGTCGCCTCGGATGACGCAACCGATGCAGACGACGGCGTCGACGGCACCGGACTCGGCGAATGCCTTGGACGTCGCCGGAAGCTCGAACGACCCGGGCACCCACACCTCGGTCACGTCGTCGTCCGCGACCTCGCAGCCGCGCAGCCCGCGGCGAACTCCCTCCAGGAGCCGCACGGTGACGTGGTCGTTGAACCGGCCGCACACCACCGCGACGCGCAGCCCGGCTCCGTCGAGCGCGGGCTGTTCGCGGCTTGACGCGACGACATCACGCGACATCGCCGCGCTCCTCGTGCTCCTCGTCCTCGACGTCCGTCTCCTCGACAGCCTCGAGGCCGTCGAGCAGATGGCCCATTCGCTCGCGCTTCGTCCGCAAGTAGCGCTCGTTGTGCGGGTTCGGGTCGATCTCCAGCGGGACGCGCTCGACGATCTCGAGGCCGAAGCCCTCGAGGCCGCCTCGCTTCGCGGGATTGTTGGTCAACAGCCGCATCGTCGTGATGCCGAGATCGACGAGGATCTGCGCGCCGATGCCGTATTCGCGACTATCCGCCGGAAGACCGAGTTGGAGGTTGGCGTCGACGGTGTCGTGACCCTCGTCCTGCAATCGGTAAGCGCGGATCTTGTGGCCGATGCCGATGCCTCGGCCCTCGTGCCCGCGCAGGTACACCACTGCGCCGAGGTCGTCCTCCGCGACCTTCTGCATCGCCGCCGCGAGCTGTGGTCCGCAATCGCAGCGCAGCGAGCCGAACACGTCACCGGTCAAGCACTCGCTGTGCACCCGCACCAACACGTTCTCGGCTCCCTGGACGTCACCACGCACGAACGCGATGTGGTGCTCAGCGTCGAGCACCGACTCGAAGACGATGCACTCGAACTCGCCGAACTCCGTCGGGATCGGGGCCTGCGCCAAGCGGCGGATCAGCTTCTCGTGCTTGCGTCGGTACCGGATGAGATCGGCGATGGAGATGAGCAACAGACCGTGCTCGTCGGCGAAGCGCTCGAGCTCGGGTGCTCGGGCCATGTCCATCTTCTTCTCGTCGACGATCTCGCACAGCACCCCTGCCGGGTACAGGCCCGCGAGCCGGGCGAGGTCGACGGTCGCCTCGGTGTGACCGGCGCGCTTCAAGACACCGCCCTCGCGCGCTTCGAGCGGGAGGATGTGGCCGGGACGGGCGAGATCCTCGGGGCGCGTCGCCGGATCGACGAGAGCCCGGATAGTCGCAGCGCGGTCGAAGGCCGAGATTCCGGTGCTCGTGCCATGACGGAAGTCGACCGAGACCAGGAATGCAGTCCGCTGGCTCTCCGTGTTCTGCATCACCATCGCGTCGAGGTCGAGCTCGCGGGCGCGCTCGGTCGTGATCGGGGCGCAGATGTAGCCCGACGTGTGGTGCAGGAAGAACGCGATCTTCTCCGGCGTGACGAACTCGGCCGCCATGATGAGGTCGCCTTCGTTCTCGCGATCCTCGTCGTCGACCACGATGACGATCTCGCCCCTTCCGATGGCGGCAACGGCGTCTTCGATGGGTGCGAACGGCATCAGTCCTGTTCCTTCCAGGTGAGCAAGCGCTCGACGTATTTGGCCGTGACGTCGACCTCGAGGTTCACGAGATCGCCGATGCCCTTGTGGCCCAACGTCGTGACCTCGGCCGTGTGGGGAATGACGGCCACGGTGAACCCGTCGTGGAGGACCTCAACGACCGTCAGGCTGATGCCGTCGACGGTGATCGACCCCTTTTCGACCACGTACCGCAGCATGTCCCGGTCGCGCACGCGGACCTCGAGGGCGGGTGGAGCGACGACGATCTCGCCGACGCCGTCGACATGGCCCTGGACGAGATGGCCGGCGAGCCGGTCCTGCAATCGGACCGGCCGTTCGAGATTGACGGGATCCCCGATGCGCAGCGCGGCGAGCGCCGTTCTGGCGAATGACTCGTCGACGACATCGGCGACCCACCAGGTCGGCTTGTCGCACGCCGCATCGCCGTCGTCGCTGCCCCAATCCACGACCGTGAGACAGCAACCGTTGACGGCGATCGAGGCGCCGAGTTGCACGTCTTCGAGGACGAGCGATGCGTTGATCCGCAACTTGTTGCCGTCACGACCGGCGACGCTGCCGAGCTCTTCGACTATGCCGGTGAACATGGCTCCAACTCGATTCTGAGGTCGTCGCCCAGGGGCCGCACGGACGTGATGCGGCCCCGCCAGACGTCCGCGATGGAGGGTGCACCCGTCCCGGCCAGCAGCGGGTGAGCATCGTCGCCACCGAAGAGCACCGGAGCGAGGTAGAGCACGTACTGGTCGACGAGGCCCTGGCGATGGAATTCGCCGGCAACGGTGGCCCCGCCCTCGACCACCGCTTGGACGATGCCTCGCCGGCCGAGCGCGTCGAGCACGTCCCCGAGCGGGCCGTCCAGTTCGAGGCACGGGTGGACCTTGGCATCGGCCGGTGCGGTGCCGAGCACGACCCGGAGAGGATCGTCGCCGTCGGCATCGCGAACGGTGAGCGACGGATCGTCGACGGCCACGGTTCCGGCACCGACGATCACGGCGTCGCTCTCGGCCCGGAGCCGGTGGGCGTCGGCGCGCGCTTCGGCTCCGGTGATCCACTTGCTGGTGCCGTCGGGCGCCGCCGTGCGGCCGTCGAGTGACGCGGCGAGCTTGAGGACGACCCACGGGCGTCCGGTGGCGCGGTGCTTGATGTAGGCCGCCAACTGCCCCCGCACGGACTCGGCGAGGACGCCGACCTCGACGTCGATGCCCGCGGCGCGTAGCTGGGCGAAGCCGTTGCCCGCCACATGGCGATCAGGATCCTCGATGCCGGCGACGACCCGGGCGATGCCCGCTCGGATAAGGGCATCGGTGCAGGCACCGGTGCGGCCGCGATGGCAGCACGGCTCGAGGGTGGTGTACAGCGTCGCCCCGGCCGTGGCTCCGGTGGCCGCGGCCGCGTCGATGGCAACGATCTCTGCGTGCCGGCGACCGGGCGACTCGGTGGCCCCGGCGAAGCTGGCACCGTCCGGGGTGACGAGCACCGCGCCGACCCACGGGTTGGGCGAGGTTCTGCCACGAACGGCGGCGGCCGCTGCCACTGCCTCCGCCATCCTCGCCTCGTCCTGCTCGGCCACGCTCGTCTTCCCAACGGACGCGCGCGCCGAAGCACACGCGTCCCTCGCTCCCATCCGGACTCACGGCCCGCATCGCTGCGGACCGAACACCGTCGGCCCCGGGGTTCCACCGGGTCGGCCCCACACCACCGGGCGAGGGGTTCGCGGGCTGTGACCGCCGGTTCGGACTCTCACCAACAACTGCATCCCGCGAGGGAGTGCGTACCGGAAGTCTAGAACCGGTTCTAGTCCGGACCCAATGTTGGTGCGCCGTGGCCCCCATAGGGGCCACGGCGACCCGGAGTACGACGGGGTCCCGGCGTTCGAGGGCTCTGGGCTAGTGGGGGCGGCCGCCGGCCAGGAGATCGAGGGCGTGCGGGACGACATCGAGGATGGCGGTCAGCGTCTCGACCGCGCCGGCCGAGGAGCCGGGGGTGTTGACGATCAGGGCCTGGTCGCGAGTGCCGGCGGCCGCTCGGGACAGACGCCCCAGCGGGCTGACCAGCCGCATGGCCTCGGCCAACCCCGGGGCCTCTCGGTCGATCACGGCCAGCGTCCCTTCGGGCGTGAGGTCGCGGGGGCCGAAGCCGGTTCCGCCGGTGGTGACCACGAGTCCGGCGAAGTCCTCACACAACTCGGTGAGCGCGAGACCGACGGACTCGACGCCGTCGCCCACCACCTGCCGATCGGCGATCGCGTAGCCGGCTTCGGTCAGCGTCGCCACCAGCGCATCGCCCGACTTGTCCTCACGGGTCCCGGCGATCACGCCGTCCGACACCGTCAGGACCTTGGCACGTAGTTCCGGCACGAGCGCGCAACCTACTCAGGCGCACGGAGGCGGAGGAGGAACATGCCGTCGGTCCCCGCATCGTGCGGAAGCAGCAGTGCACCTCTCCCCCACGGCCGCCACGGTGGCTCAGACATCGGAAGCGGTTCGAGCTCGGAATGCGCCTCCGCGAGGTGCTCATCGACACCTACCGACTCTCGCTCGGTCAGAGTGCACACGCTGTAGACGAGCACTCCGCCCGATCGAACGAGCCCGGCTGCGGCGTCGACCAGCTCACGCTGCAGCGCTGCGAGGCGGTCGACGCTGGCAGCGTCGATGCGCCAGCGGGCGTCGGCCCGCCGTCGCAGAGTTCCGAGACCGCTGCAGGGCGCGTCGACGAGGACGCGGTCGAAGCTCGCCTCCGGGAAGGGTGGCCGACGTCCGTCTCCTACGAGGATGGCCACTCGTGGCCGGTGAAGGCGGCGCACGTTTTCGGCAACGAGCGCGGCACGAGACGGGCGGACGTCCATCGCGGCGACCGACGCACCCTTCGCCGCCAGCAACGTCGCCTTGCCTCCAGGCGCGGCGCACACGTCGGCGATGCGCTCTTCCGGCTGGGCCTCGACGAGCTCGGCCACCCATTGCGATGCCATGTCTTGGACGTAGTCGTCGTCGCGGGGCGTCGCCGTCGCGGGCTGGTTCATGCTCTCGAGGGCTCGTCGTGCGTTCTCGGCGCCGAGATCCGCCGTCATCAGCTCGATGATCCAGTCGGGGTAGCTCAGCAGGGTCGCGTCGTTCGGCCACTCGACGGGCGCGTCGACGACACGCCGAAGCACCGCGTTGACCAGGCCGCGCGCTCTGCGGGGCGCGAGCCCGACGGTCTCGTCGACGGCCGCGTGCGGCGGCACATCGGTGAAATGGATCTGATATGCGCCGAGGCGCAGAACGGAACGAATCTCCTCGTCGACCGGGCGGAGCAGGAAGCGGTCGACCAGGAAGTCGCATGCCCGGCGCATTCGTGTCGTGCCGTAGACCAGTTCGGTCACGAAACGCCGATCGCGCTCGTCGAGCCCGCTGCGGTCGAGTTCGGCGCGCAGTGCGAGGTTCGCGTATGCGCCCTTCTGCTCGATGCGTTGCAGCGCGCGCAACGCGACCGAGCGCGCGCTCATGCTTCCCCGGGGGCTGCGCCCCCGGACCCCATCGGCGTCCGGCTCCCTGGCGGTCGCTCGGCCGCCCATGCGCTCGCTCCGCCCGCTCATGTTGCGAGGGTTTCGCCCCGCTGCCAGTGGGCGCCGTTGGCCCACGCCCGGGCCGGCATGCGGGGCTTGCCTTCGGGTTGTACCTCCAACAGCTCGATCGGTTCGGTGCCCGTCGGAACGACGATGCCGTCAGCGGACGGATGCAACGACGTGCGCCAGATCTTCAGACGGTGGCCGCAATGAGTCGTCCACGCGCCGCCGATGCGCACGATCCGATGCAACTCGATCGCGGGCGATGCCCAATCGAGCTCGAACTCGGAAGGGTCGAGCTTGTGCGCGTAGACGGGCTCGCCGACCTGTGGCTCCGGCTCGCCGAGGCCGCTGGCGAGCGCGTCGAGGACGAGCCGCGTACCGATAGCGACGAGCTCGACCCGCAACTCGTCAGCCGTCATGTCGCCACCGATCGCCACTGCCTCGCGTCGGTAGATCGCGCCGGTGTCGAGCCCCTCTTCGACATCCATCACGCACACGCCGGTGATCTCGTCCCCCGCGAGGATTGCCCGCTCGACCGGCGCGGCGCCGCGCCATCTGGGCAACAACGAGAAATGCACGTTGATCATCCGAAGCCTCGCGAGCACGTGCGGCTTGATCAGCCGGCCGAACGCGACCACCACACCGAGCTCGGCCGGCGGATCGAGGTCGAGTACGTCGTCGATGCGATCGGTGACGGGAAGGCCGAGCTCGAGGCCCGCGGCCTTCACCGGTGACGGGACGAGCGCGCTCCCCCGACCGCGTCGCTTGTCCGCGGCAGTGACGACGAGGGCGACGTCGTGGCCGGCGTCGACGAGGGCGCGCAGTGTCGGCACCGCCGTCGCCGGTGTGCCGAGGTAGGCGAGCCTCAGAGGTCGTGGTCCGATCGGACCCTGGGTCGGAGCCCGCCGTTCAGGTTGATCTCGCGCAACGTCCTCATCGCGTCCTTGCGCGTGTCGGCGTCGAGGCGTTCGAGCAGGAGGATGCCGTCGAGATGATCGAGCTCGTGCTGGAACAGCCGGGCGACGATCTCGTCGGCTTCGATGGAGACCTCGTTGCCGTCGAGGTCGTAACCGGTCAGGTGGACCTCCTTGGGACGCACGATCTCCCAGGCGAGACCAGGGACGGACAGGCAGCCCTCCTCATAGGTCCACTCGCCCCGATGCTCGGAGACGACCGGATTGACGATCGTCTTCGGTCCCTCGTCGTCGTGCAGGTCGTAGACGAAGAGCCGCTTCTGCACGCCCACCTGGGGTGCGGCCAAACCGAGGCCCGCGGCCGCATCCAGCGTCACGGCCATGTCGGCTGCCAGCTGCACGAGCGTGCCGTCCACGCGGTCGATCTCGGCTGCTCGCTGCTTCAGCACCGGGTCGCCGAGCAGACGAATGCTGTAGGGCGGCATAGAGGGTGAAGGCTACCGTCGCCTCTCGATGGCGGGAGCTTCCGGCGCACCGCACTATTTCGAGCCCGAACCGGCGGCGGGGTCGCGCCGGCGACAGGTCGAGCTCGTACTACCCGATGTCTCGCTTCGGCTCACCACTGATCGCGGGGTGTTCGCTGTCGCCGGAGTCGATCCCGGTACCAAACGGCTGTTGCTCGACGGCCCGCCGCTGCCCGCGTCTGCCACCGATGTGCTCGACCTCGGGTGCGGCTATGGCGCCATTGCGTTGACGACGGCGAAGCGGGCGCCGCACGCGACGGTGTGGGCCATCGATGTGAACCGCCGCGCGCTCGCCCTGTGTGCCGAGAACGCGGCTGCCAACGGCATCCGGAACGTCCGCTCCGTCGAGCCGGACGAGGTGCCTGACGACGTGCGCTTCGGGGTCATCCTGTCGAATCCGCCTATCCGGATCGGCAAGGCCGCGCTGCACGAGTTGCTCGTGCGCTGGCTCGAACGACTGGCGCCCGACGGCCGCGCCGTCCTCGTCGTGCAACAGCACCTCGGATCCGACTCCCTCGCCCGCTGGCTCGACGACAACGACTGGCCGACCCGCCGGTTGTCGTCCCGGGCGGGCTACCGATTGCTCGAGGTCACCCGGCCGTGAAGCAGCTCGACAGCACCGGACTGAAGCGTCTGCACCGGGAATGGCGACGACGGACCGAGAGCCGGCTGGCGCTGATCCTCGAGTCGGTCGAGAGCCCGTTCAACGTCGGCTCCATCGTCCGCACCGCGGCCGCGTACCGTGTCGAGCGGGTGTGGCTGTGTGGGTCGACGGCGACGCTCGACAACTCGAACGTCAAGAAAACGGCGATGGGCACTGAGCGGTATCTCAGCGTCGCCACCGAGGCCAAGACCGCTGACGCGATCGGGGCGGCTCGACACGACGGTTATGTCGTCGTCGCTGTGGAACTGGCCGACGTCGCCCGGCCCATGCACGAAGTCGATCTCGGTGCCGCGGTGTGCCTCGTCGTCGGGCACGAGGACCGCGGCCTCACCCCGTCGACCATCGCCGCGTGCGACGTGATCGCGTACCTACCACTCGCGGGCAGAGTCGGATCACTGAACGTCGCCACGGCCACCGCAGTCGCCCTCTACGAAGCACGTCGACAGGAATGGACACGCACACATGAGTGACATCGACGTACGAGCGATCCGAGATGACGAGCTCACCGACTATCTCCGTTGTCTCGGCATCGCATTCCACTTCGGCTCCACGGTGTCCGACGAACGGCTCGCATTCGCTCGTGAGTACTACACCGACATCTCGCGCCGGCTGGGCGCGTTCGTTGCCGGTTCACTGTGCGGCACAGCCGCGTCGTTCGCCGCGCAACTCACGGTGCCCGGCGAGCGAACGGTGCCGTGCGCGGCGGTGACGCAGGTGACTGTGCTGCCGACGCACCGCCGGCGGGGGCTACTGGGAGCGATGATGAAGCCGCAGCTCCACGACGCCATCGAGCGCGGTGAAGTCGCCGCGATGTTGATCGCCGCCGAGTGGCCCATCTACGGCCGCTTCGGTTACGGCATGGCCACGGAAGCCGCCGCCACGATCGTCGACGCCGAGACAGCGGAGTTCCGTGATCCCACCCTCGAGGGATCGATCGAGCTCGTCGATCCCGCGGCGCTGGCCGAACTCGCGCCCGAGCCGTTCGACCGTCATCGCATCACGTCACCGGGCGCCATCGACCGCAAGGAGAAGTTGTGGCCGCTGTACGCCGACGTGGTCTCGCGCGAGGGAATGGAACCGCCGAAGAACCGCGCCCGCGTCATGCATCGTGATCCGAGCGGCGTCGTCGACGGCTACGCGGTGTACGACCCGAGCGACAAGTGGGAGCACAACCGACCGCGCGTGACGCTGAGCGTCGGGGAGCTCATCGCCGCAACACCGTCCGCGTGGCGTGATCTCTGGCGCTACCTGTGCGCGGTCGATTGGGTCACGGAGGTGCGAGCCAACGTGCGCGCCGTCGACGAGGATGTACGGCCCCAACTCGTGAACGGCCGCGCCGCGCGGCAGGCGGACCGGAGCGACCACATGTGGGTCCGCCTGCTCGACGTGCCGGCTGCACTCGACGCTCGTCGCTACGAAGTGCCCGTTCGGATCGTGCTCGACGTTCGCGACCCCTACCTCGACCGGGGCGGGCGGTTCCTACTCGACGGTGGTCCCGACGGTGCAACATGTCGGCCGACCGACAAGGAGCCCGACCTGTCCGTCGGGATCGACGTCCTCGGCGCCGCGTACCTGGGCGGCTCGCGCCTCGATGGGTACCTGCTGGCCGGCCGCGTCGACGAGCACACCGACGGTGCCGTCGCTGCCCTCGATCGGGGGATGCGCACGTCCAGCGCCCCTTGGGCCACGACCGGCTTCTGAGGGCGCTTTCCTGTCCGAACTCCGGGTCGCGGTGGCCCCTCTAGGGGCCACGGCGCACCAACATTCGGCCGCCGGGATGACATTCGGCTAGATGCGGAGGGGGTCGACCTCGATGCGGGTCCGGGCTCGGGGGCGGGGGGTGACAGCGAGAGCGTCGCAGAGCGTCTGGTGATCGGGGGCGCGGAGGAGCCAACGGCCGTCGACCGGGCCGAGCACGTCGATGCCGAGCCGCGAGCCGAAGGCGTCGATGAACTCGGGCGCGCCGGCGCCGGACACCGCGGCCAACGCGGTCGCGGGTGGGAACCCCAGCTCGATCCGGCGAGCTCTCTCGGGCGCGGCCAGCCGCCCCGGGTCCGCATGCAGCACGGCGTCGAGCACCTGGTGTTTCGGATGTCGGGTCTGCGCGACGAGCCGGCCGCCCCGTGCGCGCGGCCCGAGCATCCGGGCACCACGGGCGAGCAGCCCCATGGCCTGCTCGTGGGCGCGATAACGGGGCGACAACAACTCCTGGTCGAAGTCGAGGAAGGCAACCACGGCGAGATCGGGCACGCGTCGGTGCAGGACCGCCTCGGTGCCGACGAGGACTCGCTCGCGGCCGTCCTCGTCGCCGACGGGCTCACCGAGGATGGCGTCGAGCTCGTCGCGCACCCGGCCCACCCCGACCCGCAGGTTGCGCAGCCTCGTCGCTCCACACGCCGTGCAGAGCACCGGACGCTCGGTGGCGCACCGTTCGCACCGCAGAACGCTCTCCGGCTGCACGACCGCGGCGTCGCACCGCTCGCAGGTCGCGATCTGTCCACAGACCGCGCATGCCAGCAGCCGGGAACGCCCCTTGCGGTTGAGCACGCAGACCACTCGGCGCGCGCCCGAGCGGCGGATGGCTTGCAGCAAGCGGTCCGAGTACAACCCTGAGCGGGGATCGTCGCGGCGACGGTCGACGACGTCGAGGATCGGCCACCCCGCCCGTTCCTCGTCTCGTGACGGCTCGATCACTCGGTCGGCGACGGCGAGCGCTTCGAGCGACGGACACGGTGACAGGAGCACGCACGCAATGCCGGCCCGTCGGGCCCGTTCGACCGCGACGTCGCGCGCATGCCAAGTCGGCGCCCGTTCCTCCTGCAGGCCCTCGTCGTGCTCGTCGACCACGACGATCGCCTTCGCCTCGGGGGCCGAAGCCCACACTGTCGACCGCCTCCCGTCGACCACGAGCGCGCCGTCGAAGGTCGGGCGCGGCGCCGCGGGCGGCACACGGATCACCGTCACACCCGGCTCGGCGCGACGCTCGCCGGACCTGATCGAGCCCTCAGCGTTCGTTGCCGCGTCGAGGACGTGTACGACCCGGCCGGCCCACCGCCACGAAGCCCAGTCGGCGAGGTCGACCAGCTCCGCGCTCGTGCCGCCCCGCGACACTCGCGCGATCGGCTTCAGGGCGACACCTTCGGCCGGTGCAATATCCACTGCGGTCACCCACGCGCGCACCCTCCGGCCGTGCAACGACACCCGCACGATGCCCCCGACGCGCACCTGGTCCCGGAGCTCGTCCGAGACCAGGTAGTCGAAGCTCTTGCCGTCCAGCCCCGCGACGTCCGGGACCACACGGATGATCAAAGGGACAGCGCGGACTTCAGATCGTCGACGCGGCTGGCGTTCTCCCAGGTGAATTCCTTCTCCTGGCGTCCGAAGTGACCGTAGGCGGCCGTCTTCTTGTAGATGGGCCGGCGCAGGTCGAGATCGCGGATGATCGCGGCCGGGCGCAGGTCGAACACCTCGCGCACCGCCTTCGCGATGGCATCGTTGGAAACGGTCTCCGTACCGAAGGTCTCGACCATCACCGACACCGGCTGCGCGACACCGATCGCATACGCCACCTGGATCTCGCACCGACTGGCCGCGCCTGCCGCGACCACGTTCTTCGCGACCCAGCGGGCGGCGTAGGCGGCCGAACGGTCGACCTTCGAAGGATCCTTGCCGGAGAACGCGCCGCCGCCGTGACGGGCCATGCCGCCATACGTGTCGACGATGATCTTGCGCCCGGTCAGGCCGCAGTCGGCGTGCGGGCCACCGAGTTCGAAGGTCCCTGTGGGATTGACCCACACGTCGTAGCGGTCCTCCGCGAACTGCGGCGGAACCAGCGGATGGATCACGTGCTCGACGAGGTCGGGCTTGATGAGCGTCTCGGCATCGAGGCCGGGCGCGTGCTGCGTCGAGATGAGCACCGTGCGCAGGCGAACCGCCTTGCCGTCCTGGTAGTCGAAGGTGACCTGCGTCTTCCCGTCCGGTCGGAGGTACGGGAGGATCCCCGCCTTGCGCACCTCACTCAGCCGGTGCGACAGGCGATGCGCGAGCCAGATCGGCAAGGGCATCAGATCGTCGGTCTCGTCGCAGGCGTAGCCGAACATCATCCCCTGGTCGCCGGCGCCCTGGCTGTTGAGGATGTCCTCGCCGGAGGTGCCCGCCCGGGTCTCGTAGGCCGTGTCGACGCCCTGCGCGATGTTCGGAGACTGCGGATCGATCGAGGTCATGACGCCGCACGTGTTGCCGTCGAACCCGAAGGATTCACGGTCGTACCCGATCCCCACGATCGTCTCGCGCACGATTCGAGGAATCTCGACGTACGCGTCGGTCGTCACCTCGCCTGCCACGATGGCGAGCCCGGTGGTCACCATCGTCTCGCAGGCAACCCGTCCCCTCGGGTCGGCTTCGAGGATGGCGTCGAGGACGGCATCGGAGATCTGATCGGCCATCTTGTCCGGATGGCCCTCGGTGACCGACTCCGAGGTGAAGGTGTATCCGTTGCTCACGGGTTGCTCCTGGTCTGCATGACGGCATCGAGGACGGCACGGGCGACTTCCCGCTTGTCGCTCAACGCCACGTTGGTTGTGGACGTGTGGGACACGATGATGACCGCGTTCGTGTCGTACTCGAAGCCCGCGCCGGGTGCCCCGACATCGTTCGCGACGACGAGGTCGGCGCCTTTGCGGTCGAGCTTGCCTCGCGCGTTGGCCTCGACGTCGTCGGTTTCCGCCGCGAAACCGACGATCGTCTGTCCGGGCCGTTTGCGAGTGCCGAGCGCGGCGAGGATGTCGGTCGTCGGCTCGAGGACGATCTGGGGAACACCTGCGTCCTTCTTGATCTTCTGAGCGGCCGCTTCCGCCGGACGGAAGTCGGCGACGGCCGCCGCCATCACCACGATGTCGCAACCGTCACTCCGCGACAGCACCGCGTGCTCCATCTCGGCCGCGGTCTGCACGCGAACGACGTCCGCGCCGGCTGCGGCCGGGCGGTCAGTGGTGGTGACGAGGGTGACCTTGGCACCGCGGCGGCCGGCCTCGTCCGCGATCGCATGGCCCTGTTTGCCGGACGAGCGGTTGGACAGGAACCGGACGGGGTCGATCGGCTCGCGGGTGCCTCCTGCGGTGACGAGGACGTGCAGGCCGGCCAGATCGGGCTCGGTGAGCACTCGCTCGACGGCGGCCACGATCGTCTCCGGCTCGGCCAGCCGTCCCGCGCCGACGTCGCCGCCGGCGAGCCGTCCCTCCTCTGGCGCCACGATGTGCACGCCCCGGCCCCGCAACGTCCGTAGGTTGTCCTGCACCGCGGCGTGCTCCCACATCTCGGTGTGCATCGCCGGACACAGCACCACCGGAGCTCGCGTCGCGAGCAGGACGTTGGTCAGCAGGTCGTCGCTGATGCCCGCCGCGTACGTGCCGATCAACCGGGCGGTCGCGGGCGCCACGAGGACGAGATCCGCGCCCTGGCCCAGGCGGGTGTGCGGGATCGGGTCGTCGTCCTCCCACAGCGAGGAATGAGCCTTTTCGGAGCCGAGTGCGTCGAACGTGGTGCGGCCGACGAAATGGAGCGCACCCTCGCTCAGGACCGGGATCACGTGCGCGCCGGCATCGACCAGACGCCGGCACACCTCCACCGCCTTGTAGGCGGCGATGCCCCCGGTGACCCCCAGGACGATCCGTCGCCCGCCGACCACGATTGCTGCTACCCGACCGGCCGGCTACTCCGCCGGCTCGGCGCCGTCGACCTCGGCGTCGTCGTCCGCTTCCAGGGGCTGCTCGATCGGAATGATCTTGCCCGCGGCCACCTCATCGAAGGCGATCGACAGGGGCTTGCGGGCCACCGAGGTCACCTGTGGCGGGATGATGGCGCCGAGACCCTCGCCGAGCTGGCCGAAGTACGAGTTGATCTGGCGGGCTCGCTTGGCCCCGAGGGTCACGAGGCGGAATTTCGAGTCGGCCGCATCGAGCAGCGTCTCGATGGGGGGGTTCATCATCGTGTCGTGGCGTCCGACAGCCATGCGCGTGTGTACACCTCAGGTCTAACGGGATCCGGCTGACCAGCTTACTTGCTGGCCGTCGCGACAATCGACTCTGCGACGTCCTCGGGGTCCCGATCGGTCGCGTCGATGACCAGGGTGTACACCGAACGGTCGTCGAGATCGATGCCGTACAGGGTCCGATACCGCAGTCGTTCGGACGCCTCCCGGGTCCGGTTGGCCTGGAGCGCCCGACCGGGCCCGATCCGCTCGCGCCGGGCCACCCGGTCGGCCCGAACCTGCTCGTCGCCGTCGATCCACACCGTCGTGGCCGCGAGACCCTCGTTCGTGGCGATCCACGCGGCGAGGCGCGATTCGAGCACGACGTCGCCGTCACGAGCGATCGCGGCGAGGCGCGCGTCCAACTCGACATCGATGTCCGGGTTCTCCTCCGCGACTGAGGAGAAAGCCCGGACGTCGAGGTTCTGCTCTGCCGCCAGCGCGCGGAACACGGTCCCTCCATCCACGTGCGCGAGGCCCAACCGTTGCGCCACCAAGTCCGCGACGGTGCTCGTACCCGACCCGGGAAGACCTGAGATCGTGACGAGCACGGGTTGTTGGCTCAGCCCGCCTCCGCTGCTCAGCCGGGGAAGGTCTCGAGCAGCTTGCTGCGCTGTTGGTCCCCGAGGCCGCGCACGCGGCGAGTCTCGCTGATCCCGACCTCCTCCATCGTGCGGCGCGCTTTCACCTTGCCGACGCCGGGGAGGGACTCGAGCACGGAGAGCACCTTCATCTTCGCAACGACTTCTTGCGAATCAGCCAGTTGGAGAAGCTCTTTGAGGTTGATGGAACCCATCTTGAGCTTCTCTTTCAGCTCGGCGCGTTCGCGGCGGGCAGCCGCCGCCTTGTCGAGCGCCGCCTGTCGCTGCTCAGGTGACAGAGTAGGGGGTAAAGGCATGCGGCGACGCTAGCGCGGTCTCGTTGAGGAGTCTGGCGAGTCGTTCGAGTCAGTCGCTCAACTCCGCCGCGACCGCGGCCGCTGCTTTTGCGGGGTCGTCGGCGTGCGTCACTGCCCGTCCGAGAATGATCAGATCGGCACCAGCCTCGAGTGCTTCGCGCGGTGTGGCCGCGCGCGCTTGTTCGTGGCGCGGTGTACCGGTCGGTCGTATCCCGGGAACAGCTGCGAACAAGCGCGGCCCGTATTGCTTCGCTTCGTGTACGTCGGTCGCCGCGCACACGATGCCATCGCAATTGCTTTCGAGCGCGGCTTGCACACGCGCGCCGAGGATGTACGGCGGTGCATCGTTGTCGCTCGTCAACACCGTCACCGCGAGCGCGAGTGGTTCGGGCAGACCTGCGTCCACCGCACCTTCCTTGAGTCCTTCGACGCCGGCGCGCAACATGCTCGCTCCACCTTGCGCGTGCAGGTTGAGGTACTTCGCGCCGAGCGCGCCGATGACGCGCGACGACTTGTTCACCGTGGTGGCGATGTCATGGAACTTCAGGTCGCAGAAGACCTCGAAGCCGAGCTCGGTCAGCGACGTGACGGCATCCGGACCGACCGAGCTGTACAGCTCGAGTCCGACCTTCGCGGTGCCGAACCAGGGCCCGAGTTGCCGTGCGAGGCGGAGCGCGACGACGAGGTCGTCCACGTCGAGCGAGATCGCGAGCTTCGATCGCACCTGGTCCGGGACCTCAGGCATGGACACCTCCGATGATCTCGGTGAGGGTGGTCACACCGTTGGCGGCGCACCAGTCCTGCACCTCCTCCAGCACCCGCAAGGGGGCGCGCGGGTCGGCAAACGTCGCCGTTCCGACCTGTACCGCCGACGCGCCCGCCAAGAGAAACTCGATCGCGTCGGTCCCCGTGGTCACACCGCCGACACCTATGATCGGGAGCTCGGGCAGCGCGTGATGGATGTCGTGTACCGCGCGCACCGCGACGGGACGGATGGCGCGTCCGCTGAGTCCTCCACCACCCGCGGCCGACCCGAGTCGGTACTGCCGCGTCGTCGGGTCGATCGCCATGCCGAGCAACGTGTTCGTCACGGTCACAGCTGCGGCGCCCGCCTGTTGTGCCCGGCGCGCGATCGACACGATGTCCGTCACGTGCGCGGTCAGCTTCGCCCACACCGGCCGATCTTGAACGGCGACGACGGCGGCAACGACGCGCGACGTGTCGTCGGAATCTTGCGCGAAGAGATGTGCACCGCCGTCGAGGTTCGGACAACTCAAGTTGACTTCGATCGCGACGACGTCCGCGGGCACGCTCGCCAGTTGCGACGCGGCCTTCTCGAACTCTTCGATCGTCCGCCCCCAGATGCTCACCACGATGTGCGCTCGCGCCCGTTGCAACGCGGGCAGGTCGTTCGCCAACCATGCCTCGACACCGGGACCTTGCAACCCGACGCTGTTGAGCATTCCTTCGCTCGCTTCGTGCAACCGCGGCGACGGATTGCCGGGCCACGGTTCCGCGGCGAGCGACTTCACGACGACCGCGCCGAGGCACGCGAGCGGGAAGTACGCGTCGAGCTCGGCACCGTGCCCGCTCGTCCCCGACGCCGTCATGATCGGATTGGGCAGCTCGACGTCCCCGATGCGCGTTCTGGCGTCGACTTGCGCTGTATTCCGCACTGGTTGACGCCAGAACGGGCTCACAGGTCGAGCTCCAACTGGTCGGAGAGGCCTCGGTGGTAGTCCTGCAGGGACCGGACGCGCAGGTCGTGACGAGCCCAGTCGGCGATGCCTTCGGCCGCCGCCATGCCCGCGGCTGCGGTGGTGAGGCACGGGATCGAGTGGACGGCGGCCGCGCTGCGGATGTGGTCGCCGTCGGCGCGGGCGCCCCCGCCGCGGGGGCTGTTGATGACCAGCTCGACCTTGCCGCTCCCGATCAGGTCGACGGCGTCGACGCCTGAGTGCTCCGGCTCGCCGAGCTTCGCCACCACGGTGGCGACGGGGACGCCGCTGGCCTCCAGAGCGTCCGCTGTGCCGACCGTCGCTGCGATCGTGAAACCCAGATCGACGAACTTCGACGCGGCCCTCACCGCGGCCGCCTTGTCGCGATCGGCCACGGAGATGAACACCATGCCGCCCGTGGGCAGGCGGTCACCGGCCGCCATCTGGCTCTTCGCGAACGCGAGCCCGAACGTGCGGTCGATGCCCATGACCTCACCCGTGGATCGCATCTCCGGGCCGAGGACGGAATCCGCGTCGGGGAAGCGGTTGAACGGAAGCACCGCTTCCTTGACGGCCACATACCCGCCGATCGGCTCCTGAAGCAGTCCTTCGCTGCGCAACTCGGCGAACGTCGCGTCCACCATCACCCGAGCGGCCACCTTCACCAATGGCACGCTCGTCGCCTTCGCCACGAACGGGACCGTGCGGCTTGCCCGCGGGTTCGCCTCGATCACGAACACCTGATTGCCCTTCACCGCGTACTGCACGTTGACGAGGCCGACGACATCGAGCGCCTCCGCGATGGCACGCGTGTGCGCCTCGAGCACTTCCACCGTCTCCTCCGACAGCGAGTATGGCGGGATGGCGCACGCGCTGTCCCCTGAATGCACGCCGGCTTCCTCGACGTGTTCCATCACGCCGCCGATGACGACTTCGCCCGTCCGATCGCGAATGGCATCGACATCGACCTCGGTCGCGTCCTCAAGGAACCGGTCGATCAGCACAGGACGTTCTGCGGACAGTCCCCCTTCGCGGCCGAGCGAACCAAACCCGGCGAGCTCGTTCATCGCCGACCGCAAGCCTTCGTCGTCGTACACGATCTCCATGGCGCGCCCGCCGAGCACGTAGCTCGGCCGCACCAGTGCCGGATAGCCGATGCGACCCACGACCGCCAGCGCGTCGTCGACGTTGGTCGCGGTACCCCCGGCCGGTTGCGGGATCTCGAGTCGTGCGCACAACTCGTTCCAGCGATCGCGGTCCTCTGCGAGATCGATGGAGTGTGCGGTCGTGCCGAGCACGAGTTCCGGAGGCAGCATCGACGCGAGCTTCAACGGCGTCTGACCGCCGAGGGACACGACGACGCCGTGCAGCTGCCCGGCGCGTTGCTCGCGCTCGACGATGGCGAGCACATCCTCCGTGGTGATGGGCTCGAAGTACAACCGATCGGAGGTGTCGTAGTCGGTCGACACCGTCTCCGGGTTGCAATTGACCATGATCGTCTCGTAGCCGGCGTCATGCAGCGCGAATGCCGCGTGGACGCAGCAGTAGTCGAACTCGATTCCCTGGCCGATGCGGTTGGGCCCCGAACCGAGGATGATCACCTTGGGTCGCGTGCTGTCGCGTACCTCGTCCTCGTCCTCGTAGGTCGAGTAGTGATAGGGCGTCTCCGCGGCGAACTCGGACGCGCACGTGTCGACCGTCTTGTAGGTGACTCGTACGCCTTCGTCCAGCCGTCGCTCTCGCACTTCGTGTTCTGGCATGGACCACAGCCATGCGAGCTGCGCATCGCCGAAGCCGAGGCGCTTCGCCCGTCGCCAGTCGCGTCGTGTCATGCCGTCGAAGCCGGTCGTTGCCAAGTGATCGCGTTCGTCGACGATCTGGGCGATCTGGTCGAGGAACCACGGGTCGACCTTGGTTGCGTCGTAGAGCCGCTCGATCGTGATCCCACGCCGCAACGCGGCCTCGAGATGGAACGGGCGGTCCGGTGTGGCGATCGCGGCTCGGCGTACGAGCTCGTCGTCGTTCAGGTCGTCGAGTAGACCCTCACCCGGATCGCAGTTGAGCCCGAAGCGGCCGTGCTCGAGTGATCGCAACGCCTTCTGCAACGACTCCGGGAACGTACGGCCGATGGCCATCGCCTCACCGACCGACTGCATCGAGGTGCCCAGCACGCCAGTCGTGCCCGGGAACTTCTCGAACGCCCAGCGGGGCACCTTCGTGACGACGTAGTCGATGACCGGTTCGAAGCTGGCAGGAGTCTTCTTCGTGATGTCGTTCGGGATCTCGTCGAGCGTGTACCCGACCGCCAAGCGCGCCGCGATCTTTGCGATCGGGAAACCGGTGGCCTTCGACGCAAGCGCGCTCGACCGGGACACGCGTGGGTTCATCTCGATGATGACCATGTCGCCGTTCGCAGGGTCGAGCGCGAACTGCACGTTGGATCCGCCGGTCTCGACACCGACCCTTCTGATGCATGCGAACGCTGCATCGCGCATCGCCTGGTATTCGACGTCGCTCAACGTCTGCGCCGGAGCGACAGTTATCGAGTCGCCGGTATGCACGCCCATGGGATCGAGGTTCTCGATCGAGCAGATCACGACGCAGTTGTCAGCGCGGTCGCGCATGACCTCGAGCTCGTACTCCTTCCAACCCGCGATCGACCTCTCGATGAGGATCTCGCTGATGGGACTGGCGTCGAGGCCGTTGCGGGCGACGCGGTCGAACTCGTCCGGCGTCGAGGCGATGCCCGTTCCTTTGCCGCCGAGGATGAACGCAGGGCGGATGATC
>DATAES010000118.1:0-26065 GCA_036257895.1 Acidimicrobiales bacterium
ATCGATGCCGGTTCGGTCGCCAACACTGCGACTGCGACGGGTGTCCCGCCGGTGGGGGTGACGGCGCCAGTGTCGCCGCCGTCGACGGTGACGGTCGAGGCGCCGCCGGCTCCTGCCCTCACGGTGACCAAGTCGGCGACCCCGACCACGGTGACGGCGGCGGGGCAGGTGGTGACCTACACGTTCCATGTGACCAACACCGGCAACGTGACCCTGACCGACCTGGTCATCGACGAGGAGTCGTTCACAGGGACCGGCACTGTCTCGCCCATCACCTGCTCGACCACCACGTTGGCGCCGGGGGCGAGTGTGGACTGCACCGCCACTTACACCGTGACTCAGGCCGATATCGATGCCGGTTCGATCGCCAACAGCGCCACCGCCACGGGCACTCCGCCGGCGGGGGTCACGGCGCCGGTGTCGCCGCCGTCGACGGTGACAGTGCCGGTGGTGGACCGCACGGCGGCGTTGACGGTGACCAAGACGGCCACCCCGACCAGCGTGACCGCGGTGGGCGACATCGTCACCTACACGTTCCATGTGACCAACACGGGCAACGTCCTACTGAGCGGCATCACCATTGATGAGGGTTCGTTCTCCGGTACCGGCATCGCGCCGGTGGCGACCTGTCCGCCGGTTTCGCTGGCGCCGGGGGACAGCGTGGACTGCACGGCCACGTACACCGTGACCCAGGCCGACATCGACGCCGGTTCGGTGACCAACAGCGCCACCGCGACCGGCACTCCGCCGGCGGGGGTCACGCCGCCGGTGTCGCCGCCGTCGTCGGCCACGGAACCCGTCACTCAGACCACCGCTTTGACGGTGGTGAAGTCGGCCAGCCCGAACATGTTCTCCGATCCCGGCACGGTGATCACGTTCAGCTACGAGGTCACCAACACCGGCAACGTCACGCTGACCGGCGTGAACCTGACCGACGCGATGCTCGGACTGTCGTCAATAACCTGCCCGAGCACGACCCTTCCGCCGGGCGCATCCATCACCTGCACCGCCACCTACACCACGACGCAAGCGGACGTCGCGCACGGAAGCATCACAAACGTGGCCAGCGCCTCCGCTGCCGACCAGCAAGGTACGGTCGTGCTCAGCGCGAGCTCGACGGTGATCATCCCCGGCGTGCCGGTGGCACCCGTCAGCCCGATAACGCCGGTGACCGTGCCCGTCACAGGCTGATGCGGAGAGGTAGCCCGTGAAGAAGATCATCCGCCGCAGAGTGGCGGTTGTGGCCGCATCCCTTGTCACCGTTGCCCTGAGCGCCTGCAGCGGCAGTGGGTCGCACTCTGCCTCGAGCGACACCACGACGACCACCGGCGACGCCGGCGTGGCGTCGATCGCAGCTACGACGACTTCCACATCGGTCGTCGTGCCCGAGTATGACCCGGCGAAAAACACCCGCAAGGACGTTGTCCCGGGAGCGTGCACGGACGGCGGTTCCAACGGCTGGTCCTTCGAGGGCACCGTGACCAACTCGGCCGAGACGCCGAGGGGCTACTCGATCACGGTGGACTTCATCACGGTTCCCGGTAACACCGTCATGGCGACCAGAGTGATCACTGTCCCACCGGTCGAGCCGCACGCCACCGCGAACTGGTCCGTTGACGGGGCCGCGCCGGGACAAACACAGTTGACCTGCGTCATCAGGCAGTCACTGGCTGCATGAGCCGGCGACACCGGCAGCTCGTGCTTTTGGCATTGGCCATCTGCATGCTCCTGCCATCGTGCCACTCAAGCCGGCGGACGGCAGCCCCACGCCCCACGACGGGCAGCACAACCACCACCACGACCGCGCTGGCGTCGACACAGCCGCCGTTGTTGAGCCAGGCGGGATCGGCGCCCGACGGCTCGACACTGGTGGCGACAACCCACGGCGCCATTCCCGCTTTCGACTCGCCAGGCGGTCCGATGAGCGGCACGATCCCTGCCACGTGGTTCAGCGCACCATCCACTCTGCCCGTCGTCGCCGAACGACCGGGATGGCTCGAGGTGCGCCTGGCACAGCGTCCGAATGGTTCGACCGCCTGGGTCCAAGCCGCTGACGTCGACCTTGCCGTGACCCCCTACCGGATCGTCATCGACCTGGCTACCACCCACCTGACTCTCTACCGCAATGGACAGCCCGTCCTCTCTGCCCCGGTCGGGATCGGTCAGGCCTCCTACCCCACTCCGATCGGCCAGTACTTCCTCGCCTTCTTGGCCAGCCCGCCGAGCCCCGGCTACGGGGCATTCGTGATGGTGACGTCGGCCCACTCGGACACCATCACCGACTGGGAGAGCTCGGGCGACGCGCTGGTCGCTATCCACGGTCCTCTCGGCTCCGACGGCCAGATCGGCACGACGGGGGCGGCCGTGTCCCACGGCTGCATCCGTCTCCACGAAACGGATTTGCTCCAACTACGGCCGGTTCCGGTCGGTAGTCCCATCGACATCGTCGCCGCCTAATGGGGATTGACGTCTGAGTCGGAGATCCGCGCGCACCAACTGGCTGCGCGAGCGGGCGGTGAAGATGCTGCTGGCGATCGCGAAGAGACGGGCGCGGGCCAATTGAGTTCGACACGTTCATGGCGTCGCGGGGTCTGACGGATGAGCGCTAGAAGTGCGTGCCGCTTTCGGGTTGGCTTAGAACGAAGTGAGCGAGCAGGGGGATCACGAGGATGGACTTGGGTCTCGAAGGAAGCGCCGCGGTCGTCACCGGCGGCACGAAGGGTATGGGCCGAGCGATCGCCGAGGCGTTCGCCGACGACGGCGCGCGCGTCGCCGTGCTGGCGCGCGGGACCGAGGCGATCGAGGACACATTGGCCGAGCTGCGCCGACGGGGGAGCCCCGACGCGGTCGGCATCTCGGTCGACCTGACCGACCCGGCCGCCATCACGGGCGCGTTCTCCGAGCTCGGCGAGCGGTGGGGGGAGATCAACAGCCTGGTCAACACCGTCGGCCCTGGCGACGGCTACTTCGAGGAGATGACCGACGCCGAATGGGACGCGGCGTTCAAGCTCGGACTCATGGCCGCCGTTCGCTGCACGAAAGCGGCGCTCCCGCTCCTACGCGCCGCGGAGTGGGGTCGTATCGTGAACTTCGCCGCCCACTCGATCCAGCGCCAGAACCCGCGCATCGTCGCCTACACGGCGTCAAAGGCGGCGGTCGCCAGCGTGTCGAAGAACCTGGCCAAGAGCCTCGCCAAGGACGGCATCCTCGTGAACACGATCAGCCCCGGCACGATCGTTACGGCCAGCTTCACCGAGGTGCTGCACCCGTTCCTCGCCGCCGACGGGCTCGACTCGAGCAACCCGGTCGACGTCATGAGGTGGATAGAGAACAACTTCCACCAGCCCGCTGATCTCGGTCGCGCCGGCGTGCCCGACGAGATCGCCAGCATCACCGTGTATCTGGCCTCGCACCGCAACGGCTACGTGACAGGAGCGAACGTCAACGTCGACGGCGGCTCCGACTTCGTCTGATGGAGGTCGCGCCGCTGGTCGACGCTGCTTGCGAGCGGGCCGGGTGCTCCGACTTCGGGGAGGACACGTGGCAGGAGGGCATCGGCGTCCTCGTGCAGTCCCTCAACGACGACGCCGCGCTGAACGAGATGGGTGTCGCGGCGATGACTGACCAGATCGTCGGGTACCTCGCCAACCGCCTCGACGTGGAGCGGTGGCACGGCGAGCACCCGGAGATCGCCGAGCAGAAGATCGCACCGCCACTGTTCGGCCTCGGGCTCCCGCGCACCGGCTCGACCGCGCTCAGCTTCCTCCTCGCCCAAGATCCGGCCCGTCGCTCGCTGCGCGTGTGGGAGGCGTCCGACCCTTGCCCGCCGCCGGAGACTGCGACCGAGCACACCGACCCGCGCATCGCCATCGCCCAGGCGGGCATCGACTTCACGAACGAGATGTTTCCCGGGTTCGCCGGGATGATTCCGACGGCGGCGGACGGTCCGCAGGAGTGCCTCGTGCCGATGGGGTTCGACTTCCGGTCGGTGATCTTCGAAGGGATGGCGCTCGTGCCGGGCTATGCCGCATGGCTGCGCGACTGCGACATGGAGCCCGCGTACCGCTATCACCGCCGCGTGCTCCAGCTGCTCCAATGGCGCTGCCCGCCGAACCGCTGGTGGCTGAAGACGCCGGCGCACATGCTGTCGATCGACGCACTCGACGCCGTCTATCCCGACGCCCGCTTCGTGATGACGCACCGAGACGTCGCCAAGGTCCTTCCGTCGGTGAGCGCGCTCTACAGCACGTTCATCGGCGTGCTGAGCGATCGGTGCGACCCGCTCGCCATCGGCGCCCACACCACCGCCACTTGGCGCACGGCGCTCGAGCGCCTCATCGACTTCCGCGACCGCGGCAACGAGGGTCGGTTCGTGGACCTGTCGTTCGACGCCGTGCAGCGCGACCCGATCGGCCAGGTCACCGACCTGTACGCCCAGCTCGGTGACGAGCTCACCGACGCCGCTCGTCAGCGGATGGAGGCGTGGTGGACGGAGAGCTCCAAGGATCGCTCCGGCCCCGGCAGCTACTCGGCCGCGGAGTTCGGGCTCGACCACGCGGCGATCGCCGCCCAGTTCGCGTTCTACACCGACCGGTTCGACGTCCCCGTCGCCTGAGGAGCACCCGATGGACGAGATCACCCAGAAGGTCGTCGACGGCACCGCCTGGCGCGAGTTCTGCGACCTGCTGGCCGACGCCGGCGAAGTCATCCTCGCCGAGGGCAACCCCGACAGTCCCCTCGACCGGGCCGAGGGCTTCCGCATGCTCACCCGCCTGCTGCGCGGCGCCCTCGAGAGCAAGCTCGAGTACGGCCGGGCGAGCGAACCCGTGCTCGTCCGGGCCTGCCACGAGACGGTGAAGATCGTCGGTGAGAACCCGGACAACCACTACCTCGGCGCGTCGCTGGACGGGAAGTACGACTACCGGATCTGGGGCACCCGCGGCGACGCGAAGTGGATCAGCTTCAACCTGTTCTCCGGCGCCGGCTTCGGGGGTGTGGGGCCGGGCACCGGCAACACGATGCACGAGGAGCAGATGCACATCGAGCCGGACGGCAGCTTCGAGCTGGTCATCTCGCAGCGCGAACACGAGGGCAACTGGCTGCAGTCGGAGGCCGACACCCGCAGCATCGCCATCCGCCAGACCTTCCTCGATCGACCGAACCAGCGCCACGCCGAGCTGCACATCGAGCGCCTTGACGCCGAGGACACCCCGCCCGAGCCGCTCACCGCGGACGAGCTGTACCTGTCGCTCCTCTACACGGGGTTCTACGTGAAGGGCGTCGCCCAGATCGGCGCAGGGTGGGCCACCCGACAGGCCCAGTGGCCGAATGTCTTCACCGACGAGGCCGAGCTGCCCGAGACCGACAAGTTCAAGGACCCGCAGATCAAGTGGCACCAGGGCTACTTCGACCTCGCGGACGACGAGGCCCTCGTCGTCGAGGTCACCCCGCCCGAGTGCGAGTACTGGATGATCGCCCTGCACAACCACTGGATGGAAACGCTCGACTACGTCCGGCACCAGGCGACGCTGAACTGCCACACGGCGCAGCTCGAAGACGACGGCAGCGTCCGCTTCGTCATCGCCCACCGCGATCCAGGCGTGCCGAACTGGCTCGACACCGCTGGCCACCAGCGGGGCACCGTCGGCGTGCGCTGGGTCGGCCCCGACGTCATCGACGTCCTCCCCACCACGCGCGTGGTCAAGCTGTCGTCGCTGTCGGGAGCGCGCGCTCACGAGTAGTCGGCAGACGCCCACCGCGAGGGATCGGGCGCGGCATCGCTTCAGCTGGGGTGGTGTCGGGCCCGCAGCACGATGTCGTCGACGTGGTGGGACGCAGATGCGGCGCCGGCGGGACGGGGTCGCTTCTCGTGGACTTCGATGTCCCATGCAGGTGAGTTGGCGAGCGCGGATGCGAAGTCGTCGACCCGCACGTATGCGTCTGGGTCGAAGGGGCGGCTGTCGGCGAGTTTGTCGACGGCTGACCGCATCGGCTCGATGTCGTGACTGACGACGAGCAGCGTGCCGCCGGGAGCGACTGCGTTCAGAAGGTTGCGGACGGCGCGGTCGTCCGGAGTACGGGGGATCGACGCGTACTGGGCGGACACGAGGTCGAATGCTCCGGCTTCGAACGCGTCGAGTGCGTTCGCGTCCGCGTGCTGGCACCCGACGTCTGCTCCGCGGCGCTCGGCCTCGGCCGCGACGCGGGCGAGGGCGCGCGTCGAGATGTCATTCGCGATCACGCTCCAGCCTTGCTCGGCCAACCAGAATGCGTCGCCGCCCTCGCCGGCGCCGACATCAAGGGCGCGACCGGGGGTGAGGTCGCGCGTCTCGTTCACGAGGGTGCCGTTCGGGTTACCGCTCCACATCTGGTCGCCGCGGTAGCGGTGATCCCAATCTGCCTGGTTGGCCGATGGTCGGGCCGCGGCTCGGATGTCTTCGTCGGCGAGGCTGAAGCTGATCATGGCGCCGACTCGGCTGCCGTTGGCGGCGGCCTCCGGGATGTGCTGGCTCGGATCCGTCACGTTGCCGGCCGCGTACAGGCCTGGCACCTCCGTCTCCCCGGTCGCGTCGGTCTCGACGAAGTCTCCGAGGCCGTTCGGGTGGGTTGCGGTTCGGAGTCCGAGCGATGCGAACGGTTCGGCGCGCACCCGGAATCGCGGGCTGACCGCGATTGCTGCGGCTTCGATGCGTACGTTGCCGGCCAGATCGACCGCTGTGACATGCCCGTCGTCGTTGGCGACGACGCGACTCACATGGCCGTGGACGATCTCGACCCCCGCGGCCTGTAGGGCCGCGATCTCCGCGCCGTCCACGTCGACGTCATCGTGGAGGACGATGGTGAGCCGCGCAGTCAGCTGGCGGAACAACCCGGCGGAGTGGAGACCCATCGAATGAGTGACGATCTGGACGATCGGCGAGTCTCGGACCTCGAAGCCGTGGCAGAACGGACAGTAGATGACGTCGCGTCCCCAGTGTTCCGCGAGGCCGTCGATGTCCGGGAGGTCGTCCACCAGACCAGTCGCAGCGAGCACTCGCCGGGCAACGATGGAGTGACCGCCGACGAGCTCGACGCGGAAGCGGTTGTCGTCGTCGATGCGAGTCACTCGAATGACGCGTCCGGGGAGGATCTCGCCGCCGTAGCTGCGGACCTCTTCACGTCCGACGGCGGTCAGCTCCGATGGCGCAAGCCCGTCGCGACTGAGGTAACTGTGCATGTGTGCGGCGCGGGCGTTGCGCGGCTCGCCGGCGTCGACGACGATCACCGAGCGACGCTGGCGTCCGAGCTGGAGCGCCGCGGCAAGCCCGGCGGCTGAACCCCCGATGACGGCGACATCACAATGCCGCTCGACGCTGCGTAGGGCGTGGTCTGTCATGGCCTCGACGATAGGGTCCCAACCGCCAAACGCAAGCGCCCTTGCGAGATTCGCAAGTTCATCGGAGGGAGTGATGGTCGACCTCACCGAGATTGAACAGGTGGTCCGCACCCGGCTGCGCAGCCTTCGGAACACGCTGGGGCTGTCGCTCGACGAGCTCGCCGCGCGCACGAACCTCAGTCCGTCCACGATCAGTCGTGTCGAGACCGGCAAGCGAACGATCAGCCTCGACATCCTGCTGGCGCTGGCCACGGCCCTCCAGGTCGACCTCGATGCACTGCTCGACGTACGCAGCGACGACGATGTGGTCATCCGTCCGGCGCCGACGACTTCAGGCAAGCGCACGACTTGGATGTTGAGCCGACCGACCGGCAGCACGGTCGCAGTCAAGATGCGACTCGAGCCGACACGGAGGAAGCCGGAGCAGCGGGTCCACCCCGGTCACGACTGGTTCTTCGTCGTCGAGGGCCGAGTGCGCCTCTCGCTCGGCGAACGCGAGCTGGTCGTGGAAACCGGCGAGGCCGCCGAGTTCGGCACCATGACGCCGCACGCCTTCGGAGCCATCGACGGCCCGGCCGAGCTCATCATGATCTTCGACCGCGACGGCCAACGCGCCCACGTCCATCACGCCAGCGATGGACAGCCAGTCTGATGCCCGGCGCGCAGTTGTATGACGCCATCGGAGCCAGTTACACCGTGACGCGGCGCACCGAGCCGCGGATCGCGACGCGGATCTGGGCTGCGCTCGGCGAGGCGCGGACCGTGCTGAATGTCGGCGCGGGCACCGGCTCCTACGAGCCCTCCGACCGACACGTAACCGCGGTGGAACCGTCGGCGCTCATGCGGGCGCAGCGTCCCGCAGACGCAGCGCCATGCGTGGCTGCCACGGCCGAGAGCCTTCCGTTCGAGGACCAGTCGTTCGACGCGGCGATGGCTTTCTCCACCGTCCATCACTGGCAGGATCCGATCGCGGGCCTGCGCGAGATGCGGCGCGTCGCTCGCCGCGTCGTGGTGTTCCAGTTCGACACCACTGACACCGGATGGCGTCGCCGGTTCTGGCTTACTCGCGACTACCTGCCTGAGGTCGCGAACCTCATTGTCGACCGGCCCTCGCTGACCGAGCAGGCCCGGGCGATCGGAGCGCGGATGGAACCGGTGCCCATTCCGTGGGATTGCGCAGACGGCTTCTTCGAGGCCTTCTGGCGCCGGCCCGAGGCATACCTGGACGATCATGTACGTCGCGGAGTGTCGGTGTGGGCCAGAGTCGGGCCGAACGCCGAGCAGAGGGCAGTGCACCGCCTCCGTGATGACCTCGCATCCGGTCGGTGGGCTGAACGCAACCGCGACCTCGTCGATCTCGAAGCCGCAGAGCTTGGCGCTCGCCTGCTCATCGCCTGAACCCGCCATAGCTACATGCGACTTCGCGGCCCGAGGCCACGCAGTCCGTCAGGACGCGACTCACCACTCGGGCGATGAGTCCGCGCCGGGTCGCTCGTCCTATCCCGCGATCGAGGCCCGCGAGAGGAGCGTGCGATGCCGAAGGTGATCGCTGACATCACGATGTCGCTGGACGGCTTCGTGACCGGACCGGGCGCCGACCCCGACCACGGACTCGGTGACGCCGAGCACCTCCATGACTGGGTCGCCGCGCAGGACTCGGTCGACACCGAGATCCTCGAACAGGCGACGGCCCTGTCCGGCGCCGTCGTGATGGGTCGAAGGCTGTTCGACGTCGTCGATGGCCCCAACGGCTGGAGCGACACGATGGGGTACGGCGCGCAGCAGGCGGGAACGCCGCCGTTCTTCGTCGTCACCCATTCGCCGCCGAACGACGTCCGGCTGGCGCGGGAGCTCGGCCTGCGATTCACCTTCGTGAACGGCGTCGAGGAAGCGGTCGACCAGGCGCGCGGCGCCGCTACCGACGGTCACGTCGTGATCATGGGTGGCGGGGATGTCATCGGCCAGGCGCTCGAGGCGGGCCTGGTCGACGAGCTGCGCCTGCATCTCGCTCCGATGCTCCTCGGTGGCGGAACGCCGTTGTTCCGTGCTGGGACGCGCCAGATCTACAGCCAGCGTGACGTGCGCCCGTCGAGCAACGCCGTGCACGTCGTCTACGAGCGGAAAGCCGACCCGGACGCGTGAGCGGCTTTCGTTCAGCCCGCGGAACCACCACCACGCAAGACCTCAGCGCCGTTTGGGGATGCCTTGCCGCAGCCCATCCTCCACGGACGTGAAGGTGTGGGCGGCGAGCCACAGCCGAAGGAGGTGGCGACGCAACGCCGGATCGTCGTGGTCCTCGTAGGCCTCGCGTGAGTGCAGGATCTGTGCGTTGTTCAACAGCTGAATGTCGCCCGGTAGGAAGTCCATCTCGACGTAGAAGGTCGGATCGTTGGCAATCGACTCGAGCAGGTCCATGGCGTCGCGTTGCGCGTCGGTGAGCCGAGGTGCGTCGGCATGGCGTTGCGCGTCGCGGATGTACCAGCCGATGTAGAAGATGCGCGGCGACCCGCCGACGTCGGTGAAAACCGGCAACGGGTAGAACGATGGCTCGCCTTCGCTCTGTTCGTCGTTGCGATCCCAGTACAACGGCTCGTACAGCACATCGACGAGATCGGGCCGGCGAGCGAGGAGCTCGTTGTAGACCGCGTAGCTGCTCGCGATGCGCGACTCGCCTCCGGACTTGGCGCGCTGCAGGCACAGGAGGCCGACGAGGTCGGCGCCGTCGGTGTGGAAGTCCTGCCGCTGGTTCGTGCGGTACAGGCGCACCGCGGGCCCGTTCCGTGCGATTCGTTCGTCGCGCACGTGACCAAGCAGGCTCCCGAGGGCGTCTTGGCTCACCGGGGTTCCCAGCTGAAGCCCGAGCCCGACGTACGCGAGCTCGGACTCCTCCGCCGTGAGCTCCTCGATCGGGAAGTCGCGCAGCAGCACGAACCCGTGTCCCCCGGTAAGGGCGTGGGTCCATTGCGGGATGTCGGCGGCGAGGCTGGGCAACGCAAAGTCGGAGATGTTCAAGGTCGCAGGCATCGCGCCAGCTGCGTAGACGCGTCGCGCGGCGGCGATGATCTCGGCGCGTTGCTCGCTGGTGAACGCGTGGGTCCACCTCGTGGTGTCAGCGACGTCGGCGGCGCGCCACACGGCAGGCGCGTCGACTGGCTTGCGGTCCTGGCGCGTGGTCGTCACGGTTAGCAGCAGCGGGCGGCGGACTCGGGCATCGATCCACAGCACAGCGCGTCGGCGGCAGGCTCGCTCGTGTCGAAGTCGGCGGCGTGGGCGGAGGCCGCGCCGAAGTCGTCGCTGTCGGCGAGCACGGTATAGATCTCCCAGGCGCCGTCGGGTCCGTCGACCCACACCTTGTCCTGCATGGCAAAGCAACATGTCCCGCTCTCGTCGACCGGCGCGAGGCCTTCCTCGGCCAGACGCGCTTGGTGCGCGCTGACTTCGTCGGTCGACGTGACTTCGACGCCGAGATGGTTGAGCCGCGCCTCGGCGTCGGCGTTCTCGAAGAGCACGAGCTTGAGCGGCGGATCGGCGATGGCGAAGTTGGCGTAGCCGGGCTTTCGCTTGTTCGGCTCGACGGCGAACAGCTTCGAGTAGAAGGCGACGGCTTCGTCGATGTCGGGCACGTTGAGAGCAAGCTGCACTCGTGACATTGGGAGGGCTCCTCCGATAGATTGGCGTGTGTCGATGTATCGACTCTCGCGGATGTATCGACGTCTGTCAATAGGTGGAGGCTCAAGATGGCAACCAGGTCCCGCACGCTGATCGAGCTGACCGACGGTGTGTGCTGCGCCCCCTTGCAGGCCTCCCCGCTGGGAGAGGACGAGGCGGCCGAGCTGGCTCGGGTGTTCGCCGCGCTCGGGGACCCGGTGCGGCTGCGGCTTCTGAGCCTGGTCGCCGCCCAGGACGAGGTCTGTTCGTGTGATCTCGAGGAACCGCTCGGGAAGTCGCAACCGACGATCAGCCATCACACCAAGGCGCTGGCCGACGCCGGTCTCATCGCCGGCGAGAAGCGTGGTCGATGGATGATGTGGCGCATCGTGCCCGGTCGCCTCGCAGCGTTGCGAGCCGCGCTGGCGTGACCATCCGACCCTTCGAGATCGAGGATTGGGCCGGCCGCCGAGGCGATCTACACGGCGGGCATCGCGACCGGCGACGCCACCTTCGAGGTCGAGCCTCCGCCCCCGAGCCTGACTGAGTTCACAGCCGTTCCTTGCCGAACGAACGGCATATCAACCAAGATCTATGTCGATGGCCGTTGATGTCGATGTCGAGCTACCCGTCGCACTGAAGGCTGCGGCCGAGCCGCTGCGCTGGCGCATCCTCAACGCGCTCGCTCACGAGGAGCTGTGCGTTTGCCATCTCACCGATGACCTCGACGTTGCGCAACCGCTGATCTCGCATCACCTCCGCGTCTTGCGTGACGCTGGCCTCGTGGAGTCGGAGAAGTGGCGGTACTGGACCTACTACCGGCTCAACCCGTCGGCGGTCGCCGCGGTCGGCGACCGGCTCGCCGCGATCGCAGCCACTGCTCCGGCACCGGCGGCCGAGCGGAGGCCGTGCTGCTGATGCGACCGACACTGCCTCGCCGCGCGCTCGCGGAGTTCTGCGGGACAGCGTTCCTCGTCGCCGTCGTCGTCGGGTCCGGCATCGCTGCCCAACGGCTGTCGCCCAACGACGTCGGACTGCAACTGTTCGAGAACGCTGCCGCGACTGCCGGCGGGCTCGTCGCGCTGATCCTCGCCTTCGGACCCGTTTCTGGCGCGCACTTCAATCCGGTCGTCAGCCTGGCCGACTCGTTCTTCGGCGGACTCGCCGTGCGTGACCTGCCGGCGTACATCGCCGCGCAGATCACCGGCGCGATCGCCGGGTGCGTCGTCGCCAACCTGATGTTCTCGCTACCCGCGGTCGAGTGGTCGACCACGACTCGCTCGAGTGGTGCGCTCTGGTTCAGCGAAGCGATCGCCACCATCGGACTGTTGATGGTGATCTTCGGTGTCGTACGCTCCGGCCGCGCCAGCGCGGCACCATTCGCGGTCGGCGCCTACATCGGTGCCGCGTACTTCTTCACGTCATCGACGAGCTTCGCGAACCCGGCGGTGACGATCGGCCGAGCCTTCACCAACACGTTTGCCGGCATCAAGCCATCATCGGTGCCGGCTTTCACGGTGTTCCAAATCGTCGGCGGCGCGATCGCTGTCCTGTTGATCCGCGCCCTGTATCCGGATGTGACGGACGTGGCCGAGAACGTGATCGTGCCGCACGTGCCGCGAATCGAGGAGGCAACACATGCCTGACCTCAACGAGCTCACCACCGACCAGAAGCTCGCCCTGCGCATCGCGGCCGGCGCGCTCAGAGACGAGTTCGCCGGCACATTTGGCCAGGAGACCATCGAGCTGTTCCTGCAGACCAGCTTTGACCAGTTCGCCGGCCGGGCAACGGTCAAGAACTTCATCCCGGTGCTCGCCGAACGTTTCGCTCGTCAGCGACTGAAGGCGCTGGCCAGAGTCGAAGGAAGGAGTCACGACGGCGTGCACATCGTGTTGTTCCTGTGTGTGCACAACGCAGGCCGCTCGCAGATGGCACTCGGCTGGTTCAACCACCTCGCCGGCGACCGGGCAATCGCATGGTCCGGCGGGTCCGAACCCGGCACCGAGGTCAATCCCGCGGCCGTCGCCGCGATGCGCGAGGTCGGGATCGACATCACCGGCGAATTTCCCAAGCCGTGGACCGAGGAGATCGTTCGAGCCGCCGATGTCGTCGTCACCATGGGATGCGGCGACGCGTGCCCGTACTATCCCGGCAAGCGCTACGAGGACTGGGAACTCGACGATCCCGCCGGCCAAAGCATCGACGCGGTCCGTCCCATCCGCGACGAGATCGAACAACGCGTCCGCAAGCTCCTCGACGAACTCGACGTCGCAGTCGCCTGATCCGCCGACCGACGGCGCGACAACGTCGACTAGGTTTCGTCTCGGTGTCTGCTGAGGTCGAAGCCATCTACCATCAGCTGCTGGAAGCGTGGAACGAGCGGAACGCGGCGGCGTTCGCGTCGTTGTTCACCGACGACGGGAGCATCGTCGGGTTCGACGGTTCGACGATGGCAGGACCGGAAACGATCGAAGCACACCTTGCCGCCATCTTCCGCGATCACACTCCCGCCACCTATGTGTCGGTCCTCGAGGAGGTGCGCACCCTGACCCCGGAGGTCACATTCTTGCGTGCGATCGCGGGGATGATCCCGCCGAGCGGCGACGACATCGAGCCGAACCTCAACGCGATTCACGGCTTGCTCGCGGTACAAGACGGTGAGCGCTGGAGAGTTGCCCACTTCGTCAACACACCCGCGCGCTTCGATGGACGCCCAGACGCCGTCGAGGAGATGACGCGACGGCTGCGCGCCGCACAGGTGTGAGCTGAGGCGAGGCGCGGTGTCGGAGCCTCGTGGCTACCATGACCGAGTCCGGGGACATGATCTGTGGGGCGGCCCCGGCCGATGTCGGGGGCACGCGCATGGCAGTCGAATCGTCCGGCCACAGTCAGGGCAACCCACGGCTGTTCGAGGTGATCGAACACACGCCGAAGACGGGTACGAGCCCCACGGTGTGGGCGTGGCCGCAGCTGATCGACTACCTGAAGGTGGCAGGCCAGCCGGTCCAAGGCCCATGGCCACCACACCAGGAGCGCCGGCCCGACCCTGAAGAGGAGTCGCTCCCGGTCGCAGTCCCCGACCCGCACGCAGCATCCGTCGACCAGGGTCGAACGTAGGAACTACCGAGGGGAGGCGCACATCTATCCGTCCCGGTTCAACTACGAGGCCCCACGGTCGCTCGACGAGGCGATCGGACTGCTGCGCGCCGGCGGGGGTGAAGCGAAGGTGTTGGCCGGCGGACAGAGCCTGATTCCCCTGCTGAAGCTTCGGTTCGCGTCGCCCGAGATGCTCGTCGACATCAACAACATCCCCGACCTCGACTATCACCGCATCGAGCCCGACGGCACCATCCGTGTCGGCGCGCTGTGCCGGCATGCGGACCTCGAACACTCGGTCGTGCTTGCCTCGAAGCAGCCGACGATGGCTGCAGCAGCACCGCTCATCGCCGATCCGATCGTGCGCAACCGCGGAACGCTCGTCGGCTCGCTGTGCCACGCGGATCCACAGGGCGACTGGGCGTCGGTGGTGACGGCGCTCGGCGGTCATGTCGTCGCGCAAGGGTCGAATGGGCGGCGGACGATCCCCGTTGTCGACTTCGTAACGGGCCCCTTTCAGAACGTGCTCGCCATCGACGAAGTGGCGGTGGAAGCCGTCATCCCTGCGCCCGAGGGCGACCCGGGGGGCGGCTATCTCAAGCTCGAGCGCCGCGTCGGCGACTTCGCCACTGTCGGCGTCGCCGTCGCGGTCGAGCGTTCAGGCGCTTCGATCACGCGCGCCGGCATCGCGCTCACCGGCGTCGGCGGCTCGACCATCGATGCCACCGACGCCGCACACGCGCTCGTCGGTGGACCGCTGACGGCGGACACGATCGGCCAGGCGGCCGAGCTCGCGGCACAAGCAGCCCGACCACGAACTGATCACCGCGGCAGTGCGTCGTTCAAACGGCAGATCGTTCGGACCTTCGTCGTCCGTCTCCTCAACCGCGTCGTCGAGTCCGGGGAGCGAGCCGCATGACGAGCCTGTTCGAAGAAGTCAGTCCTGACCCCGCCGGTGATGTCCCGACGCGGCGGGTGACACTCACGGTGAACGGCGAGCGGCGGGCGGCCGAGATCGAGCCTCGTCTGCTGCTGGCGCACATGCTCCGTCAGGGCTTCGGGCTGACGGGAACGCACACGGGATGTGACACGACCAACTGCGGGGCGTGCACCGTGTTGTTCGACGGCAGACCGGTGAAGAGCTGCACGATGCTGGCCGTCCAAGCTGACGGGCACGACGTCACCACCGTCGAAGGGTTGGCGTCGGCGAGCGAGTTGCATCCGATTCAAGAGGGTTTCAAGGACGCGCACGGCTTGCAGTGCGGCTTCTGCACACCCGGGATGATGCTGACGGCCAAGGCGCTCCTCGACGAGAACCCCGACCCGACCGAGGACGAGATTCGCTGGGCGTTGTCCGGCAACCTCTGCCGGTGCACCGGGTACCAGAACATCGTGAAGTCGGTGCTGTGGGCGGCGGACAGGATGCGAGCCGAGGCAGGAGACGCGACGTGAGTCAAGCGCTCGACGAGATCAAGATCGGCGGGCTGGGGTCGAGCCGCAAGCGGGTCGAGGACAACCGGTTCATCCGCGGCAAGGGCAACTACGTCGACGACATCGTCTTGCCCGGCATGTTGCACATGGAGATCCTCCGGAGCCCCGTCGCGCATGCACGGATCAAGTCGATCGACGCCAGCGCCGCGTGGGACATCCCCGGTGTTCGGCTCGTCCTGACGGGCGACATGATGGCCAGCCGCAACCTCGCGTGGATGCCGACTCTGTCGTACGACACGCAAGCTGTCCTGGCGACGGACAAGGTTCGCTTCCAGGGTCAGGAAGTCGCGTGCGTGATCGCCGACGACCCGTACATCGCCAAGGACGCCTGCGAAGCGATCGTTGTCGACTACGAACCGCTGCCCGTCATCGTCAACCCCATGCAGGCGATGGCCGAGGGCGCGCCGCTGATCCGCGACGACAAGGAGAACCAGCACGACAACGTCGTGTACGACTGGGAGGTCGGCGACAAGGCGGGAACCGACCGGGCCTTCGAGCAGGCCGACGTGGTTTCCAAGCTCGAGTTGCATTACCCACGCTCGCACCCCTCGCCGCTCGAGTGCTGCGGATCGATCGCGGACTTCAATCGCGCGACGTCGAAGCTCACCGTGTACATGACGACGCAGGCGCCGCACATCATCCGCGCCGCCGTGGCGCTGGTGGCCGAGCTACCCGAGCAGATGATCCGCATCGTGTCGCCGGACCTCGGAGGCGGCTTCGGCAACAAGGTCCCCGTGTACCCCGGGTACGTGGCATCGATCTTGGCGTCGATCCTGCTCGAACGACCGGTCAAGTGGATCGAGGACAAGACCGGCAACCTGATCTCCACCGGCTTCGCTCGTGACATCTATCTGCGGGGCGAGATGGCGCTGCGCAAGGACGGCAAGATCCTCGGCGTCAGGATGCACACCGACTCCGATCACGGGGCCTTCTTCTCCGACGCGCAACCGAGCAAGTTCAAGATCGGGCTGATCCATTCGGCCTTCGCTTGCTACGACATTCCCGCCGCACACCTGACCGCGCGCGGCATGTACACCAACAAGGCGCCAGGCGGCGTCGCCTACCGGTGCTCGTTCCGGGTCACCGAGGCGATGTTCTTCCAGGAGCGAATGATCCAGGCCGCGGCCGACGATCTCGGGTTGGATCAGGCCGAGTTCCGCCGCGTCAATTTCGTGCGCGACGACGACTTCCCCCATCGCACGCCGTTCGGGTTCCTCACCGACTCCGGCCAGTACGGCAAGTGCCTGGCGGTCGGGTTGGAAGCGGTCGGCTATCAAGACTTCCTGAAACAGAAGGAGAAGGCCAAGAAGCAGGGTCGCCTGCTCGGTATCGGCATCTCGACCATGACCGAGCCGCTCGGCGCCGGCAACAGCCGCGAGTACGACATCCTCGGCATCAAGATGTTCGACTCGGCCGAGTTGCGGGTGCACATGACCGGCAAGGCGCTGCTGCGCACCGGAGCCAAGTCACAAGGTCAAGGGCACGAGACTACGTGGGCGCAGATCGTCGCCCATGAGTTGGGCATTCCCGCCGAAGACGTGACCGTCGAGGAGGGCGACACCGATACCGCTCCCTTCGGCATGGGAACGTACGCGTCTCGCAGCACGCCCGTGGCCGGGGCCGCGGTGGCGATGGTGTCGCGCAAGATCCGGGCCAAGGCCCGCAAGCTTGCGGCTCACCTGCTCGAAGTGTCCGAGGAAGACATCGAGTGGCAGCTCGGTCGCTTCTACGTGCGCAGCGCGCCGGATCGCGGCGTCACGATCCAGGAATGCGCGATGGCGGCGTACAGCAACATGCCCGACGGCATGGAGCCAGGTCTCGAGAACAACGCCTATTACGACCCACCGAACCTCACTTGGCCGTTTGCGTGCTACATCGCCACCGTTGAAGTCGACCCGGATACGGGGGTGTGGGACGTGCTGAACATGGTCGCGGTCGACGACTGTGGTGTGCGCATCAACCCGATGATCGTCGAAGGCCAGATCATGGGCGGGCTGACCGAGGCCTATGCGATGTCGAGCATGCAGTTCATCACCTTCGATGCCGATGGCAACTGCATCGGATCCAACTACATGGACTACCTGCTGCCGACCGCGTGGGAGACCCCCGGTTTCGAGCTGCACGAGGTCGTGACCCCGTGTCCGCACCATCCGATCGGTGCCAAGGGTGTGGGTGAGTGCGCCACGGTCGGCGGCCCGGCCGCGTTCGTCAACGCCGTGATGGATGCGATCAAGGACACCGGCGTACGCAACATCGACATGCCGTTGCTACCCGACCGCGTGTACGAAGCGCTCACCGAACGCCACGACGTATCCGGCGCGCCCCCCGTCAGGTCGGACGATTCGTGAAGGGGCAACCCGACGGTTGGGAGGTCGTGGAACACGCGGCCGAACTTGCCCGCCGTGGTGAGAGCTTCGCGCTCGCAACAGTCGTGTGGCGGCAGGGACCGTCGTCGGGACAACGGGGCTCACGCGCCATCATCACGGCGTCCGGAAGGATCTCCGGCTGGATCGGCGGAGCATGCGCGGAACCGACGGTGATACGAGAGGCGCAACGCGCGATCACCGACGGCGAGCCGCGGTTGCTGTTGCTCGGGACGCCGGAGCAGTTCGGCGCCGTGCCGGAAGGAATGACGGTCATCCCGATCGCCTGCCAGAGCGAAGGCGCGATGGAGGTGTACGTCGAGCCGGTCCTGGCCAGTCCCCGCCTCGTGATCGTCGGACGATCCCCCATGGCGCACACGCTCAGCGAACTGGCCGGCGTGCTGGGCTGGCAGGCCGACGTGATCGACAGCTCAGACTTCGCTGCCGCTGGTGTCGATGCGGGCGCCGTGGTCGTGGTGGCGACGCAGGGGCACGGCGACGAGGAAGCAATCGAACACGCGGTTGCCGCGTCCCCGACGTACATCGGACTGGTCGCGTCGCACCGGCGTGGTGATGCCGTGCTCGGGTATCTCGCCGATCGAGGAGTACCCCAGCGTCTGCTCGAGCGGGTGCGCGTTCCGGCCGGGCTCGACCTCGGACACACGTCGCACCGCGAGATCGCAGTCGCCATCCTCGCCGAGCTGGTCGAGCTGCGGGCATCAGGCGCGCTCGGCAGCGGTGTCCGCACAACCGCTCACACTCCCGAGGCGATCGATCCAGTCTGCGGGATGACAGTCACCGCTGACTCGAACGGTCGGCCGTTCGACCGCGACGGCGTGACCTACTACTTCTGCAGCGCCGGCTGCCGAAGTTCCTTCGAGCACGACCCGTCCGCCTACCTGCCCAAGGAGGCGGGATGCTGATCAAGAACGACTTCGAGGTGGTCGAACCCGTCGACAAGGTGTGGCAGTTCTTCGACAACATCCCGCAGGTCGCGGCCTGCCTTCCCGGTGCAGAGCTGACCGAAGACCTGGGTGACGACAAGTACCGCGGCAAGGTCGCGGTCCGCATGGGACCCGTCAAGCTGCAGTTCGCGGGCACCGCCGAGATCCGCGAGCGCGACGACACCGCCAAGCGCATCGTCGTCGATGCCGCGGGCGCCGACGAGAAGGGCCGTGGCCAAGCGGCGATGGTGCTGACCGCGCAGCTGGCGACCGTGGCCGGCGGCACCAAGATCGAAGTCGCGCAGGACCTGCAACTCTCCGGAGCTGCCGCCCAGTACGGCCGCGGCATGATCGGCGACGTCACCACGGTGTTGATGCGCGACTTCGCCAGCAACATGCAGAACCGCATCGGCGCGCTGGATCGTGGCGAGTCGCCGGATCAGGTGGCGAGCGCGGCGCCCGCGAGCGGCTTCACCATCGGCTTGCGCGCCGCGTGGATGGCGCTGGGTCGTGTGTTCCGTCGTTTCTTCTTGCCGTACCGGCCCAAGCCGAGCTGAGGAGGAGCCGTCATGGTGTTGTGGTGGATCGGCAACGTCGTGCTGTTGTTGGTCGTCGTACCCGTGCTCGTCGCCCTGCTCAATCGTGTCCTCGCCGCGCTCGAACGGATCCGAGGGGCCGCCGACGAGGTCCTCGCCGGGGGCGTGGCGCTCATCGGTGAGCTGGACACCACTCCGGCGTTGCTGGCCACGACGGACGACACCATCCGCGAGGTCTCCGTCGGCGCCGTCCGGTACGCCGGCTCGGTCGCCAAGTTGCTCCCGTCCGAGTAGGCAGAGAGGAACTGTCATGCCCGCTGTCGCCTGGGTCACCATCGTCATCGCGGTCTTGATCATCGCCGCCGCCGCGCTCGGTCTGGTGCGGGTGATCGGCCACCTCGTCGCCATCCACAGAACGCTCGGCGCGCTCGTCGGTGGTGTCGCGGTCGTCGCCGAGAAGACCAGCGCCGTGCCCGAGGTCTTGCCGTCGGTGAACGCCAACCTCAAGCCCGTTCGCGACTTCTGCGAATCGATCTGAGGGAGCCGTCGACGCCATGCACGTACTCGCGGCCACCAGCGACTCCACCACCAGTTGGGCGATCGGCTACACCATCGGCATCGTCGTCGTCGTGGTGGTCGTCGCCCTCGTGGTGCCGATCCTGCTCCTCGCCCGTGCGATCGGGCACCAGGCAGAGGCGATCAACGACAGCTTGACCGAGTCGGTCCACAACACCGCGGCGCTCGCCGAGTTGCGCACGACGAACGAAGCCGCCGGGGTGATCATCGCCGGCCTCGAACGCGGCCGTCATCGGTTGGGAGGGTAAACGTGGTCCTCGCACTGACGTCGACGCAGCGGGGGTTGTGGTGGGGTGCGGTCATCGGCGGGTTCGTTGTCGTCCTGGCGGTTGCCGCCTTGCTGACCATCCTCGTCCTGCTCGTCCGGACAATCGACCGCCGTGTCGTCGCCATCCGCGACACGCTGCAGCAAGCGGCGGCGAACACGGCTGACACGGCGCTGATCGCCGAGACCGCAGCCGGTGTGGACCTGGTTCTCGCCGAGGGCTTGGAACATCACCTGTTCCTCGGTCGCGTGCTCGGCAAGGTCCGCTCATGAACTTGTTGATCTTCCTGTCCGTGGTCGACATCGCGCTGTTGATCGCGGGCCTCGCGTTCTACCTGTTCGTCGTCGGGGGACAGCTCACGAGGGTCGCCACCAACCTCGAGGAATGCTCGGAGATCGTGCAGACGATCGTGCGCAACGCCGAGGTGATCGAGCCCGGTGTCGAGCACATCAACCACACCGGCGGCGTCGTGGCCGGCGCGTTGCCTCTCCTCTACGGGATGGCGGAAGGCATCGTTGCCGGCGCCACCTTCGAACCGGCTTCAGCGTCCGACGAGCCACGAGTAGCGAAACCAGCCGCTGGGCGCCGCCGGTCGCGCTTCCACGATGCCGTCGGCTATCGGCCGAGCGGCGACGTCGCCGAGAGCGACACTGCCTAGGAGACTGCTGAGCAATGCTGCCGCACGTCTGGCCGGCCAGCTCCGACGCTCGCTGCGTCCTCTTCCCTCGAAAGTGCGCAAGGCACTTCCTTCGGTCGTGCGTCCTTGCGACCGCCGAACCGTGGCTCGGCGATCCGCACGCCGATTGCTCAGCAGGCTCCTAGCTCAGGTTCCCGGCGAGGGGTCCCGACCGGTGGTGAGTGGGCCGGTCGTGGGCGTCTTGTACTCCCCGATCCACTCGTCCTTCCACGCGGCGTCGTACTGCTCGGCGTTGCAACTCGGTCGATAGATCGCGGTCAGCTCGCGTGTGATCTGCTCGCGATGCGAGCGCAGCCCACCGGGCACCTCGTAGGTGCAGATGTAGACCTTGAACCGGCTGCCGGCTCGACGCACCCAACACGCGGCACGCGGATGATTGAACGGAAATCGCTCGCACGAAAGGTCGTCCGCGTGATCGACGTAGGTGACCGCGTAGCGCTCGGGTTTGGTTTCAGGGTCGGGCTTGTAGACGATGGCGTACACCGCGGCTCGCGCAGGAGGCGTCCAACCCGCAAGCGCACGCGGGCCCTCGAACGGGTAGCCGGCCAACGAACCCAGCCGGATCACGCGCCGTCCAAATCGTCGCGCTCGCTGATCGTCTCGGTTCGGCTGATCGGCCATGGCGGCAGCCCTGCTCGTGTCGCAGCTCGCACGAACACGGCGGACGCGCGCTCGACCGCCTCATCGCTGTCGGCGGCGTCGACGACCAGTTGCGCGCCGTAGCTCGTCGTACCGATGCCGGAGGCGATCCCGTTGCGCTCCGCGACTGCGTCGGCCAGTTCCACGATTTCTTCGCGGGTGAGCACGCGGTCGCCCTCTGCCACCAGGGTCACGCTCCACCTCACGAGCTCAACTCGGGAAGCAGCGCGGCGAACTCTTCGAGACTACGCAGGTCGTGTCCCGACAGCAGCACGTCGACATACGGGGCGGCAACCATCATGCCGAGTGTGCTGGGACGGAAGTTCGGGTCATGTCCCTTGTGCGGGTTCAACCAGACGACGCGATGGCTCAACCGCGACAGTCGCTCCATCGCGGCCGCCAACACCGCAGGGTCACCACGGTCGAGGCCGTCGGAGCAGATCACGACGATCCCGCCTCGACACACACTGCTGCGACCCCACGTGCGCATGAAAGTCTCGAGCGAGTCACCGATGCGGGTTCCGCCCTCCCAGTCGAAGACCGCCGTCGCCGCCTGGTCCATGGCGTCGTCGGCGCGGCGCCGCTCGAGCACTTTCGTGATGCGGGTGAGCCGCGTGCCGAAACAGAAGACCTCGACGCGCGCAGCCGCTCGTCGCGTCGAATACGCGAACTGCAGCAGGCTGCGCGAGTAGTCAGCCATGGAACCCGAGACGTCGAGGATGAGGATGAGGGGCCGCGTCCGCAGACGACGCCGGCGCCAGTAGAGCTCGGCCGGCTCGCCGTGCGTCCGCATGGTCTCGCGCACGGTACGGCGCATGTCCGGCCGCGTGCCCGTGGGTGTCCGCACTGTCCGTCGGGCTCGACGCCGCGGTGGTGTCAACCGGATGCGGCGCATGATGCGACGCAAGGCGGCCAGCTCGTCTGGCGTGCACACCGCGAACGATTTGTTTCGAAGCACCTCCACGTCAGAAGCCATGAGTCCGAGCCTGGCTTCTTCGTCGTCGCCGTCCTGACCAGGTTCGGTTGCCGGCACGTGCAACACCGATTGGCTCTGCGCCGTCGCTCGAAGCGCCCACTTCAAGGGTTCTGGATCCTCTTCGTTCTCCTCCAGGAAGAAGCGCCGGAACACCCGGTCGTACACGGGGATCTGCTCGCGCCGAGTGACCATCGTCGTCTGGCCGGCCCAGTAGAGGTCCACCAGGTCGCTCGGATCGAGCGATGCTGCCGCCGCGCAGAAGGATGCGACATCGCCTGAGCCCACCGCGAGCCCGGCGGCGCGGAGCTCGTTGCCGAAGTCGACGAGGAGTCCGACGAAAGGCACCCCTTCAGGCACCGGAGACGATCTCCTCCAAGTTGTCGCGGACCACGTCGAGGTCGTCCCGTTCCTTCACCACGGCGCCGAGCGTGTCGTCGGCGGTGCTCGCGTCGAGGTCCGACGCGCCCAACACATCCAGGGTGGCGACCCAATCCAGCGTCTCGGCCACGCCCGGCGGTTTGATCAAGTCGAGCTCGCGCAACCGGTTCACCGCGGCCACGACCTTGTGTGCCAGCGTCTCGGACACCCCCGGGGAGCGCACCAGGACGATCTCGACTTCGCGCTCGGGCGTCGGGTAGCCGACCCAGTGGTAGAGGCAACGCCGCTTGAGCGCATCGTGCAGCTCGCGGGTGCGGTTGGAGGTGAGAACGACCATCGGACGCGTCGTTGCTTCGATCGTCCCGATCTCGGGGATGGTGATCTGGAAGTCCGACAGCAACTCGAGCAGGAACGCCTCGAACTCGTCGTCGGCACGGTCGATTTCGTCGATCAGCAGGACGGCTTGGTCGCCGGCGCGCACCGCTTCGAGCAACGGGCGTTCCAGTAGGAACTTCGGACCGAAGAGCTTGTCGACTGCATCGTCGTCCGCAAGCTGCCGCTCGGACAGTGCCCGGATCTGCAGCATCTGGCGGGCGTAGTCCCACTCGTACAGGGCCTGGTTCGTATCGATGCCCTCGTAGCACTGCAACCGGATCAGCCGCCGGTTGAACACCGACGCGAGAACCTTGGCCACCTCGGTCTTGCCCACCCCGACCTCGCCCTCGAGCAGGATCGGACGGCCGAGGGACAGCGACACGAACAAGGCGGTGGCCAAACCACGATCGGCGAGATAGCCGCCCTCCCGCAGCTGGTCGCTCAGCGCCGCAGCGTTCGCAGGACGATCGTTCCGACCTTCGCTCACCGTGGACTCGTGGATCCGTCAGGCGCGCTCGTGATGGTCAGCGCGACTCTGCGGGACCGAAGATCAGGTCGCGCACGCTGCCGCCCGTCGTGCTCAACTTCCCCTCGCGCGCCAGCCGCTCGCGCCATGCGCCGCTCAGGTCGCTGCCTGGCTCCGCGAGCCCGTCGAAGCTCACGTTCTGCATGTTCTTGCACGACCTCGTCGGGCTGCAATCGTCATCGAGGTCTGCGCTGCTCTCGCCCTGCGCAGCCCAGACCGCTCTGAGCACATCGCGTGCATCGTCGGACTGGTGGGTCATCCGCAACAGTCTACGGACACACGCAGATGGTGCGGTCAGTGGATGGAGCCCGTCTGCGCCCGCAAGGACGCGGCGGATGCACCCGACTTCACGGCCATTGCCTCGGCCACGATGGAGACGGCGATCTCGGCCGGCGTGTTCGCTCCGATGTCCAGGCCGGCTGGTCCGTGGATGCGCTCGAGATCGGTGATCCCCCGGTACGCCAACCAGTCGGCGCGACCCTGCTGTGTCCGCCGCGATCCGAGCGCGCCGATGTAGCCGACCTCGCTCGACAGCGCGGCTGCCAGCGCTCGGCCCGCGAACTCGTGGTCGTGGCTGATCACGACGAGCTTGTCCAGGACCGCGAGTCCGGCGATCACGCCGGTCGCGGTGTCGACATCGTTGATGGTCTGCGCCTGCCATCCGAGCAGCGAGGCGGCCTGCGCGAGCGCATCGGCGATGGCACCAGCACCGACGATTACCAGCTTGGAGACCGGCCACAACGCCGTGACGACGCTGTCGTCGGCGACGGTGGCATCACTTGCTCCGCGACCGAACAATCGCGCGACGTCCTCGCCCGCGCCGGCGATCGTGTCCGTGGTGAACAGGGACGTGTCCACCACCTCGTCACCGTCGAGCCCCGTCACCAGGCACACCGGCTGGCGCGCGAGGAGCAACTCCCACAGGTCCGACGGCAGCGTGTTTGCTGGGACCAAGAGGCAGCGCGCCTGGCCGCCGCACGACAGGCCGGCTACGAGTGCGTCGACGTCGCTCACGTCGACGTCGACGACGCGTCCGTGCCCGCTGCCCCGGCTGGCCAGATCTGCCAGCTGGCCGTCGACCGACCCCGACAACAGCGTCCCGACTCGTCCGCCGCCGGGTGTGATCGCCAGCGCATCGGTACGGTCGCGCGCGCTGAAGCCCTGCGACTCGACGACCCACGCCACATGCACGCGCGTGCCGGCACGAAGGCAGGCCTGGACACTGAGCGCGACGCCGTACACGCCCGCGAGCCTAAGAGGCCGCGAGCGCGTTGTAAGCGCCGACCTTTCGATCCTGACAGGACTGTTCTGACGTCATCGTCATGGCCCTCGATCGCTCACATGCCGAACGACGTTTGGCGAACGGCGGCAACGGCGGCGGGCTCGCCTGCGACCTCGACCTGGGCGACGGCTTGCCGCCCGAAGAGATACAGCAGCAGTTCGCCAGGCAGTCCGACGAGTCGAGCCGCCGGCTCGCCTCGCCTGGCTCGCACTCGCTCGTCTGTCCCGGCCCACTCGAGCTCGAGTCCGAAGCCGCGTAGGCGCCGGGTTAGCAACCATGGTGCGCGACCGACGTTGCGCCAGAGGGCTGCATCGACATCCTGCCCGTTGGTCCGCGGCCCCCGGCCGTTCGCTCGGCGCACATCCTCGTGGTGCACGTAGAACTCGTTCAGGTTGGGAACTCTTCGGACCCAGCCGATGCGGAAGAAGCCAGGCGGCGGCCCCGACCTGACTAGGTCGACGAGCGACGCGAAGTCGCGCTCGGCCAGCTCCGCTGTGCGCCTCGCGGCAAATCGATGCCACGGCCCGGGCACAACGAGGCCAGGTGCTGCGAGGTAGTCATGCTCACGCAGCACGAGGTGAGCCGCAAGGTCTCGAGTAGACCACGGCTCGAGCAGGGTCGGCGCGTCGGGGCCGAGTTCGGCGAAGAGATCGCACAGCTGTTGACGCTCGACCGCGTCGAACAGGACCCGCGTCACGACCGGGGACTCTGGCGATGCACGTCAGCGGTCCGGCGACTCGATGACGTCGAGATCAAAGGGGCCATCGAAGCTCCCGTACGCGCGTCCATGTAGAGGTCCTGAAGCTCGAACGGCTGGTCGTAGGCCGGCTGCTCCGAGGAACGGAGCGTGAGCGAGCACACGTCGGCGACGATCACCGGATCGGACATCTCGCGAG
>DATAES010000119.1:0-1789 GCA_036257895.1 Acidimicrobiales bacterium
ACGAGGGCGTTCTCCGGGGCACGCACCGGGTCGCGAAGGGCGCCGGTGATCTCAGCCTGCAGCTGCTCGTCGCTGCGGTGCATCGCGCGTAGCACGTCGGCGCGCGAGATGATGCCGACGAGGCGTTCCGCGTCGACAACCGGCAGGCGCTTGACGCCAGCCTCGATCATCAACCGCGCGGCCACCTGGACGGTGTCGCTCGATGCAGCGGTCGCCAACGAAGTGCTCATGATCTGCCCTGCGGTGATCCCCTTCGCCTTGGACAGCCATCGTTGTTCACGTCCGCGTACCAAGTCACTGATCACGGCCAGCGGCCGGCGACGGCGGCCCCCGTACGCCGGCTTGCTGATCAGGTCGGCTTCGGTGACGATACCGACGAGCCGCGACTCGGAGTCGACGACCGGAATGCCGCTGACGCCGTACTGGAGCATCTTGTCGATCAGCTCGGGCAGCGGCGTGTCGGCGTGCGCGGTGATGACGGTACGAGTCATGATGTCACTCACCCGGACCCGGACTCGACTTCGAGGCGTTGTCGTGCGCCCCGGCGTCCGAGTCGCAGACTCGACTGTCAGCCTCCGTGACGGTGTCGTGCCTGCCATCGCATCCTCCTCGTGGTTTCGTGCCAGTCGAGGGCGGCCACCAACTGGTCCTACGACCTGATGATCCTCCCGCCGTCGATGATCGGCTAGAGGCGAAAGTCATAGGTTCTCCCGCCATCGCGACTCATCGCGACATGGTCCGCCGAACAATGTGCGATCAATCGGTCCGGCGTGTTGGGTAGCGCAGAGCCGTGGAACCGACGTGAACAGCTACGTCATCGTGATGATTCGCGCAGCGTGCGCTTGTGGTGGTCGTCGACGAGCACGGCGGCGACCAACGACGCGATACCCGCCAGCCACGGAATCACGAGGACGGTGGCCATCCCTACGGTGAGGAGCACCGCTCCGACCGTGAGCAAGACGAAGACGACGACGAAGTTGACCGTCTCGTCGCGTTGTACGCGGAGCATGCGGCGGACGAACTGCGGGTCCTCGACCATCAACGCCCGCTCCAGTTCATCGACCATCTCGTCGACCTGCTGTTCGTTCATTGGCCCCTCCTCGATCCAGCCGCTGTTCGGAACGACCGTTCGTCGGGCTGCTGTGCTTGCTGGTACACCATGCGCGCGCCGTCAGCCAGCAAGAGCGCTCGCCCGTCGGCGTCGCGATCCCACGCCATGAGCCATGTTCCGCGCCCGCCACGGCATGCGAACAGGGCCGAACGGCCCGAAGCACACGAACAGATGGCAACGGCATTGGTGCAACCGGCTGACGGAGCTCGAGACTGAGCTGGCCGACGCTGATTCCGGCGAGATCGCGTCGCGCCCCGACACGACGAGGATCACATGGACCCGGCATCGCTACGTTCGAGCCCGTCGCGCGTTGCGCGGGCAGAATGGGTCGGTGGCTGCGGACGCCGACCGCGAGCGTCTCGCCGCAACGTTCGACCGTGCGGCGGAGCTGTACCACCGGGCGCGACCGGAGTATCCAGACGAGCTCTACGACGAGCTTGTCGCCGGGACGGATCTGACCCCAGGCGCCCACCTGCTCGAGGTGGGGTCCGCCACGGGAAAGGCGACGCTCCCTCTCGCCCGCCGGGGATTTCGCATCACCTGTCTCGAGCCTGGTGCAAGGCTTGCCGCCGCCGCGAGGCGAAACCTGCAGGCGTTCGACGTCGATGTCGTCCAGACCCGGTTCGAGGAGTGGGTGCCTCCATCGGATCCGTACGCGATGGTGTTCGCAGCAACGTC
>DATAES010000120.1:0-9278 GCA_036257895.1 Acidimicrobiales bacterium
ACGAAGCCACCGGCGAGCTCATCCGCAAACTCACCATCGACCCCGCCAACGACTACCAGCCCCTCGGCCGCCCACCCGGACCCAAACCCCGCCAGCCCAGATAAGGGTTCAAGGTGTTTCCAATGTCTCGCGACATCACAAAGTGGAGCTGGAGGGAATCGAACCCTCGTCCGCCGAGCGGCAATCGACCGTGCTACGACCATTCCCGAGTTTGCGGCCTTACGGCTGCCGCACCGCCGGGTCGGTGGAGCTCTCGCTCACCGCCGGGTCTTTCCCCGGTGCCAGCGGTCTTTCCCGCCGTCAGCAGTCTTTCCTGCCGTCACCCTCTGCTTCTGTTGCCGGGCTGCAGTGGATCGGCCCCGCGTGCCCTCACGGGTCGCGATGACTCTCGATCACCTGACGGATCAGGCGGCGAGAGCGAAGTCGCCGTCGGCGCTTCAGTTTGTTGCCCCGTTTTAGGAGTCTGAGCAACTCCGGTCGCACGAGCGACTCCCGATCTCGACGTCGAAACCGATCAGCCCCTTGTGTGGACCACCACTCTACCGGTCACTCCCGGCGGCGGCCTCGGGCCCCTTCTGCCATCGCCCGGCGTGCCTCGAGTTCGGCGTCACGCTTGGCCATGAGCTGGCGCTTGTCGTACTGGCGACGGCCCTTGCCGAGCGCCATCTCGACCTTCGCTCGCCCGTTCTTGAAGTAGAGGGAGAGCGGGATCAACGCGAGCCGCTCTTGGTCCACCCGCGCCCGCAGCCGTTGGATCTCGTCCCGGTGGACGAGCAGCTTTCGATCGCGGTCGGGTTCGTGCCCGAACACACCCGAAGCGTGACTGTACGGAGCGATGTGCAGCCCGACGAGCCATAGTTCGCCGTCGCGGATCCAGCCGTTGGCGTCAGCGAACTGCACGTGGGCGTCGCGCAGGGATTTCACCTCGGACCCCTTCAGCGCAAGGCCGCACTCGATGGTCTCGATGACCTCGTAGTCGCGCCGCGCTCGGCGGTTGGTCGCGATCGTCTTGGTTCCGGGCGGCGGCATGGCCGAGCCACGATAGGACCGATGCGCCGGCATCTCCACGAGATCGCAGCGGCCACGGCAGTGGCCTCGGTACTGAGCGGCGCACCCTCGACGGCCCACGCGATGCTCAATGGCCGTCCGCCACTCGAGGCCGCCCGAGCAGCCGGATCGCTGCTGCCAGGCCGCCACGATGCGCGCAGCGGGAGCCTGATCGCCGGAGCGATCGTGCACGTCGGCGTGTCGGCCGTATGGGGCACCGTGCTCGGACTCGTGCTGCCCGAGCGCAACACCGTCGTATGGGGCGCCGTCGCCGGCCTCGGCATCGCGACCATCGACCTGGTCGTCCTCGGCGGAAGAAGGGTGCCGGCTCTCGCGGCGCTGCCGCAACGATGGCAATGGGCCGACCACGTCGCGTTCGGCGCCATCACGGGATGGGTACTGTCCCATGCCGATGCTGCGACTCCCTGAGCACGCGTATCTCGCGCTGGTCGGTCACGCGCTGGACGGATATCCGCTCGAGGCGTGCGGGTTGTTGGCCGGCGTGGGCGAGCGAGTCGAGCGCTTCTATGCCTGCCGCAACGCAGCCGAGTCGTCCAAGCTCTACGAGCTCGACCCTCGTGACCATCTCAGGGCGGATCGCGACGCCGAAGCACACGGGCTCGAGCTCGTCGGGGTGGTGCACAGCCACACGCACACCGACGCGTATCCGTCGCCGACCGACGTTGCGCAAGCGCCTGATCCCGGCTGGCACTACGCCATCGTGTCGCTGCGCGACGCAGAGCCGATGTTGCGCTCATACCGGATCGTGGACGGCGCCATCACGGAGGAGCCGGTGGTGGTCGAGCGGCGTCCTCCCAGTACCATTCCCGACTGACCTACTCGGGATTTCGATGCCTGCCTACGACTCCGTGCTCGACCTCATCGGCAACACGCCGCTCGTCGACGTCTCCGCGCTGAGTTCGAATCCACGGACGCGGATCTTCGCCAAGCTCGAGAGCCAGAACCCGGGTGGGTCGGTCAAGGACCGCGCCGCCAAATGGATGGTCGACGAAGCCGAAAAGGACGGCGCCTTGCAGCCCGGATCCGGACAGGTCGTGCTCGAGTCGTCGTCCGGGAACACCGGCATCGCCTTGGCGATGATCTGCCGCGTCCGTGGCTACCACCTGAAGGTCGTCCTGCCGGAGAACGTGTCGGTCGAGCGCCGGCAGCTGCTCGAGGTGTGGGGTGCTGAGATCCTTCCGTCCCCGGCGGCAGAGGGCTCGAACGGTGCGATGCGCCGGGCACAGGCGATGGCGGCGGAGCATCCGGATTGGTGGTTCCCGTTCCAGTACGGCAACCCCGCCAACCCGAAAGCGCACTACGAGGGCACCGGTCCCGAGATCTGGCGCGACTGTCCGGAGATCACGCACTTCATCTGCGGGCTCGGTACCGCGGGGACGATCATCGGCTGCGGCACGTTCTTGCGCGAGCGGAACCCGGACATCCAGATCTGGGCCATCGAGCCGCCGGCCGGTGAGATGGTGGATGGTCTCAAGAACTTCGACGAGGGTTTCGTCCCTCCGGTGTTCGAGGACGGCGGCGGCTGGGACCTGCTCAACATGCGGTCGATCGTGCGTCCCCGCGACTCGATCGTGTGGACCCGACGGCTGGCCGACGTCGGCGTGTTCGCGGGCATCTCGTCGGGAGCTGTCGCGTGCGCGGCCGCACGATGCGCGAGCGAGATCGACGAAGGCGTGATCGTGTTCATCGTGGCCGATGGTGGCTGGAAGTACCTGTCCACCGGCGCGTGGACCGATGACCTCGACGCCGTCGAAGCCCGCGCCAAGGGCACGATCTACTTCTGATCAGAGGGGGCGTCGTTGGGTCTTCCCGTCATCGACACGATGACGCAACGCCCAAACGTTGCACCCGGAGAGTCACAGCAGGGGTTCGAGGGCCTCGGTTTGGCGCCCGACGGCGGCGCGACCGTCGTCGGTCACGAGGATCGGGCGTTCGATGAGGATCGGGTTCGCCACCATGATGTCGATCCACTTGGCGCGGTCGTGAGGGAGCGAGGACAGGCCGAGCTCCTTGGCGACGTCCTCGCCGGTGCGGGCGATCTCCCAGGGCTCCTTGCCGAGCGCGGTCAGCACTCGATCGAGCTCGTCGGCGGTGGGCGGTTCGTCGAGGTACCGCCGCTCCTTGTAGGACGCGCCCGCTTCGTCGAGTAGCTCCTTGCCGGCGCGGCTCTTCGAGCATCGAGGGTTGTGCCAGTACTCCAGAGTCATGGGCGGAACCTATCCGCACGGTGGAGAATGGCGTCAGTGGAGGACCCGCGGCGCCGGGCTGGGACGATCGAACTGGGTGCGCTGCTGGTCGCCTCGGTGATGGCCGTCGTCGCGGTCGGCGTGCTGCGCGGCGGGCGCGGGCCCGGCGACCGCAGCGTCGTCAACATCGTCGGCGATCCTCTGTCGGCCACCGCGACGGCCGACGGGCTCACGTTGACGATCTCCGTCGAGCGTCCGGAGGTGGTCGCCGGCGACCGTGTGCGCGTCGACATCGCCCTGCACAACGGCCGTGCCACGCCCGCGCGGTGGAGCAGCGACGGCTGCGGGATCCCGTTCACCGGCGGCATCGACATCGCGACGCCTACGCAGTCGGACTGGGACGGCGGTCTCGGGTCCCTCGCGTCAACGCTCGACGCCGCCGACCCTACGCCGCAGACCGATCTCGACGACGTCCGCTTCGGCGGTCGTCGCGAGCTGAAGTGCGAGTCGACGCCGGTTGCGCACCAAGTCGCACCCGGAGGCGACCTGCGCGAGCGCGCGGTAGTCGACCTCCGATCCGATGACGACGAGATGTCGAACGAGACCGCGGAGCTGTCGGCCACGTTCGCACCCGGGCTCACCGTCACGCTTCCCATCCGCGTCGTTGACGCGCCAGCGCGCCGCCCGAGCAGAGCACGAGCATTGGCGGCGTTCACGGCCGATCACCGGCTCTCGGACTTCCTGGACTCGACGCGGCAGGCGTCCGGGTGGCGCGTCGACATGGCGTGGTGGCAGGGCGGCTGGGAGCTGTGGGTCGAGCCGACCAATCCGTCGCACTCGTTCCGCATGCGATATGACCCGTCGACCGAGAAGATCGTGGACGTGCGAACGATCGCCTTCGGCGAGGTACCCGGCAACGACCGTGACTTCGAACCGACGCCCGGGTCCGAGCCGGACGTCCTGATCCCATAGCCTCGCTGGGCTGTGGCCGACGCACGCCCCATCGGGATGTTCGACTCCGGGTTCGGTGGCCTGACCGTCGCGAGGGCCGTCATCGACCTGTTGCCCGACGAGCGGCTCGTGTACGTCGGCGACACCGGCCGCTACCCCTACGGGCCGCGTGACCTCGACGAGGTTCGTGGCTTCGCGCACGAGATCAGCGACTACCTGCTCGACGAACACGACGTGAAGTTGATCGTCGTCGCGTGCAACACCGCGTCGGCGGCGGCTCTGTCGGAGTTGCACGCCGAACTTCCGGTTCCCGTCGTCGATGTCATCGAGCCAGGTGTGCGTGCACTGATCTCGGCGACGCGCACCGGCCGTGTCGGCGTCATCGGGACAGTGGGCACGATCGCGTCGGGTGCCTACCAGCGCGAGGTGGAGATCGAGCGCGCAGACGTCGAACTCACCTGCGCGGCGTGCCCGGGATTCGTGGAGTTCGTCGAGCGGGGCGACACGTCGAGTGACCAGGTTTACGTCCTCGCCGAACGGTTGCTCGCGCCGGTTCGGGATGCCAAGGTCGACACCTTGTTGTTCGGCTGCACGCATTACCCGTACCTCGCTCGTACGATCAGCGACGTGATGGGGCGCGAAGTGGTGCTCGTGTCGTCGGCGGATGAAACGGCGTTCGAGGTCCGGCGCATGTTGAGCGGCACCGAACTGGAGGCGCCGAAGGCAGGCGCCGCGCCCGCCGATCACGGGATGCAGCATCGGTTCTTCTCGTCGGGCGACACCGCCTGGTTCTCGACGCTCGGTGGGCGGTTGTTCGGTCCCGAGCTCGCACACGCGGAGCCGGTGCGATGGGGCTGACGGTCACCGTTCTGGGCTCATCCGGCTCCTACGCAGGACCGGGGCAGTCGTGTAGCGGCTATTTGGTGTCAGCGGACGGCACGCACGTCTGGGTCGACTGCGGTCCGGGCACGTTGGCCAACTTGCAAGAGCACATCTCGCTCGGGATTCTCACCGGCGTGGTCACCAGCCACGCGCACGCTGACCACTGGGTCGAGCTGACGGTCGCGCACGTTGCCTTCGAGCACTACGTGGATCGCAGTGGCGTGCCGGTGTTCGGGACGGCGGAGACGCGCGAACGCCTCGAGGCCGCCCGCGGCGTCAAGGTGAGCCCGACGTTCGACTGGCAGACCGTCACCGACGGCTCATCGTTCGAGATCGGCGGCCTGCGCTTCACTTGCGCGGAGACGGATCACCCCGTCGAGACACTCGCCCTGCGCATCGACGACGTCGAAGGCGGGAGCACGCTCGTATATTCCGCCGACACGGGCAGCGAATGGCCGATGTCGTCGCTCGGAGACGGCATCGACGTGGCACTGTGCGAGGCCACCCTGCCGGAGGAAGAAGCGGGCACGTTCACGCACCTGACCGCACGAGAGGCAGGGCAGACCGCTCGTGACGCGGGTGCGGGCCGGCTCGTGATCACCCATCTCGCCCCCGGCCTCGACCCGGACCGCGCCCGCCGTCAGGCCGCCGAAGCGTTCGGTGAGGACGTCGACGTGGCCATCCCCCACCTGAAGATCGAGCTGTGAGGATCCACACATGAGAATCGACGGCCGGCAGCCCGACGAGCTGCGACCGATCACGTTCGAGCGCGACTTCACCGAGGCGGCTGCGGGGTCCGTACTCGTGTCGTTCGGACGCACGCGGGTGCTGTGCACGGCGTCGATCGACGACGACGTTCCGCGCTGGATGCGCGGTCGCGGCAAGGGCTGGGTCACGGCGGAGTACTCGATGCTTCCCGGCTCATCACCCGAGCGGGTGCGACGCGAGGTCAAAGAAGGCCGTCCGTCGGGCCGTACCCAGGAGATCCAGCGGTTGATCGGCCGGTCGCTGCGCGCGGTGTGCGACATGGTCGTGCTCGGCGAGCGCCAGGTCATCGTCGACTGCGACGTGTTGCAAGCCGACGGCGGAACGCGCACGGCGTCGATCTGCGGCGGCTACCTCGCGTTACACGACGCGCTCGCCCGGCTCGTCCAGTCACGTGAGATCGGTGAGCAACCGCTGCGCGAGCCGTGCGCCGCGATCAGTGTCGGCATCGTCGGCGGGCTGCCCATGCTCGACCTCGCGTACTCGGAGGACGTTGCCGCCGAGGTCGACATGAACGTCGTGATGACGGGGTCGGGGCGGTTCGTCGAGGTGCAGGGCACCGCCGAAGGACTCCCGTTCACGCGCGACGAGCTCGGGTCACTGCTCGATCTCGGTGTCACAGGAATCGAAGAGATCGTGGCTCTGCAGCACGAGATGACATCCGACCCGCCGGCGCCGCGGTCACCGAGTCGCTGATGCAGCTGGTCTGCGCCTCCGCCAACCCAGACAAGGTTGCGGAGATCCGGGCCATCCTCGAGGCCTCGGACATCGAGCTGCTACCCCGTCCCGAAGACGTCCCCGACGTGGAAGAGGACGCCGAGACGCTCGAAGACAATGCCCGCCGGAAGGCACGCGCTCTCTGTGATGCGACGGGAATGGCGGCAGTCGCAGACGACACCGGCCTCGAGGTGGAGTCGCTCGGCGGCGCGCCAGGGGTTCGCAGCGCGCGCTTCGCGGGCGAGGACGCGACCTACGTCGACAACGTGATGAAGCTGCTCGACGCGCTGAGCGACCTCCCCGAGCCCGAGGAGCGGATAGCGCGGTTCCGAACGGTCGCGTTGGCGATGTTCCCAGACGGCCGTGAAGTCATGGCCGACGGTGCCGTCGCCGGAGCGATCGCGCTCGCCCCGCGCGGTGACCACGGGTTCGGCTATGACCCCGTGTTCGTGCCGTTCGAAGGTGACGGAAGGACGTTCGCCGAGATGTCAGCCGACGAGAAGCATGCGATCAGTCATCGGGGACGCGCCTTCCGGGCGCTCGCCGCGCGCTTGGGCGCTCACCAATGACGGAGGTCGACCGCCCACTCGTCCACCACCTCGTCGCCGTCGATCACATGCATGCGCTGATGCTTCGCGATCGTCGGATCGATGTGCGCCGGCGTGATGCGCACCCGCTCACCCACCTTCGGGAGCGGCCCGCCGCCTGAAGGGGAGAACGTGGTGTGCTCGTCGGAGACGAACCACAGGTCAGCCCCGTCGACCGTCGGGTTGCCATGGTCCATGGCCAGGGCCTTGAGACCGGCATCGGCCACTGCCCACCCCTTCGGGTTGACGGAGATCACCGTCGACCACACGTACAACGCCTGACGGAACGGATGGCCCGACTTGCCGTAGTCGGTGTCCATGAGCGCGAACGACCCGGCTTGAAGTTCGGTCACCCAGTGGTTGGTGGCCCACGTGCCGGTACCGCCGCCCGAGACGACGTCGCCGCCGACGTCTTTGTGTGCCGCGAGCAACTCCTCCATGGCGGCTTCGACCTTCGCCGGCTTCGTCTCCTCCGGCTCCATCATGAGGTGGCCCTCGTAGCCCATGACGCCGCGCACCTCGAGGCCCTTGGCGCGCGCCAAGTCGGCGAGACGCCCCGCGTCGTCCGGGTTGCATCCGCAGCGCGGCATACCGACCATCACGTCGATCAGTACCTCACGTATGCCGCCGCTCGCAGCGGCGTCGATCGTCTCCTCTGAGTCGACCGCAACGGTCACGCGTGCGGCGTCGGCGCGCACGAGTTGACCCAGGCGCGCGCTTCCGGCGCGGAGAGTTTGGTTGGCGAGCAGGAGATCGTCACCGAGGCCCGCCACCGCCATTCCCTCCATCTCGCGCGGCGTGGCGCAGCAGAACCCGGTGTGGCCGTCGGCGTGCAGCCGACGCGCCAGCGCGGTGGACTTCCACGCCTTGACGTGTGGGCGCAGCTTGGTCCCGGGCCAGGCCTCGCCCATCGTCTGGATGTTGTGCTCGAACGCCTCGCTGTCGACCAGCAGTGCGGGCGTGGTCAGATCGTGGATGCTCACGGTGGCGCAGGTTGGCACATCGGGCAGACGTCGATCCTGCGACCGCCGACTTCGAGCGCTATCAGGGGCGTGCCGCATACCCCGCAGACGTCGTGGTGGTACACGTGCAGCGGCTCCGCCGGTGTGTTGGTCACGATGCGGTTGCGACGCATGCCGTCGCGCAGCCAGCGGGCGAGCGTGTCCCAGATCGCTTCGATCCTCGTGCGATCGAGGCTCACTCCGGGCGTGGACGGATGGATCCCGTGGACGAACAGGACCTCGGCTCGAAACACGTTGCCGATGCCGGCGAGCACGGATTGATCGAGCAGCAGCGCGCCGATCGGTTTGGGAGAGCGTTGCACGGCTTCGACGAATCGGTCGCGATCGGCGCCTCGTCGCAGCGGGTCGGGACCGAGGGTCGAGATGACTCGCTCCATTTCTGCTGGATTGATGACGCGGCACACGGTCGGCCCACTCAGGTCCCACGTCGCCGTCGGACCCTCGAGTCGGACGCGCACGAGGCCGACCGGTGGGGCGGGCGGCGACGATTGCCGTCGGAACTTGCCGATCAAGCCCAAGTGGACGTGCAGCACGTCACTCGAGTCGAAACGGGTGAAGAGATGCTTGCCGTGCGCGTCGACCCGTTCGACCCCGTGTTGGTCGAGCAAGCGGGCGCTCTCGGCGAACCGCCCCTGCGGCGACGACACCGTGACCTTGTGCCCTTTGAAGTCGCGTCGTTGATCCCTGGCGAGGCGATGGAGCGTGTGGCCTTCGGGCAACAGTCAGCCCTGCTGCAGATGGGACTCGATCGCCTCCACCTTGTGGTGCAACGCGTCGACCGCTCCCGGACGATGGTCGACCTTGATGACCAGGCTGACACGAGGTGCGGTCTCCGCGACCTTGTCGACACAGGCCTTGATGACCGCCATCACCTCGTCCCACTCACCCTCGACGTTGGTGAACATGGCATTCGTCTCGTTCGACAACCCACTGTCGCGGACGATCCGGACCGCCTCGGACACGGACGCACCAACCGAGTCCCCGATGCCGAGCGGCGTGATGGAGAACGCAGCAATCATGCGGCGATGGTCCCATGTCTGGCAACGCCCGGGCGTGTCGCTACCGCGTGGGTAGTCAAACGCCCGGGCGTCGCAACATGG
>DATAES010000121.1:0-4460 GCA_036257895.1 Acidimicrobiales bacterium
CGATCCTTCAAACCTTCGCCGACGAGGCTCGTCGGTCGAGATAGGCGGCCAGCTCCACGATGAGCTCCAGGGCATCGGCGCGGGCACCGTCGATGAAGCTCGATTTGCGGCGGCGAAGGAACGGGCAGCCGATCAGGTACATCCCAGGCGATTCGACGACGCCGCCGTCGTGCCGGACCATTCCCTTCGGATCGAGGACCTCGACGTCGAGCCAGGAGTAGTTCGGGCGGAAGCCCGTCGCCCAGATGATGGTCTCGATCCCACCCCGCGTGAGGTCCAGGCCGAGCGGCGGTGAGGCTTCCACGGCCGTCGGCGCGAACCGGTGAGGCGGGGGCACCGAGTCGTCCAAGCCGTTGGCGGTCGCCCACTCGTCGATGGTGTCGAGCAGCCGGCCGAGCTTGAGATCCGCGAGCTCGCACTTGTTGCGCAACGACCCGGAGAACTGTGCACGGCCCTCGTTGATGCCGGCGAGTCGACCGACCAGCTTCACGCCGCTCGCGGTGAGCGCATTGAGGTCGAAGGTCGCCCGTTCGGGCGAACCGGCGAGTTGCATGGACGGCACGCGGCGCGCTCGCACGATGTCGTCGACCTCGTCATAACGCTCGTCCAGCACACCGGCCGCCTCCATCCACCAGTGGATGTCGCGGCCTCGGTAGACGCGCGGCCCCCGCACATGCTCGCCCACGGCCAACGTGACCTCACGGCCGGAGTGCCTGATCTCGTCAGCGATCTGCACACCGGTCGCTGATGCGCCGATGACCAACACACCGCCTTCGCCCAGCTGCTCCGTGTTGCGGTACTCCATGGGCGTCAGCGTCGCGACCGACGAAGGCACAGCCTCCGCGAAGACGGGCACGCGCGGCAGGTTGAAGGCTCCCGTAGCAAGCACGACCGTCTCGCATTGCCACTCGCCCTGATCGGTGATGACACGGTAGCTACCGTCATCAGCACGGCGCACCGATGTCACCGTCGTGTTGGACTGCACGGGTGCCTCGATCGCCTTGGCGTAGTCGGTGATGAAGTCGACTACCTCGGGCATCGTCATGAACCCGTCGGGATCATCGCCGTCGTAGTCATAACCGGGAAGGCGGCACTGCCAGTTCGGCGTAAGCAGCCGGAGCGAATCCCACCGCTCGGTCAACCATGAGTTGGCAACTTCACTCCGCTCGAGCACCACATGGTCGAGCGCGCGGTCAGAGAGGCACCGGCTCATCGCGAGCCCGCTATGCCCCGCTCCTATGACGACAGTGGTGGTACGCATTGAGTCCCGACCCCAGCCCGCCCCGCGATGCAGCGGTCGGTCAGCGAACCTCGACGCTGACGTTCGTGGGGTTCGTGACGATGTCGTAGACGGCCGACCGCTTCTGCGACTGCGCGACGAGTGCCTTGATCTCGTCGGGCGACGCATCGGCATCGATGTCGTAGGTCACCTTGATGTCGCTGAAGCCGTTACGGACGTCGCTGTCCATACCGAGGATGCCGCGCACATCCATCGCCCCTTCGATCGTCGCCGAAACCTTGTTGAGCTGGATCTCGCGGTGTTGCGCGACCGCTGCCACGCCCGCGGTCAAGCAGCCGACGAGGCCCACCAGCACATATTCGACCGGGGTCGCACCATTGTCCTCCGAGGCAAAAACCTCAGGGTGGTCGACGTCGAACGAGTAGCGGGTGCGGTGTTTCTGCTCGTCGCCGAGGCCGAAGAAGCCTTCGACGGTCGAGTTGCTGTAGGTGCCGTTCTGCCACTCACAGGTCGCTCGCCAATTGAACTTGGCCGCCTCCGGCGCATCGGTCAGCGCCTCGCGGGCGCCGAGGAGCGCTTCGACGTTGACGCCATTGTTGACTGGTGTATCGGTAGCAGTCATCTGGTCAGCTCCCTTGCTCCGTTCCCGCTCGTGGATCTCCGCAGCGATCCCGCATCCGCCCTGGAGGGACAAGATCGATCCAAGTCACTGAGGCCCGCGCCGGGTCAACTCGATGTATCTCCCGGGGGAAACTACTCCCCGAGGACGGGCCTTGGAAGGGTGCGTCGGTCACACCTGCCCAGCGCCAGCCGTTTACTCGTCGCCTGTCCCCACCGCACGGCCGAACGTGACCGCGGAACGCACCGACTCAGGCATCGAGCTGGCCAGCTGGTGGTCCGGGCGCACCCCCAACGCGTCATTCACGGTGGAAAACGCGACACGCAGCGCCACAAAGCTGGTGATGGCGAAGATCTGCGCGTCGTCGAAGCCGGCCTCGCGCAAGGCCTCGACATCCTCTGCACCGATCGCGTTCGGGTCGCCAACGACTCGTCGAGCCCACTTGGCCAGAGCCTTCTCGACCGCATCGAGGTCCTCGTCGTCGCCGCGAATGACGCCCAGGGCCACCTCGGGGCTCGCGACGTCGGCGAGCTTCTTGCCCCACGCCAACGAACAGTACGAGTCGCCCAAGGTCGACGCGGCGGCTGTCACCAGCACACACCGTTGCCGGAACGTGATCGACGCCGCGCTGACCACTTGCCCGAGGAGATCGGACAGACCATCCAGCGCCGCCGGCAGGTGGGCCCAAAGCCGCGACAGGTTCATCACGTAGCCAAGGCCCGCTTCATCGTCGTCGTACAGGCGTTGCTGCTCCGGCGTTGACGTCGGAGCAGCGAGGAAGCCGGCCGCAGACCGCTCGGCTCCGACGACCGCGGCACTCTTGCGGCTGACGGCGGGCCGCGTGGCCGGCTTGCGGGCGATGTAGCCCACCACTGCGATCGGCGCTCGCAGCGGAAGTCCTTCCCGCACCCGCTCCCGAGCCAGATCCACGGCTGCCCGAACGAACGACGCTTCGCCCACCTCCTCGATCGCCTCGAAGGCCGGACCGAGGGATACGAGCGTGCGCGCGTAGGTCTCGGGGTCCGCGAACTCCCACACGAAGGGGACGTCGATGCGCTCGACATCGGTGAAGCCGCCACCCTCGAGGAGCGCCTCGCCGACGCCAGGCCGGCCCAGCGCCACCATGGCTGCTTGGTTCTGGACCTTTGGCGCCGCGGCCAGCGCCAAGGGCGCCAACGCCCACGCCCCCAATGAGACCTTGATATGACCCCACACCGTCAGCCCGAAGCGGCCGCCGGGGACCAGAACGCGGTGCACCTCGGCCAACACTTCGGGAGTCGTGCCCCAGATGCCGCGAAAGCTCGTGACGACGTCGAACGTCTCGTCAGCCCACGGCAAGGCGTGCATGTCGCCCACCCGGAGGTCGGCGTCCGGACTGCGATCCCGGGCAACCGCGACGAGCCGCACCGACGCATCAATCCCCGCACAGCTGGCGCCGCGAAGACCCGCCAGTTCGATGGCCAGGCCCGCCCCGCAGGCGACATCGAGCAGCCGGTCGCCATCGCCCACGCCAAGGCGCTGGTGGATCGCGACGTACTCCCGGCAGTTGGCCGGTTCGCTGAGCGTCGCGAATTCGACCGCCTCTCGGCCCCACCCGTCGTCGACGCTCCGCCAACCATCCTCAGCTTGGCCGGGAACGACCGACTCGGTCATCGTCGCACCGCGCCCGACGTCTCCATCGCGTCGCCAGGGCAGCACTGAATCTGCGCCCGCTCGAGGAGCTCCACGCCGAGACACGATACGACGACCTGGTCGCGCGTACGTCGACGAGTGCGGGCAGCCCACATATTCGCCTCGGTACGAGCTCGGGTCGGTGGACAACCCGCATGCTTCGACAAAGAATGGCGCTGTGACCTCGACGGACCAGGCGCTCGCAGCGTGGGGTGCCTATGACAGGGACGATCCGTTCGGGGTGTTCGCGGAAGTCCGAGCGCGTGGTCCGGTGCATGCGGTGACGCTGGCTGACGGTCACGCGGCGTGGCTGATAGTCGGTTACGACGAGGCGCGAGAGGCGCTGAACGACCCGAGGCTCTCGAAGGACATGCAGGCCGCGCTGGCCGCCAGTAGCGACGTGGTGGCAGAGGGCCTTCCCGGGCCCGCATTCTCGCGACACATGCTCAACGTCGATCCACCCGATCACACCCGCCTGCGTCGCCTCGTCGCCACTGCGTTCACCATCCGCCGCATCGAGGCGTTGCGGCCGCGAGTGCAGGTCATCATCGACCAGTTGCTCGACGAGATCGCGGCGCAAGCTCCGGACGGTCCTGTCGATCTGGTGGCGTCGTTCGCTTTCCCACTGCCGTTCACCGTCATTTGCGAGCTCCTCGGCGTACCCGAACCCGATCGCGCCGAACTGGGGCGAGAGCTCACGACACTCCTCACCCCCACATCGACACCCGACGAGTACGCCAGAGCGAAAGTGGCGTCGGACGCGGTCGTGGCGATGCTGGGCGCGCTCGTCGATGCCAAGCAGCGGGTTCCCGGCGACGACCTCGTCACCGGTTTGCTCGAGGCTCGCGACGGCGACGCGCGGCTCACTCAGCAAGAGTTGCTCTCGACGCTGTTTCAACTGATCGTGGCCGGCCACGACACGACCACCAC
>DATAES010000122.1:0-2519 GCA_036257895.1 Acidimicrobiales bacterium
GACGTTCTGTATCACTCTTTCCTCACTTGGTCAGCGCCCGACGAACTTTCGGGAGCGCATGGAAACGAACGGCGTGGTTGAGCTCGGCCAGCATCGGCAACGGATCGGTGACCGAGCTGCGGTCGAAGCGGCTGGGTCGGACGGCGAAGTCGCGCAGGACGGTGGTGACGGCGCGTGTCGGGGTCGGGACATCGGGGCCCGGCTGCCGCGCGAACGCGGTGTTCAGGTACCACATGTCGCCGACCAGCCAGCGCATGCGTTCACCGATCCGGTAGCCCGAGGTCGACCGGAGTCGATCGCCGCGCGCCCACGCGTACAGCAGGCTGGGGAGGTCCACACCGGCTCGGACGGCCAGGCCGACGCTCGACCCCATGCGGGCGTTCACCTCCATGAGCACCGGACGGCCTTCGCGGTCGCGCCGGAACTCGACCATCGAGCAGCCGTCGAGATCCATGGCTTCGACCAGTCGCTCCGACGCCTCGGTGATGTCGGGCGCAAGCGGGATGCTCTCGCAGAACACGGTCGCGCCGCCGAGTACGGGCCATTCCCTGTGGGAGACCTGGGCGAACCGGGCCCAGATCCGACCGTCGGCGCGGAACAGACTCACGGCTTCCCGGCGTCCCGGCAGCCACGGTTGGAGCAGCGCGGCCGAAGCCCCGGCTTCGAGCATCGCTTCCAGGCGGCGGCTGGCGTCCTCCGCGGTCGTGATCAGTTCGCTGACGAGGCGGGTGCCGCGACCGTGGGCGTCGACCACCCACGGGTTCAACGGCTTCAGCACTGCCGGCAACCCGGTCTTGTTCACCGCCTCGATTGCCTCCGCCGGCTCGAAGACACCGACACTCTCGGGGACTTCGATGCCGAGCTCGCTCGCCAACGCGAGGGTGCGTTCCTTGCTCAGCGCGATGTCGAGCGCCGCGTCCGACGCGAGGGGGAGCGCGCAGGTGGCGGCGAACTCTTCCCGCCGGCGGCGAACCACTTCGATGGACCCGTCATGTGCCGGAAGGACCATCGCCGCGCCCGTCCGGGCGGCCAACGACAACACGGCATCGACGTACGCCGACGGGTCCCGATCGAAGTCCGGCACGGTTGCCGACATCGAGCACCAACGCGAGCGCGAGCTGGGAACGAGGTGCGCTTCCGACTCGCACGCGACGACGCCGACCGACAAGCCCTGCTGCGCGTAGACGCGCATGCAGGCGAGCGCCTGTCGGTACTGCCCGTCGAGGAGCAGGACATCGAGTGACGGCACGGTGATCACAGCACCGCCGTGCGGCAGTAGAACGCCTCGGCATGACCGCTCGGCGAGCCCGCTTCGATCCCACGCAGACGCATCAACCCACGAAAGGCGTCCTCGCTGAACCAGGACCGGTCCCGTTGGGAACCGAAATGCGAGATGAGGTGCTCGACCTTGCGGTCGACCGTCGTCTCGTCGAGCGCCACATACGTGTTCGGTTGCCCGAGATCGCCATCACGCTTCATCACCTCGTACTCGAGGACGAGGTGGTCCCGGAAGGTGTTGTAGGTCAGTTCGGAGACGAGCCGGTGGTCTTGGTGCCGGTCCTCGCGGTAGTGGGTGAGGACGATGTCGGGACTGACTTCGTGCTTGAGCGATTCGAAGAAGTCCTTGATGGCGACCGCGGTGTACGGGAAGTAGCCGTCGCGGAACGACTGGGTCACCATCCGGAACCCCGGATGCCGGCCGAGGATGGCTTGCGCGCTGTGCTGGGCCTCGCAGGCCCGTTTGTCGTCACCCGAGAGCACGACCCAGGTGATCCGCTCGACACAGAGCTCTCGGATCCAGCGCATGATCGTGCCGCTGCAGCCGATCTCGAGGTCGTCGCTGTGCGCGCCGAGGCAGAGCAGCTCGAGGGCGCGTCCGTTCGCGGGTGAAGGGGTCAGCCGGAGCATCAGAGCCTGACGCCGTTCCCGTTGGCCTTCCAGACCTCCCACGGCGCACAACCGGATTCCGCGAGATCCGAAAGCTGCTGCTGCTCCTTGAAGGTGTCCATGACCCAGAAGCGGTCGTAGCGGTATCCGAGGAGCTTGCGCTCCTTCATCAAACGCGCGAACGGTTCGAGCACGAGCTCGTCGCCCGGGTACATGTAGTCGAAGATCTCATGACGAAGCGCGAAGTAGCCGCCGTTGATCAGCAGGTCCGACTCGGTGACACTGCGAATCGATGCGACCTCGCCGTCGTCTTCGAGGTCGACCAGGTGGAAGCTCTGCGACGGTGGCACGGCCATGAATGACGCCACCTTGTCGCTCGCCCGGAAGGTGTCGACCATGTCGGGTAGATGCAGGTCCGTCAAACCGTCCGCATAGTTGGCGAGGAACATTTCCTCGTCCTCGACGTGCTTGCGCACAGCCATGAGCCGCTGGCCGATGTTGGCGTGGAGGCCCGTGTCGACGAAGGTGATCTTCCAGTCGGAGATGTCGTTGCTCTCCAGCTCGATCGTGCTGCCGCCGTCCGAGAGCGTGAAGTCGTTGGAGATCCATTCCTCGTAGTGGAGGAAGAAGTC
>DATAES010000123.1:0-13444 GCA_036257895.1 Acidimicrobiales bacterium
CAGACGCCCGGGCGTCGAAGTCGGTCGCGGTGCAACGATGGCGCCATGACCGGCGCGGTGTTCTCGCTTGCCGACATGGAGTCGCTCACGGAGCTGGTGGCGACGACGTGGTTGAAGGGCTCGGACCGCGACTGGTCGGTCGCGGCGGGGACGCTCGAGTGGAGCTGCACGAGGACGGCTGCGCATGCGGTCGACACCGTGATCGCACCGGCGATGTTCCTCGCGTCGAGATACGTCGACCACTACCCCGCGGGTGAGCTCACGTTCGGAGACGAACCGACACCGGGTCAGTTGGTCGAAGGGCTGCGAACGGCAACGAACATCCTCGCCGCGGTCGTGACAGTTGCCGAGCCCGAGGTGCGGGCGATCATCTGGCTCCGACCCGAACCGGAGACACGTCCGCCAGCCGACTTCGTGCCGCGCGCGGGGCTGGAGCTCATCCTCCACGCCCACGACGTGTGCGCCGGTCTCGGCGTTCCGTTCGAGCCGCCGGCGGATCTCTGCGGGCGCCTGCGCGAGCACACGCGTGAGTGGCCGATGTGGAAGCTCTGGAGCGAGCTCCCGTGCACGGACGATCCTTGGGGCGACCTGCTCGCCGCGTCAGGCCGGCGGCGCATCTGAGGCCATCCCATGAACGTTGGGTCGATCCGTCATCGGGAGGATGACATGACGACCAAACGTCGCTACAGCGGCGGCGAGGGCGGTGGCTTCTTGACGGGGAAGGCGTGGCCGAAGAAGCCGCCGACGGGCCGCGCGTGCGCGTGGTAGTGGTCCGGGATGTTGCGCATGTTGTCGTCGACGTAGTGATCGAACGAGAAGTACTCCTCGACAACCGCGGCCAGTCGCGCGTGCAGTTCGGACCTCACGTTCGGCGCCGGGTTGGCGTCGTGTTCCCGCCAGACGACCATCGGCGTCGCACAGATCTCGCACTCGGCGATCCAGCAGAGGTCGTCCTCGTAGAACCACGGTGTGATGCGTGCCGCCTCACAGAGGTCACAGTCAGCCACGATCGAGTCCTTGTCGTAACTCGGCCACGAAGGCGGCCGCGCCCAGGGGTCCGGCGCCGTCGAGCAGCCGCCGCACGAGTGCGGACCCGACGATCACGCCATCTGCGTGCTCACACAACGCTCGTGCCTGGTCCGCGGTCGACACGCCGACGCCCACGAGCACCGGCTTGTCCGTCACAGCCTTCAACCGTTTCGCGATCACGAGCGCTGACTCGGCCACCGCGCTGCGCTCGCCGGTGACGCCGAGAAGCCCGACGCCGTAGACGAACCCACGCGATCGCTCGCACACGCGTGGCAGCCGATCATCCGGCGCGGTAGGCGCGGCCAGCATCACGGTCTCGACACCCGCGGCGTCGGCGGCGGTGCACCAGGGTCCGGCTTCTTCGAGCGGGAGGTCCGGCAGGATCGCGGCATCGACACCTGCCGACACGAGCGAACGCGCGAACCGCTCGTGACCCATGTGAAAGGCGATGTTGTAGTACGTCATCACCGCCAGCGGGACGCCCGCGTCCACGTCGCGCACGTCGTCGAGGACGGACTGCGGCGTAGCGCCGCGGTCGAGTGCGCGCTGCGACGCTTCTTGGATCACAGGACCGTCCATCACCGGATCAGAGAACGGGATACCCACTTCGACGGCATCGGCGCCCGCGTCGGCGATGGCGCGCACGACGTCGGTCCACTCGCCGTCCAGACCACCGGTCACATACGGAACAAGGATCTTGCGCCCTCGGTTACGCGCGGCGCGCAACCGGTTCTCGAGCTCAGCCAACCTCGCCGCCCAGGATGTCGCTCACTTCTTGCACGTCTTTGTCGCCACGGCCGCTCAAGTTGACGAGCACGATCTTGTTCACCAGCTCCTCACGAGCTTGCGCCACCCACGCCAGCGCGTGTGCGGGCTCGAGCGCGGGAATGATCCCTTCGGTGCGCGACAGCAGCATGAACGCGTCGAGCACCTGCTCGTCGGTCACCGACACGTAGCGCGCTCGACCGAGGTCGGCGAGATGCGCGTGCTCGGGCCCGACACCCGGATAGTCGAGCCCGGCCGAAACGGACGACGCTTCGAGCACCTGGCCCCACTCGTCCTGCAACAGGTAGCTGAGCGAACCGTGCACGACCCCCGGCGCGCCATGGCCGATGGCAGCGCCGCCCGCGGGTTCGACACCGACGAGATCGACGTGTCGGAGCTCGGCGAACCCGCTGAAGATCCCCGCCGCATTCGAGCCGCCGCCGACGCAGGCCGTCACGACGTCAGGGTCGCGTCCGTCGAGAAGGGCGCGGCACTGCTCGCGGGCTTCGTCGCCGAGCACGCGATGCAGCTCACGCACCATCCACGGATACGGATGTGGACCCATCACGGACCCGATCAGGTAGTGGGTCGACTCGACCGTCGCGACCCAGTCGCGCAGAGCCTCGTTGATGGCGTCCTTCAACGTGCGGCTCCCGGTGATGGCGGGCCGCACCTCGGCACCGAGCAGTCGCATGCGAAAGACGTTCAACGCTTGGCGCCGCATGTCGATCTCGCCCATGTAGACGAGACACTCCATGCCGAGCAGGGCCGCGGCGGTCGCCGTCGCGACACCGTGCTGTCCCGCTCCCGTTTCGGCAACCAACCGGGTCTTGCCCATGCGACGGGCGAGCAACGCCTGACCGAGCACGTTGTTGATCTTGTGCGAGCCCGTGTGGTTGAGGTCCTCGCGCTTGAGCAGCACCCGCACGCCGAGCTCGCCGGACAACCGCTTGCACTCGGTCAGCGGCGACGGCCGGCCTGCGTAGTCGCGCAGCAACGCATCGAGCTCGCCGCGGAACGCGGGGTCGCCCCATGCCGAACGGAACGCACGCTCGAGCTCGGCGCATGCCGGCACCAAGGTCTCGGGCACGAACCGTCCCCCGAACCGACCGAAGCGACCCTCCGGTGAGGGCTCGCCCATCACGCTCACCGGTCGCTCGCTCACCGGTCCTCCTCCTGCCAGTCGAAGGGGCGAGCCTCCTCATCGCCTTGATAGCGGGCCGGCGCGGCGCGGCGGGCATTCATGACGAACTCCCGCACCTTCCGTGCGTCCTTGTGGCCGGCACTGGACTCGACCCCGGTCGACACGTCGACACCCCACGGCCGCACCGCTCCGATCGCCTCTGCCACGTTCTCCGGGGTGAGGCCGCCGGCGAGGATCACCCGGCGGTTCAGCGGCGCGCCCTCCGCCAGCGACCAGTCGAAGACCTCGCCGGAACCGGGAGCGTGCGAGTCGACGAGGATCGCATCAGCGCCGAAGTCGTCGGCGTGTTCGAGCGCCGGATCACCGGCGGCGAAGGCCTTGATCACGAACGGCACCCGCTTGCGGACCCATGCCGTCTGGTCGGCGGTCTCGCCGCCGTGCAACTGCGCGGCCCGCAATCCCGTTCCGTTCACGAGGTCCACGACGCGCTGCGCGGACTCGTCGCGGAACACCCCCACCGTGAGCACTTCAGGAGGGAGGCGGCGGACGACGTCGCGCACGACGCCAGCGGCAACCTGGCGAGGCGATGGTGCGAAGACGAACCCGACGGAATCAGCGCCCATGGCCACCGCGAGGAGGGCATCTTCCTCGCTGGTGATGCCGCAGATCTTGACGAACACGCGAGCAGGCTACTGGTCGATCTCTGCGGCGACCGTCCGCAATTCGGCCACCGCCACCGCCGGATCCGCCGACCGGACGAGGCTCTCACCGACGAGAACGGCGTGGTACCCCGCGTCCGCCAAGGGCTTCGCATCCTCCGGCGAACGGATGCCGGACTCGGCGACGCACACTGCGCCGGCAGGCATCAGCGGCGCGAGCCGGACGGCCCGGGCGGTGTCGACCTCGAACGTCACGAGATCGCGCTGGTTCACGCCGATCAAGGTCGCGCCCACTGCTGCGGCTCGCCCCAGCTCCGTTTCGTCGTGGACTTCCACGAGCGCGTCGAGGCCCAGGTCTCCGGCCAGCGCATGGAACGCCTCGAGTTCGTGGTCGTCCAGCGCGGCGACGATCAGCAGCACGGCGTCCGCACCCATCAGTCGTGCATCGCACACGTCCTGCGCCGAGACGGTGAAGTCCTTGCGCAATACCGGCGTCGCGACCGCGGCACGTACGGCCGCCAGATCGTCTGCCGATCCACCGAAGAACTCGACGTCGGTGAGGACCGACACGCATGACGCGCCACCGCGCTCGTAAGCGAGGGCCAGTGCGGCAGGATCGAGATGGACGTCGATGTCGCCTTTGGACGGCGACCGTCGCTTGACCTCCGCAATCACTGCGATTCGTTCGTCCGACGAGCCCGCCCGGAGCGCATCGGTGAAGCCCTGCGGGCGCGGCATCGCACGTACATGCTCGAGCAGGGAATCGAGCGACCGATCGTCGCGTCGGGCGGCCTCACGGTGCGCGGCGACGATCTTGTCGAGGTAGGTCCCTGTCAAGGGCCGCGGCCTCGGTCGAACCCCATGGCCAGCAACGTGCGGGCGACGACGAGGACGCCGCTCATGAACAGCGAGAACACGCAGAAGCCGAGCAACGGCCCCGACTCGAACAACATGCCGAACAGGAACGACAGCGCCGCCGAAGCAACCGTCGCAAGCAACGCCAGCAACGTGAGGCTGTCGAGCAGCCGGGATCGGCGCGAGGGCGCAAAGGCGATGTCGTCGTACTCGTCCTCTGGATCGCACGTCTGTCGATGTGTCGTTTCGACATGTGGTTGCTCGTGCGACGGCGACGAGGCCGGCGCCGCAGCGGTCGACAGCGCCGACCACGCTTCGTTGAGGCGGCGCATCTGCTCGCCGCTGCCGCCCGCGTCGGGATGGTGGCGCCGGGCGAGAGCGAGGTAGGCGCGACGGATCTCATCAGAAGACGCGCTGGGTGAGACACCCAGTACGTCGTGCGGGGTCGCGGTACGACCGCTCTCGTCGCTCATCGAGTCCTAACCAGCATCTCACCGACCGACAACAAGGGGCGCGACGATACTGCTGATGGCAGACGCGCCCAGCGTGGTCCTCGTGGAGGACGACGTCCACATCGCAGACCTCGTGTCGCTGTACCTCGACCAGTCGGGCTTTCGCGTCTACCGGGCGGACAATGGCACCGATGGACTGCGCACGGTCGCCGAGCGCGTCCCCCGCCTCGTGATCCTCGACGTCGGCCTGCCCGGCGAGATCGACGGGCTCGAGCTGTGCCGGCGTCTGCGATCGACGAGCAACGTCCCGGTCATCATGCTCACTGCCCGCGACGGCGAGATCGACCGCGTGCTCGGCCTCGAGCTCGGTGCAGACGACTACGTCACCAAGCCGTTCTCGCCGCGGGAGCTGGTCGCGAGGGTCAAGGCGATCCTGCGGAGAGCCGACGGCGCCGCGCAGGCGCGCGCCAACGGTGCTCGACAGGTGTTGACGACCGGCGAGGTGGAGGTCGACACGGGGCGGGCCGAAGCCAGGGTGGACGGCAACGTCGTTCCGCTCACGACACGCGAGTTCGCGCTCCTGCTGTACCTCGCCGAGAACAAGGGTCTCGCGCTCACTCGCCGGCAGCTGCTCGACGGTGCGTGGGGCGCGGACTGGTACGGCGACGAGCGCACGGTCGACGTCCACGTCCGTCAGCTCCGCAAGAAGATGGGCGACGCACTCCCGCTCACCACCGTGCGGGGCATCGGCTATCGCCTCGAATGACCCGCCGGCTCACCCTCGTCATCCTCGCCACTGTTGCGGCGACATTGCTCGTCGCCGGCGGGGGCACGCTTCTCCTCGCCCGCTTCGGCGCCCGCCAGCACACGGAGGACGAACTGCGATCGCAGGTCACCGAGCTCGCGGCTTCGATCGACGATCTCAACAACCAGGGTGCGCTGCGGCTGCTGGCCAATCTCCGTAACACCCTGAACCTCGAGGGGATCGAGGTCATGCGCTTCGGTCCGGCCGGGCGCACCATCGATGAGTACCCGGAGGGAGTGCAGCCTTCCGACATCGACCTCGACGCGCTGCGCAACGGGGAGACCCTGAGCGGCAACCACGGATCGCTCGTGTACGCCGCCGCACCTGCCAACGTCGGTACGAGGGCGGCGAACAACCGCGGCGTCCTCGCCGTCGTCGTGCTCACTCGTCAGGCGGACACACCGTTGCGTCCGGCCACGGGCTGGTTCCTCGTCGCCGCGATCGCGACGCTCGCCATCGGCGCGCTGGTGGCGTGGCGGTTCGGGCGCCGCCTCACCCGGCCGCTGCGCGACGCTCAGGAAGCGACCACCCGCATCTCTGCCGGCGACCTGTCGACCCGGTTGTCCGTGGCCAAGCCCGGCTCGAAGGACGAGCTCACGTCGCTCGCCGAATCGATCAACGCCATGGCCGAGGCGCTCGAACGATCGAAGGGCCTCGAGCGCCAGTTCCTGCTCTCCGTGTCGCACGATCTGCGGACGCCTTTGACGTCGATCCAGGGCTATGCCGAAGCGATCGCCGACAGCGCCCTGCCGGATCCGTCCGAAGGTGGCGCGGTGATCCTGAGCGAAGCGAGGCGACTCGACCGACTCGTCGACGACCTGCTCGATCTCGCCAAGCTCGAGAGCCGCCAGTTCTCGATGACGATCGAGCCCGTCGATCTCGCCGACGTCGTGGCCGCGACCGTGGACGGCTTCCGCCCCGAGGCGGACGATGCGTCGATCGCGCTCGAACTGCGAGCGCCGAACGAGCCGATCACGGTCGAGGGCGACTCCGACCGCCTCGCGCAGGTCACCGGCAACCTCGTGCAGAACGCGCTGAAGTACGCGCGTTCGCGCATCGTCGTCGCTGTCGGTGTCACGGAGGCATGGGCCCGTCTCGACGTCATCGACGACGGTCCGGGCATCGCTGCGGAGGACCAGCCGCATGTGTTCGAACGGCTCTACGTGGCTCGCCGGCAACCGGACCGCCGCGAGACCGGCTCCGGGCTCGGCTTGGCCATCGTGCGCGAGCTCGTCACCGCGATGCGCGGACAGGTCCAGGCCAGCGCGGCCACCGGGCAGCACGACACGACGGCTGGTGCCTGCCTGTCGGTGTTCCTCCCGTTCGCCGGTCCGGTGCGGCCGCCGGTCAGTTCGGCGCCGGAGGCGGCGACGATCCCGACGACGCCGACGAGCCCGACGACGGAGGCGCCGACGACGGTCCCGCCGGAGTAGTCGGCGGCGGAGGGCGATCGATGCATGTGGGCGTCGTCAGCGCCGCAGGCTGGGGCGCGTCGGCTGCAGTGCGCTGCACCTGGACCTGCACCTGATTCGCGCCCGGCGTGGTGCACACGAGCGTGAAACTCACGTCTCCGTTCGCATCGGTGACGGCCGCGGCCGGGCCACTCACCGACCAACCCGTTGCGCCGATCACCTGAACGGACGCGTCGGGCACCGGTCGCACGCGGACGATGCCGCCGGAGTCGACAGTGCGGTTCGCGACGCGAACGACGAACGTTGCCGGATCGTCGCGCACCGGCGGATCGGGAGCAGTCGCGCTCGCCAAGGCGAGACCCCCGTAGCTCCGGACGGAGAGGTCGAGGCCGCGCAGGTCACCGTCGTTCAGGAAGAACACCTCGGGCTCGGCCTGGGCGAACGTCGGCGCGAGAAAGGCGCGAACCCGGTAGCGGCCACCGGCGATGTTCGGCGCGTCGTAATGACCGTCGGGTCCGGCGACGACGTCCGTGGTCACCGCATCGCCGACGAGGTGCTCGAGCCGCACGACAGCGCCGGCCACCGGTCCGTCGGGTCCCGAGACGAGACCGGCGAGGTGGGCAGTGCCGAGGGAACGGACCGGCGCAGTGGTCGTCGTGCCGGCGACACCGGGAATCGAGATGCCGGTGAGATCGACGGGTGCAGTGGGCGGCGGCGGCACGGTGGTCGTGCCGCCGGTCTGGGGTGCGTGGATGTCCGGGAAGGTGCCCGTGTCCGAACCCCGGACGACGAACACGCCGATCGCGATCAGAGGCACCGCGACCGGGATCGCCATGCGGAGCCTCATGTCATGGGCAGTGCCACGACGGTGCCGGCACAGGCGCCGACTTCCACTTCGGCGTCGACCGCGACAGTCCGGCTGAGCGGCGCGAGGGCGATGGTCATGCCGGCTCCGTCCGCGGCCGCGCTGGTCACCGTCCCGATCGCCTTGCCGTCACGGACGATCTCGTCTCCCCGGGCGGCGGCCCCGTCGATCCGCAGACCGCGGACGGGGCGAGGCGCATTGCCGCCCCGTGAGTCGATGCGCGCGACGAGCTCCTGGCCGGTGAAGCAGCCTTTGGTGAAGCTGACCGACGCGTCCACCAGCCACTGTCCCGCCTCGACCGGGATGGTGGCGTCGGTCAACTCGTGCCCGAGAGCCGGCACGCCCGCTTCGATGCGCCGGCGCTCGTACACGTCATCCGTCGCGAGGGGCAAGCCGTCCGGTGCTTCGACATCGGGGCCGAGCAGGTCGTAGCCGTCCGTTTGTGGCCACACGATCGGTCGAACGCGCGCATCAGCGGGACCAACCCGCCTCGCATCGCGCACTGCGAGGCACCGCCAGCCGTCGACACGGTCGAGATCACACTTCGTCCGCAGCTTGAACCTCGACAGTCGCTGTATGAGCGTGTCACCCCAGCCGCCGTCGACATCGAGGACGAACTCGTCGTCGGCGTCGCGGGTGACGCGGAGCCAGGCCTCGACCTTGCCGGACGGTTGCAGCAGCAGGGCCCACGCCGACGCGCCCGCGCCGAGCGATTCGACGTCCTGACTCAACTGGCCTTGCAGGAACCCCGCCGTGTCGGCACCACTCGCGCGCACGACATCCCGCTCGATCCAGGCGGCGAAAGGCTTCCTCACCCCCGCGAGGCTACGGCCCGGCGAGCTGCCGTCATGCGACGGGCGGCGGGCACGGCCGCGAGGAGCGCCTGGGCCTTGTTGCGACACTCGAGGTCTTCGTGCTCGGGCACCGAGTCCACGACGATGCCGGCGCCGGCCTCGACGGACGCCCGCCCGTCGTGCTGGATGACCATCGTGCGGATGGCGATGGCGGTGTCGAGGTTGCCCGAGAAGTCGATGTAGCCGACTACCCCCGCGTACGGTCCGCGCTTCACGGGTTCGAGGGAGTCGATGATCTCCATCGCCCGGACCTTCGGAGCGCCCGACACGGTGCCGGCCGGAAGGGTTGCCCGCAACACGTCGATCGGCCCCAGCCCGTCGCGCAGGGCGCCGGAAACCTGTGACGTGAGGTGCATCACGTGCGAGTAGCGCTCGAGCGTCATCCTCTCGTCGACCGTCTCCGTCCCGAACTCGACGACCCGGCCGACGTCGTTGCGGGCGAGATCGACGAGCATGACGTGTTCGGCTCGTTCCTTCGGATGCTCCGTGAGCTCGGCGGCCAGTCGGCGGTCGTCTTCATCGGTGTGGCCGCGTCGGCGCGTGCCCGCGATCGGACGTGAGATGACCCGGCCGTCGAGCAACTGCACCATCGGCTCGGGCGACGACCCGACGATCGTGAGAGCGGGGTTGCGGATGAAGTACATGTACGGGCTCGGATTGACCTGCCGTAGCACGCGATACACGTCGAACGGTTCGGCGTCGAGGTCGAGGTCGTAGCGCTGCGCCAGCACGACTTGGAAGATGTCGCCGGCGAGGATGTGCTCACGCGCCGCTTCAACCGCGTCGCAATAGAGGCGCAACCCCATCGTCGATCGGACCTCGGGCAACGGCTCGTCGAGGTCAGGTGGTTCGACCATCGGCTCGCTGATCGGACGAGCGCCGTCGTCCGCGACCTGTTCGAGTCGAGTGAGCGCGTCTTCGTACTCGACATCGAGCTCGGCGGCACTCGCGCCGGGCGGCACGAAGGCGTTGGCGACGAGCGTGACGCGCTGGCGGTAGTGGTCGTAGGCGGCCAGTTCACCGATGACCGACAGCACCGCGTCGGGGTTGCCGAGATCGTCCGCTGGAACATCCGGAAGCCGTTCGACCTCGCGCACCACGTCGTAGCCGAGGTAGCCGACGAGACCGCCGTGCAACGGCGGCAGATCGGGGAGCGACGGCGATCGGTACGTCGCGAGGATCGCCTCGACGGCGCCGAGCACGCCTCGGTCGAGCGGGACGTGCTGAGGCAGCGGCGCGTCGGCGGTCAGCCGCCCGCCCCGGGCCACCATGGTTACGGCTGGGCGGCGACCCACGAACGACCATCGCCCCCAGCGCTCGTGCTCGACCGACTCGAACAAGAAGCCCGGCTCGTCGCCCACGAGTCTGAGAAACGCAGAAACCGGCGTCGTCAGATCCGCAAGCAACTCGCGCCACACCGGGACGACGGTGTGGTCGCGGGCGAGTGCGTGGAAGTCAGCCCTGCTCGGACTGACCACTTGGACCGAATGAGCGATAGAAGCAGGTGAACGCGCCGGTGTGGCACGCACCTTTGCCTTCCTGTTCGACGACGAACAGCAACACGTCGCCGTCGCAGTCGTAGTGCGCCGACCGGATGTACTGCCGGTCGCCGGACGTGTCGCCCTTGCGCCACACCTCCTGGCGACTGCGCGACCAGAACACCGTGCGCCCTTCGTCGAGCGACTGCCGCAACGTGGCTTGATTCATCCACGCCATCGTCAGGACCGTGCCCGTGCCTTGCTCCTGCACGATCGCCGGTACGAGTCCGTCGTCGTTGTAGCGGACGGCTGCCAACTGCTCTTCAGTCGCGGCGATCGGTGTGGCGGTCGGCGATGACATTCCTCAAAGGTAGAGGCCGGTCGAGCCCTCTTCGAGGCGTTTTGACGCCACTGCATGCACGTCGCGCTCGCGGAGGATCACGAAGTCCTCGCCTCGGACCTCGACCTCGTAGCGGTCTTCGGGGTTGAACAGCACCTGGTCTCCCGGCTCCATGTTCCGGACGTTGGAGCCGGTGGCGACCACCTCGGCCCATGCCAGCCGCTTCGACATCTGTGCGGTGGCGGGGATGAGGATGCCGCCGGTCGTGCGTCGCTCACCCTCGGAGGCATTGGCCTGCACGAGCACCCGGTCGTTCAGCATCTTGATGGGAAGCTTGTCGCCGTCGCTCGCCTTCGGCTGCGCCATTGGTGGCAACGGTACCGTCCACGGGTGCGACCTCACGACCTGGCCGAGGCCAACGGCATGGCACGGGCGGCAGCGGTGCTGCTGCATCCCCATCCGGAAATGGGTGGAGATCGCTTCAACAACGTGGTCAGCGAGCTGTACCGGGCGCTGCCTCCTGCGGGCGTGACCGCGATCCGCTTCGACTTCAGCGGCAGCAAGATCGACGGCGCCGCTGAGGAGACGATCGAGGCGCTGGACCAACTCCCAGACGACATCCCTCGCTTTCTGGTGGGCTATTCGTTCGGCGGTGGCGTCGCCGCCACGATCACCGACGAGCGGGTTGCGGGCTGGTTCCTCGCGGCTCCGGCGATCACGTCGATCGAGCCGGCGATCGGTGACGACCCGCGGCCCAAGCTCGTTGCTGCCGCCGAGCACGACCGGTTCTTCCCACCTGCACAGCTCGAGGCGGCGACGGCGACGTGGGACACAACCGAGGTCATCATGATCGCCGGAGCCGACCACTTCTTCGTCGGCCGCGCGGACGTCGTGGCCGAGCGTTGCGTCGAGTGGATCAAACAGGTCGCACTGTGATGCCGTGCGCGGCGAGGACTTGTTTCGCCTCGCTCACGGTGTGTTCGCCGAAGTGGAAGATCGACGCGGCGAGCAGCGCGTCGGCCTTGCCTTCGAGCACTCCTTCCACGAAGTGATCGAGGGTCCCGACGCCGCCCGACGCGATGACGGGGATGTTGCATCCCTGCGCCACGGCTCGCGTCAGCTCGAGATCGAACCCGTCACGGGTGCCGTCGCGGTCCATCGAGGTCAACAAGATCTCGCCCGCGCCGAGCGACTCGGCCTCGGCAGCCCACGACACGGCGTCGAGCCCTGTCGCCGTGCGACCTCCGTGGGAGAACACCTCCCAGCCGTTCGCCGTGCGGCGAGCATCGATGGCGACGACCGCGCACTGCGTGCCGAACTCGACGGCGATCTCGGAGACCAGCTCCGGTCGCGCGATGGCAGAGGTGTTGACCGACACCTTGTCGGCGCCGGCACGGAGCAACTGCCGCGCATCATCGACCGAACGAATGCCTCCGCCAATCGTGAACGGGATGAAGACCTCCTCCGCGGTTCGGCGGACGACGTCGACGATGGTGTCCCGCGCGTCCGACGACGCGGTGATGTCCAGAAACACGATCTCGTCAGCACCCTCACGGTCGTAGCGCGCCGCGAGCTCGACCGGATCACCGGCATCGCGCAGATCGAGAAAGTTCACCCCCTTCACGACCCGCCCCTCGTCCACGTCGAGACACGGGATGATCCTCACCGAGTGCACGCGTGCACGGCCTCCTCGACCTTGAACCGCCCCTCGTAGATGGCCTTGCCAGCGATCACTCCTGCCACACCCAGCGACCGCAGCGCGGCGAGGTCGTCCAAGCTGCCGACGCCACCACTGGCGATGACCGGAACCGATGTGGCAGCCACCAGGCGCCCGAGGCCGTCGAGATCCGGGCCCGCCAGCGTTGCGTCGCGAGAGATGTCGGTGACGACGTAGGCGGCCACGCCAGGGAAGGCGAGCTGCGCTGCTACGTCGAGCAACTCGCGGCCACTCCCCTGCTCCCACCCGCGGACGCGAACTTCGCCGTCCCAGTGATCGAGGCCCACCGCGACCCGGCCGGACCACTTCTCGGCCATCGACCGCACGACCTGGGGCTCCTCGATGGCAGCACTCCCGACCACGACCCGCGCCACACCTTCGTCGAGCAGCGAACCGTCGCGGACGCCGCCACCGGTCTGCACCGGCACACCCACGGCGCCGGCGATGGCGACGACGAGCTCACGATTCGAGCCGTCGCGCCTCGCGGCGTCGAGATCCACGACATGGATCCAGCGCGCCCCCGCGGCTTCGAACGAGCGCGCCACTGCGATCGGATCCTCGCCGTACACGGTCTCACGATCGAAGTCGCCCTGGTGCAATCGCACGACGCGCCCGCCGCGCAGATCGATGGACGGGTAGAGATCGAACGACGTCACGCGGCGCACCGCGCCACGAAGTTTCCGAGCACGTGCAGACCGTTGGCGCCTGACTTCTCCGGGTGGAACTGCATGGCCGCCACGTTGTCGCGCTCGACGGCGGCGACGACCGTGCCGCCGTAGTCGCACGTCGCCGTGGCGTGGGCGAGGTCGTCCGGCGCGAACGAGTGGACGAAGTAGAACCATGCGGGGTCCGGCAACTCGGCGAACAGCGGCGAGCGGTTGCGCAGAGCGACGGTGTTCCACTGCATCTGCGGATGCTTCACCCCGTCCGGCAGGCGTCGAACGGTACCGGGCAACACACCCAGACCGGGACTGCCGGGACTCTCCTCCGACTCGTCGTAGAGCAGTTGCATCCCGATGCAGATGCCGAGGAAGGGCACGTCGCTCGTCGCCATCTCCTTGGCGATCGA
>DATAES010000124.1:0-10429 GCA_036257895.1 Acidimicrobiales bacterium
CCGCGCGAGGCGGGAACATGCGCCGCACCAGCAGAAGAACTCGGCCAGTACACATTCGCGCACCGGCGGTGTCGACAGCAGCAGGTCGTATACACCGCCGATGCGGATGCGGGTCACGACCGAGCCGAGCCGATCGGAGGACGACCACCGGGGCGATATACCGGGACGTGACCAGACGAGGCCCTGGTCGGGCAAACGGCCCGCGGATCGCCTCGTCGAATGAACGGCAGGTCAGCATGACAGAGCACGGCGAACACGATCACACTGAACACGAGCCTGGCGATGAACCGATCGAGGAACTGGCCGACGAGGCCATCGAAGACAACCCGGACGACCAGACCCGACGCGAGTCCTTCGAGCTGGAGCTGATGGAGGAGGGCCGCTCAAGGGAAGGCGCGGACATTGACCTCGAGGAGGAAAGCGAGCACCGCGACACGAAATGAGGGGACCCGGCTGCGATGTTCCGCCTATGGCAGCCGCGACCGGCTGGTTCCCGTGTCGCCTCGCCTCTCCGCAGTCGTCGTTTCCGCTGAACAGACGGTGTGACAAGGGTTAGCGATGTGAGAGCGGGCCGACGAACTGCGTTGTCTGGCGGACCACCGTGCCGACAGTCAAGCCAAGTACCGTGCCGGCCATCACGTCACTCGGGTAGTGCACGCCCGTGTGAACTCGGCTGTACCCCACGGCAGTTGCGAGCGCGTACAAAGGAAGCGCGAGCCGAGGGAGGTCCACCGTCACCGCGGCCGCGAAGGCGAAAGCCGACGCGGTGTGGCCCGAAGGGAACGACCCCGAGGTCGGCATGCGAGTACCACGCGACGAGATGGCTTTCGACCGTCTCGGACGGCGGCGTGCGAATACGGGCTTCACGATCACGTTCGCGACGATCGAGGTTGCGCCCACGGCCGTGACTCCTCGGACGGCGGCGTGCCGGCCCCGGTGTCCTCCCAGGGTCGCGAGCGCGCCCGCAATGCAGATTGAGAGCACCGAGTAGTTGGCGGCCTTCGAAAGCCACCTCGTCGGCACGTCGAGCGTCGGAGTCGGCGTGTTCGCGATCGCGTCGTAGACGGCATGATCGAGCGAGTCGGCTTCCCCCATGAGGCGGCGAATGACATCGCTCTGACGGGCACGGTCAACAGTGGTCATGTGTTGCCTGCGATTCCGTGGTCGCGAATGCCACTAGGTGTGCTGCTGACGTTGGCCGTTTACGCCCGGGCTCTGGTTCGTTGTCGTAGTCGTTCGCAGGGGGTCTGTCCATCGAGGCCGCCGTGGGATCGGTGGAAGTGATAGAAGTCCTCTCGCCGTTGGAGCCTGTCGTTGAAGAAGTCTCGCGTTCGGAATCTCCAGTCTCATCCTGTCCTTTCTCGATGCGAGAGCGGGAGCCCAGGAAAGCCGTGCGATGACCGAGTGTGCGCGTGGGCGACCGCGACGGATCGGGTTGGGTCCTTGTGTCGACTCGCTGACCGCGGCCGGCGCGGCTGTACTGTCGACATTCTGACGGGCTGGGTCGTCGCGAAAGCCTCGCCGATCAATCACTCCCGACTCGTCACCAGTAGCCCCACTCAGACCGCTTATCGCAATAGTCGCAGCGCGGATCCCGCGTACACGTGGCGCCATCGATGATCCGACCCAGTTCGACCCAAACCGAAGTGTCGGATGGCACCGGCACCACCCCCAGTTTGAGCGTCAGCGGCCGCAGCGTCTCGAGCGCGCAGTCGACAGGGTCGGCGACCGCAGCCCGCATCTGTTCCAGCGCCGCCCAATCCAAACGCTGACTCTGCTCTGCCAGACGCCGGGCGTTTCGTGCCGCAAGCTCCTCCGAGCTCGGATCTGGCGCAAACAAGCGGTCGAAGACCTCCTGCGCCGTGCGTCGGTTTCGAGCCACACGGTCGTCGCCGTCGCCACCGACGTCACCAGTCATGAGTTTCTCCTCCCTGCGAAGCGTCCGAGCAACCCACGCCTTGTCGAATCCAAGGAAGACGTGCGTGGCGGCGCTCGGTCATTCGTTCCGGTTGACGATGAGCACCGGCACGGTGGCGTTCGCGAGGACGCGACGCGCGACGCCACCGTGGACGTGCGGCCGGTGCATACGGCCACCGCCGAGCACCAGAAGTAGGGCCGGCCGATCGGCGAGGTGCTGTTCGAGCCCCGGTGCCGGCCCGATCGGATCGCCGATCGCGACCGTCTCGACACCCTGGAGTCCGACGTCGCTGACGCGCTCCGCCATGGCGCTGAGATAGGTATCGGGATCGCCGGGTGGTCCGTGGAGACGCGTGTAGTGCTCTGGTCGCCGCACGTCGGAGAGCACCGGCTCGTACACCGTGACAATACGGAGCCGGGTACGGAGTTGGGATGCCCAGGCAGCCGCAACGGCAAGCAGGGGTTCGGCGTTGCCCACGCCGTCGAGTGCGACGACGACGTCATCGGCCAACGACTCGACGGACGCATCCGAGCCGACGGCGATGACCGGGTGCGTTGCGCGTTCGATCACCTCCGAACCGACGGAGTGCATCAGAGCGGTGACGGGCTGCGGTCGATCGTGCGTCGCAAGACACAGCACACTGCCGTCAGCCACCGTCTTCGCGAGCAGGATCTTGGCCGGGTCGGGATCGATAAGGAAGTCGATGCCGGCGCGATCCAGCCCGTCGAGATTCGTGTCCTCGAAGACTGCCTTGTACGTCCATTCCAGTTCGGCGTCATTTCTTGCAATCGCGACGGCCCGAACATTCGCGCCACCTCTGCGCGCCAGCGTCATGCCGATTGGAACCGCACGCGCCGCGAACTCCGATCCGTCTAGTGCGATGACGATGGTGCGGAACATGTCGAGCCTCCGATTCCTCCGGCCCAACCTTCGGTCGAGCCACGAGCACGACACCACCCGTGCTATGCGGGCAGGCCAGGTTCAGCCCTAGCCGGACACAGCCATCTCGTCTGCGTTCGCACGGGCAAGGACCGCGTCGGAGACGGCGTATTCAGCCTGGTCGAGCGCGAACAGGGCAAGGTCGATGGCGCCGACCGCCACGTCTTCGGCTACTTCAGCGTCGCGCTGCGCCCGTTTGATGTTCCGCTCAGTCCGCCGCTCATCGGCCGCGGCGCGAACCTTGGCGAGCCACTGGTCCATCGATGCGCCCAACTCGCCCCAGGCGACCTTCGTCTCTGCTTGGACGGCAGCCATATCCTCCTTGGCCTCCGCCTTACTTTCGGAGATCGCGGTCTTCAGCGCGGTCCGATCCGCCTCGAGCTGGTTTCGATCTCGCTCTTTGGCGGCTGCCACAAAGTCCTCGGTCTTTTTCGCCCGAGCGGCAAGTTCGGTCAACTGCTCAGACAGCGCCTTCATGAACAATCCCCCTGTTCGTTAGCGCACCGAGAGCTATCTCCGACGACGAGCATCCAACGCGCCTCTCGCACGTCCCACGGCGTGCTCTCCCTACCGATCAAGCGTGGTCGTGCACGAGCGGTCCAGGCAGAGTCGAAGGTCCCGAGTCACGTCACTGAACGGCCCATGTATTCGCTCGTGCAGCCCGCCATTCTGGTGATGCTGCCGGCAAGGAGGACGAACATGACCCGCCTCGACCAGTCGCAGGAGCACAGTCCTGTCGTTGTCGCCCACCAGGCTCAACGTGCTACGGAGTTCCAGTTGCGTATCGCCGACAAGATCACGGCGTTCGCGGGCTCGATGAACTTCGTCTACATCCACGCCATCGTCTTCGCGGCATGGATGCTGTTCCTCGAGTCCAACCCATCGCCGACGCTCACCCTGGTCGTGTCGCTCGAAGCGATCTTCTTGTCGACGTTCGTGTTGATTGGCCAGAACCGTCAGTCGGCCTTCCAGCAAGCGAAGGCGGATCACGACTTCCACGCAGCGGAACAAGAGCTCGATACGAATACTGAACTGACGCGCGCCTTTCACGAGCTCACCACCGAGATCCATCACCGCGTCGTCTCTGGGTCCGAGAGTGCGAACTAGAGCAGCCCGGCGACTCAACCGCGATGGCGCCCGCGAACGGGGAAGGACGCCCGAAGTGACGCTCAAGTGGTTCCGCGGCCGGATTGCCGAGGGTCAGACCACCGGTGAGGATCAGTGTTGCCTCGGCGAAGCTGACTCCGCTGGGGTCGGGTCCGAAGAGCCGCGCTCGTGCGCGCCGGCGCTCGACCGTCGTCTTCGGCGCACGTCCTCTGCAGCTGGTCGACGGCGTACGCCACGTCGGGAGACGTGACGGCACCGCCAGCCACTTCGGCGGTGACAACGGCGACGTCCATTGGTGTTCGACCTGGAGCCTGAACGTTTGTTCAGCTTGGGTGTTCGGTTCGCCTGGCCAGCTCGCCTGGTCACGCCGGGTCGGGAGCGTCCCAGGGGACGGTGCCGGAGATCCAGTGCGTGAGCGGTTCCGTTTGGTCGTTGCGGTGCAGGTGACGAGGTGGCTGCGCGAAGGTCGCGTACGGCCTGCAGCGCAGCACGACCCGTTGCTCTTCCTCGGCCATGGCCTGCACGATCGGCCGTGCGTCGTCGCCGAGTGGCTCGCCCGACATGCGGCCGCCGACGGCCATCATGACCTCGACGACCAGGCTGGGGTCACGGTCGACCTCGGCGCCGGCGTAGACCTGCAGGTAAGTGAACGGCCAACGCTCGTCGAGGACGCACAGGCTGACCTTCGGATCCCGCGCCACCGCACGAACCTTGCTACGACCGGCCATCGTGGAGATGAGAAGCTCGTCGGTGTCGGTGGGCACGTAGTACACGACCGACATCGCTGGCCCGTCGTGACGACGGCCGTACCCGAAGATGCACGTGCGGTGGGTCCGAACGAACGCGCGACGTTCGGAAGGGACCATGTCGCGGTCGGTCGGTGCGGTGAAGGGTTCCGGCGCGAGAGGCAGGAGCACGGTCGACCTTCGCCTCAGGACAGCCCGCAGCCGATCAGTCTGGATCGCATCGTCACACGCAGCGGTTGCGGATCGTGCCGATGCACTCGATCCAGCTTTCGAGCGTCTGGCCCTTGGCGAGGAAGCGTGGTGGGTTGCGCGTGGCGCCGATGCCCGCGGGGGTGCCGGTGAAAATCACGTCGCCTGGCAGGAGGGGCAGCACGGTGGACAGTTCGGCAACGAGTCGGGGGACGCCGAAGATAAGGTCGTTGGTGCGGGCGTCCTGTACCTTCTCTCCGTCGACCGCGCAACCGAGCGCGAGATTGTCGGGGTCGGCGAGCTCGTCGTCGGTGGCGACCCATGGTCCCATGGGACCGAAGCCGCGCCGGGACTTGCCGAGGGAGAACTGCGCGCCGGCGGCGAACTGCAGCGTGCGGTCGCTGACGTCCTGACCGACGGTCACTCCGGCGACATGGGACCAGGCGTCGGCCTCGCCGATCCGGTCGGCCGCCGCGCCGATCACCGCGACGAGCTCCACCTCCCAGTCGATCGTGTCACCGGTGATCTCGACGTCGTCGAACGGGCCGGCGAGGGATGCCGGGAACTTCGTGAACGTGGCAGGTACGTCGGGCACGGCCATGCCCGATTCTTCGGCATGGCTGCGGTAGTTGAGACCGATGGCGAACACCTGCCGGGGCGCGGGCACGGGGTTGCGCAGCTGCGCCTCGACGAGCGGCCCGGTGGGCGTGGTGACGCCGGCGGCGAAGTCGACGAAGGTCGCCCAGTCGTCGTAGAGGGGCATGAGGTCGGGACCGAACCGGCCGCCTGACGCGGACTCGACGTCCGCGATCCCCTCGCCGAGGACGAGCGCGGCACGACCGTTGTGGTTGGCGAGCTTCATGTGAGTGCTCCTTGCACGGGTCGGTCGACGCCGGTGAGCTGCGAGCGCAGGCCATCGAGGAGACCGGAGGCAGCGGCGTCCGTGGTGGCGGTGCCGTAGAGATGGAAATCGGGTCGCTGCAGGGCCCACGTCACCCCGTGGTCGGCGAACCAGTCGCTCGCCACGGCGTCGGGATCGGACAGTTGCACGGTCGCGCCTCCGATGGACCGGAACCACTCGACCGTGCCCCTGTCGAGCGACGAGATGTCGTGGTCGATGGTGACGAGATACCACCCCGGGCCGTACACGTCGTCGAGGAGCCGGCCGTCGATGCGCGGCTGAACGAACAGGTGACCGGCCCACGCCGCGGTCGGGTCGATGATGCCGTGATCGATGCCCGGCAGCGCGGGGACGTCGGACGGTTCCGGCCCGACCGCGGCCGCCATGGCCTCGTCGCGGGCGGCGGCCTCGTCGGGGCCGGGAACGCAGATGACCTTCCCGAGCTCGATGGCGAACTCGATCGCGGCGCGCACGGACGGCAGACGTTCCTCGCCGTAGGTGTCGAGCAACTGGTCGCGGGCGCGGCCGGTGAGGACGACGTCGAGCTTCCAGGCCAGGTTGGCGGCGTCGCGCAGACCGGCGCACATGCCCTGACCGGCGAACGGCGGAGTGAGGTGGGCGGCGTCACCGGCAAGCAGTACCCGACCGGCGCGCCACTGCTCCATGTAGCGGGCCCGGAACGTGTACACGGCGTGACGTTCGAGACGGGCGTTTCCCGGGTGCACGTCCCACGGCGCGAGCAACTCCCAGGCGCGCTGCTCCTCGTTGAGATCGTCGAGGGATTCGTCGGGTAGGCGCATGAACTCCCACCGCCGGCGTCCCGGTCCACCGGACACGACCGTCGTCGGGCGGGCCGGGTCGCACACCTGCAGGTTCATCGGGTCGAAGATGCGGGCGTCGTCGAGAATCACGTCGACGACGAGCCAGTCGTAGAAGAAGCCGAGGTCGTGCATCGGCAACCCCGTGACGGCGCGCACCGTGCTGTTGGCGCCGTCACAGCCGACGACGTAACGAGCCCGCACGTCGCCGCGGTGCGTGGTGTGGAGCGTGACACCATCGTCGTCCGTGTCGAATCCGGCGACCTCGACCCCGCGTCGCACGCCGACGGTCGGCAACGACTGCGCGCGTCCGTCGAGCAGCGCCTCGAGGGCCGGCTGGTTGAACATCGACGACAGCGGCCAACCAGACGGGCTGTTCCCGACCCGGCCGAAGCGCAGCAGCGTGGTCCCCGCGGCGTTACGCCATTCGTAGATGTCAGCCGGCTCGATGATGTCGCGCAGGTCGTCGCCGATCCCGCACGACTGCAGGATCCGCCCGATCTCGTGATCGAAGTGCACCGCCCGAGGCAGCGGGTAGGGCTCGGGCCACTTCTCGATCACGACGACCGTACGGCCGAGCTGGCCGAGCAGGATCGCCAGCGCGCTGCCGACGGGTCCGTACCCGACGATCGCGACATCGGCGTCCAGGTCGGCATGGAGTTCCGCGTCCACGTCCGGCTGGGCGTTCATGCCGGTGCCCGCATCGGCTTGTGGCCCCACACGCTCGTTGTGTCGTACTGGCGGTTGTGGGTCCAGGGCTCGGTGATCGTCCGGGCACCGTGGCCGACCTCGACCAAGAACCCGGCGGGGCTCGCAACGTAGAAGCTGAACATGCGGTCGTTGTCATGCAGGCCGAGACCCATCGGGATCGGGTGATCGGTCGCCCACGCCCGATCGAAGGCGGCGCCGACGTCGTCGCGCTCGTTGGCCTCGAACATGACGTGGTGCAGTCGTTGCGGGAGCTCGAACGGCGCGTGCGCCAGCGCGACGGTGTGGTGCCGCGCGTTGCAGTGGTAGAAACGCACGACAAGCTCGATGCCCTCGGCGATCTCCATCTCGATCCAGTCGGACTGCGCAAAGCCGAGCCCGTCGACCAGGAACGCGTGGGACTCCTCGAAGGCAGTGGTCGCGAACACGACGTGACCGAACCCGACACCTTCGGTCAGGAATCCGCCCGGCATCAGTAGCGAGGCGAACGGGGCGGGTGCCGCTTCGATCGCCTCCACCACCTCCACTCGCACACCGAACGGCGCGGTCGTGTGTGCGAGCCGCCCGACCCGGCGCGCCGCGCGCTCGTCGTCGGAACCCTCGGCCACCTCCTGTCCGATGCTGCACAGCCGGTCGACGATCCGGTCGAAGGCGGCCGCGTCGACGGCCTCGAAGCCGACGAACGCCGCATCGTTGGCCGGGCCGGCCTCGACGATCACGCGCTGCGCCCGGTCGTCGTCGCGCCACGTCAACGCCCTGGCCGGTCCGGCGGGTTCACCGGGGACGAGGCCGATCACGTCGCCGAAGAACGAGGTGAGCAGGGTGGGGTCGGGTACCTCGAGACCGAGATAGCCGAGTTCGAGGTCGTGGTGCATCGCAGTTGTCCTTTGCTCGCTAGTCGCCGAACAGCAGCCGGCACACGGCATCGGCATGCGTGTCGATCACGTCCGGGTCCGTCGGGTCGATACCGGTGAGGCGTCGACACTCCGGACCGAGAACGAACATCGTCGGACCGGCGCCGGTGACGATGTAGTACAGGTGCGCCGCCGGGACATCCGGCACCAGACCCTGCTCGACCAACCGAGCGAACAAGGTCACGGTCGCCTCGTACAGCGGGCGGATGTGGCGCTCGACCAGCCAGTCCATGCGCGGCCCGTCGACCTTGCACTCCTGGGTGATGATCCGGTGCACCTGCGGATGGGTCGCCGAGAAGTGGACGAACTCGCGCACCAGCAGCCGCGCCGTCGTCACGTCGTCGACCCCGCGCAGCCCCTGCTGGCGTGCAGCCAACGCCTCGGTGAGCGCACCGAACAACTCGTCCACGGCCGCCCGCCACAGGTCGTCCTTCGAGCGGAAGTGGTAGTGGAGCAACGGCTGGGTCACACCGGCGCGACCCGAGATCTCGCGCGTGCTCGCGCCGTCGAAGGAATGCTCGGAGAACAGGTCGATGGCGGCTGCCAGGATCCGCTCGCGCGTCGGTTCGGCCGAGGGTCGCGTCACCCGCGTCCGTGTCGTCGCCCCGTTCACTTCACGTATGCTAATCAATCGATCAGACTCTTGGCAGGACTGTTTGTCACACGATCAGCTCCGTATGGGACGGAACGGGCCGAATGGCACTGGGGGCAGCGTCACCCGGCCACGTACGCTTCGCCCAGCGAACTGCTGCCGCACTGTTGTCGGCGCGCGCAAGGACTTGGGGTGGACCTGGTCGATCACTGCCAGTCCTAGGGATCACGCCGTTCGTGCTGGAAGACGGCGCTGACCTTCGCGTGCCGCGACGGTCACTGCCCTCACACCGTTGCTTCCTGGTACAAGCCCGTCCCGGAAACGGTGACGGCCCTCAGGAATGTCCGGGCGGCGTCGTATGCGGCTTCGACCAGTTCGTCGGTGTGGGAGAAGTCGAGGGGAGAGACGAAGCGCCCGGGTGGGCCAGGGATGTATACGACGGGAAGGTCCTGCGCCACAAGCTGCGCCTCGGAGGCGGTCTGGGCGCGCATCATCTGCATCATGGTGGTGAGCATGATCTCGGGAGCGGTGCCCGTTGCTTTCGGCATCTGGCCGGTGAACGCGCAGTCGAGCACGACGAGCGACCTGGCGCCCATGCCCGCTGCGACCTTCAACGGGACGTTGGCGACGACGCCGCCGTCGTAGAGACGTCGGTCCTCGTGCTCGACTGCGGGATAGATGACCGGGACTGCGCTGCTCGCCAGCAGCGCGGGCAGGAGCGGACCGTGATCGATCGGATGCACGAGCCCGGTCGTGGCATCCATCGTTACCGCAGTGAACGGCAGGCGAAGGTCCTCGAATCGATCGGCACCGTCGAGGAAGTCCTCGATGACCGCGGCCAAGCCGGCGTTCCTGAACAGATGCGTCTTGGTCTGCTGCAGGGTCCGGGCCTGGGCGATGACGCCGCCGGGGAAGATCTGGTCGCGGGTCATACGTGCCCACACGTGTGAGAGGCGGTTTGCTGCGCCGGCCGGGTCGAGCGCTACGACCGCGCCGTTGAGCGCGCCTACCGAGGTGCCGGCGACCGAGTCGGGTCCGATGTCGACTTCGGACAGCGCCTGCAGCATCCCGACCTGGATCGCGCCGAGACTGGCGCCGCCACCGAGCACATAGCCGACCGGACGGGGCAAACCACCGAGACTCGCGTTCCCCGACCTCGGGTGGCGGGCCGATTCGTTCATCGTTGTGCTCGCCTTCGACGCGAGGACATCCGTGGGCTGCGCACGATGTTCACGCGGTGACAACGGAGACGTCCATTGGTGTTCGGCCGCCGGATCGCGGCCGTTCACCCGGTCGGCTCTGTCATGATGCTGCCGCCTCTGCGTGGGTGTGCGCGGCTCGTGATATCCGACGTTCTCGACGAGAGCGGAACCCTGCTTCGGCGATCTCGCGTGTTCCTTCGAGCAGCGCCAACAGCCCGATGATCACCGCGAGCCCGCGGACCGAGTCGCCCGGACGAGCGATGACGATGACACCGACAACAAGCTCGCTGATTGCGAACACGAAAGAGAGCGGCCAGGGCGGATGCTCGGTGGGAGTGGTGACGGCGATCGTGCCGCCGACGATGGCGCGCAAGATCGCCCACGAGCCGACCAGG
>DATAES010000125.1:0-30502 GCA_036257895.1 Acidimicrobiales bacterium
CGCCTGTACGACACCGCCCGGCAAGCGGTCGTGCCGTTCGAGCCGGGACCGGTGGTCACGATGTACACGTGCGGGATCACCCCGTACGACGCCGCCCACCTCGGGCACGCGGCGGTCTATGTCACCTACGACGTCCTCCAGCGGCGCCTCCGCGACCTGGGTCACGACACCAAGTGCGTCCGGAACGTGACCGACGTGGACGACTCGATCCTGGCCAAGGCGCGCACGCTCGGCGTGCACTACCTCGACCTCGCGGCCGCCGAGACGGCGCGGTTCGACGCCGACATGGCGGCGCTCAACATGTTGCCGTGCTGGAGCGAGCCGCGCGCCACGTCTGCCATTCCGGACATCCGCGGCTTCATCGGCATGGTGCTCGATCGCGGCCACGCGTACGTCGCTGGAGGCGCGGTGTACTTCGACATCTCGAGCTTCCCCGACTTCGGAACCGTGTCCCACTACACCCGCGAGCAGATGCTCGAGTACGCCGCGGAGCGCGGCGGCAACGTCGACGATCCGCACAAGCGCGATCCGCTCGACTTCGTGTTGTGGCAGCCCTCGCTCGAGGACGAGCCGTCGTGGGAGTCGATGTGGGGACCGGGGCGGCCTGGCTGGCACATCGAGTGCTCGGCCTTGGCGTTGCGAGAGCTCGGCACGACGATCGATCTACACGGCGGCGGCACCGATCTGATCTTCCCGCACCACGAATGCGAGCGTGCGCAGTCCGAGGCGGCGACCGGAGAGCCGTTCGTGCGTCACTGGATGCATCAGGCAATGGTCCGCATGGACGGCGAGAAGATGTCCAAGTCGCTCGGCAACCTGATCTTCATCTCCGATCTGCTGAAGCAGTGGGAAGGGCCGGCGGTCCGGCTCATGCTCATCGAGAACCACTACCGCACCCAATGGGAGTGGGACGACACCCGTATGCCCCGCTCCGCCGAACGACTCGAACGCTGGCGTGCCACCGGGCACGGCAACGGCGCGCTCGAGGAAGTGCGCGCCGCGCTCGACGACGACCTCGGCACGGATGCAGCCGTCACCGCCGTCGACCGTGCCGCTGCGGCCGGCGAGGGAGTTGCTTCCGCCGCCGCGCTGCTCGGCATCGACCTCACGACGTAAGCCGTCAACCCGTCGACATCCGCGCGGTCCGGGGTGAAAGACTCCGGCTGTGCCCGTGGTGACCGAACATGGCGAGAACCAGATCAAGGTCGGCCACCTCTTCAACGTTGCCAAGGCCCTGCTCGGGCCCATGCTCAGGTTCGGCTGGAAGGTGCGGGTCGAGAGCCTCGAGAACGTGCCGGCACAGGGCCCGGCCATCCTCTGTCCGAACCACACGTCGTTCATCGACTCGGTCTTCCTGCCGCTCGTCCTGCCGCGACGCATCACGTATGTCGGCAAGGCCGAGTACATGGACGACTGGAAGACGAAGCATCTCTTTCCGGCGATCGGCATGATCCCGCTGGACCGAGCGGGCGGCAGCGCCAGCGAACGCGCGCTCAACGCGGCGATCCGCGTGCTCGAGCGCGGCGAGCTCTTCGGCATCTTTCCGGAGGGCACGCGGTCGCGCGACGGAGTGCTGCACAAGGGGCACACGGGGCCGGCGCGGCTCGCACTCCGAACGGGCGCGCCGCTGGTACCGGTCGGTCTGCGCGGCATGCGCGACATCCAACCGCCCGAAGCGAAATTCCCGAAGCCGTTCAAGGCGTGCTCGATCCACTTCGGAAGCCCGATCAGCGTCGACCGCTACCGCGATCGTGTGGACGACCACTTCACGTTGCGCCAGCTCACGGACGAAGTGATGTTCGAGATCCGCAACCTGTCGGGTCAGCAGTACGTCGACACCTACGCGACCAAGAAGGCGGAGGACCTCCCCACGGAAGTCGCCCGCGTGCCGGCGGCCAACGGACACGACGACGGCGACGCACACCGGCGGTCGTCGGCGGACGTCCTGAATCCGCAGGGAGCAGTGCCGGTCGCTCACTAACGTCGACGCGATGGCCAGCGACCAGATCACGATCCGGCTTCCCGATGGTTCGACGCGCGACGTCGCCACCGGGACCACTGCCGGCGATCTGGCCGCCGAGATCGGTCGCAACCTCCGGAAGGCAGCGGTGATCGCCGACGTGAACGGCGTCGAGCGCGATCTCGTCTGGCCGCTCGAACAAGGAGACGAGGTCGCGATCATCACCAACCGCGACGACCGCGGCCTCTACACGATCCGCCACTCGACGGCGCACGTACTCGCGCAGGCCGTGCTCGACCTGTACCCGGGTGCGACGTTCGGCATTGGGCCGCCGATCGAGGACGGTTTCTACTACGACTTCGAACTGCCCGACGGCGGGCACTTCCACGAGGACGACCTGCCGCGCATCGAAGCCCGTATGCGGGAGATCATGGGCGAGCGGCAGCCCTTCATCCGCGACGAGCTCCTCGCCGACGAGGCGCGCCGAGTGTTCAAGGACCACAAGTACAAGCTCGAGATCATCGATGACGCGTCGACTGATCCGATGTCGGCGACGGAGTCGGGCCTCGTGCGCACGTACGAGAACCCGCCGCGGTTCATCGACCTGTGCCGTGGACCGCACGTCGAGGACACGTCCACGCATCTCGGGCACTTCAAGCTCATGCGGGTCGCGGGTGCGTACTGGCGGGGAGACGAGAAGAACCCCCAACTGCAGCGCATCTATGGCACGGCGTGGGCGTCGAAGGCCGATCTCGACGCGCACCTGAAGCGGCTCGAGGAGGCGGCCAAGCGCGACCACCGCAAGCTCGGTGTCGAACTGGACCTGTTCAGCTTCCCGGACGAGATCGGCTCGGGGCTCGCGGTGTTCCACCCGAAGGGTGGGCTGGTGCGGATGTTGATGGAGGACTACTCGCGCCAGCGCCATGTCGCGGCCGGTTACGACTTCGTCAACTCCCCGCACATCTCCAAGCAGGAGCTGTTCGAGACGTCCGGCCACCTCGACTGGTTCGCGGACGGCATGTTCCCGCCGATGGAGCTCGACGAGGGCCAGCGGTACTACCTCAAGCCGATGAACTGCCCGTTCCACATCCTCATCTACCGGAGCCGGCTGCGTTCGTATCGCGAGCTGCCGTTGCGGCTCTTCGAGTTCGGCTCCGTGTACCGCTACGAGAAGTCGGGTGTGATTCACGGGCTCACGCGGGTGCGCGGCATGACACAGGACGACGCGCACATCTTCTGCTCGAAGGAGCAGATGGGTGACGAGTTGGGCTCACTGCTCACGTTCGTGCTCGACCTGTTGCGCGACTACGGGCTCGACGACTTCTACCTCGAGCTGTCCACGAAGCCGGAGGGCAAGGCCGTAGGGAGCGACGAGGAGTGGGACGAAGCCACCGAGGCCCTTCGGGCCGCGGCGATGACGAAGGATCTCGAGCTCGTCATGGATCCGGGCGGCGGCGCGTTCTATGGACCGAAGATCTCGGTGCAGGCACGTGACGCGATCGGCCGCACGTGGCAGATGTCGACGATCCAACTCGACTTCCAGGAACCGCAGCGCTTCGACCTGTCGTACATCGGCGCCGACAACGAGCGGCATCGGCCGATCATGATCCATCGCGCCCTGTTCGGATCGATCGAGCGGTTCTTCGCGGTACTCGTGGAGCACTACGCGGGCGCGTTTCCGGCGTGGTTGGCGCCGGTACAGGCCCGGGTGCTGCCGATCAGCGAAGGGCACGAGGCGTATGCGACGCGCCTCGCCGACCGGCTACGGGCCGAGGGGTTCCGAGCGGACCTGGTCGAGGCCAACGAGCCGCTTGGGGGCCGTATCCGCAAGGCGAAGCTCGAGAAGCTGCCGTACATTCTCGTGGTCGGCGACGACGACGTCGAGCACGGCACGGTCGGTGTCAACGCCCGCGGCTCCGAGCGTCCCGAACGAGACGTCCCGGTCGACGACTTCGTGGAACGTCTCCGCGCCGACGTCGCCGCCCGCGTATGACGCTTCTCAGCGAATGTTGGTGCGCCGTGGCCCCTATAGGGGCCACGGCGACCCGGAGTTCGTGAGCGGATGGAGCGGCTCTGGGCTGGTTGGCGCTCCACGTACATCGAGGAGGTGACCTCGGAAGACGCGCGAGGCGGCGATGTGTTCACTCGGATCCTCGAGAGCGGGCTACCGGACGAGGAAACGCACATCGTCTGGAGGGGAGAGCTGACCTTCGCCATCCTCAACCGGTACCCGTACATCAGCGGGCACGTGCTCGTGATGCCCTACCGGGAGGTGGGCGACCTCGAGGACCTGACGTCCGACGAGCACGCCGAGCTGTGGGCTGCGGTGACCGACTGCGTGAGGGCCATCAAGGCCGCGTACCGGCCGCACGGGCTCAACGTCGGGATGAACCTCGGGGCGGCCGCCGGGGCGGGTGTCCCGTCGCATCTGCATGTCCACGTCATGCCTCGGTGGGACGCCGACTCCAACTTCATGACGGCCGTGGCCGAGACCCGGGTCCTGCCCGAGGCGCTGCCCGACACGTGGCGCAAGTTGCACAACGCCTGGGGACAACCACGACAATGAAGGGGATGGCCGAAGACGAGGAGATCCGCGACGAGCTGCCCGACGAGCTCGATGCGTCCAACTTCGTCGGGCCGTACATGTTCCCGAACAACAACCGGCGACGCATCCCGGCCGTGTTCTACGTGCTGATCGGCCTGGGCGCGATCGGCGTGTGGCTCGCCGCTCGTGGCGACGACGCGGTGCTGGTCAACGCGGGACTCCTGTGGGGCGGCATCGCGCTGGTGCTGTTCGGGATCTACTCGTACCAAGCGGGCTTCGACCTCGACTTCGACGAGCGTGACGCGCTGGCGGCTGCGGGCCGGACCGTCGACTTTCCGGTGGGCCATGCGTCGGCCCAACTCGGCTGGCGCGGGCTGCGCAGCCGGCCGACGTGGCGGATCCTGCTCTACTCGAGCGAGGAGCCCCCGACGAAGCGCGGCATCGTCCTCGTCGACGGCGTCAAGGGCGATGTCCTCCAACACTTCGTCGAGGACAACCCCGAAGACTGGTCAGAGGTCCGCTAGCTCGTTCCCGTTATGGCCGCGATCGAGATCGTCTTCGAAACGCACTCGACGAGCGAGGACAACGAGCGTGGCCGGGCCACCGGATGGCTGCCGGGGCGATTGTCACCCGTCGGGCGGGAGCAGGCCCGCGCCATGGGCGAGCGTCGGCGGGACGACGGTCTGGCGGCAGTGTTCACATCGGATCTCGCGCGCGCCATCGAGACGACCGCGATCGCGCTCGAAGGCACGTCGATACCGGTCTTCCACGACTGGCGGCTGCGCGAATGCGACTACGGCAATCGCAACGGCATGCCCGTGGCGGAACTGAACCGCGACCGACGCGCACACGTCGACCAGCCGTATCCGAGTGGTGAGAGTTGGCGCCAGGCGGTCGCTCGTGTCGGCCGGTTCTGCGAGGACCTGCCGACTCGATGGGACGGCCGCCGGGTCCTGGTCGTGGGCCACACCGCGACGCGATGGGCGCTCGACCATCTTCTGCTCCTGTCCTCGCTCGAGGAACTGGTCGACGCGCCGTTCGCGTGGCAGCCCGGGTGGGAGTATCGCTACGAGGTCTGAACGGCGGCCGACAGTGATTCCAGTCCGGCTCGGAGCTCGCCGTGCGTCGGCCAGCCGAAGCCGAGGCGGAAGTACCGGTCGTCGAGTTCGAACCAGTGGCCCGCCCCCACGTATGTCCCGAACTCGTGCAGCAGCGTGTGGTGGAACTTGGCGGCGTCGAAGTCGAGGTCCGGGCGAACCCGCACGAGCCCGACGACGCCGCCCTCCGGCTCCACCCATTCGAAGACGTCCTGGGCCGATATCCACGCCCGCACGAGCGCAAGCCGGTCTGTGACGTCGGCGCGGATCGACGGCAGGATGCGATCGCGTTGCGCCAGCACCCGCGCCGCGATGGCTTCATCGAGCGTCGCGCCGCAGATGACAACCTGCTCCTTGGCCGCGAGCAACCGCTCGAAGGTGGCGGGATCGTCGCAGACCGCCCACCCGATGCGCAGCCCCGGCAGGCCGTACGACTTCGACATCGACGACATGCTGATGACACTGGAGGAGAGCGTCGCAGCCAGCGGCAACCTGTCGAGATACGCCAACTCTCGGTACGTCTCGTCGACGACGAGCGTCACGCCTGACGCCTCGGCGACCTCGACCAGTGCGGCGAGCGTGCGCCCCGTGATGACCGCGCCGGTCGGGTTGTGGGGATAGGTGACGCTGACCAGCTTCGTCTCCGGCCGGATCCGGTCGCGCAAGCGATCGACGTCGAGAACCCAGCGCTCGTCATAACGGAGATCGAACGTCTCGAGGTCGGCACCGATCGCACGGGGCGTTTCGAGGTTCGTGGCGTAGTTGGTCCGCACGACCAACGCGTGGTCGCCGGGCTCGAGGATCGACGTCGCCGCGAAGTACAGCGACGCCGCCGCGCCGGGCGTGACGAGCACCGACTCCGGTGAAACATCGTCGATCGCGCCGATGGCTTCGCGCAGTTCGGGATCGCCGAGGTGGTCGCCGTAACAGAGCAGCAGATCGTCGAGGTCGAGATCGATGCCGAGATCGCGCAGCCGCCGGTCGGAGACGGAGCTCTCGGACAGGTTGTTGACGATGGTGTCGTAGCCGAGTTGCTCTGGTGACTCGATTTCGATGGCCATGCGTCGGTAGCGCACCAGAGTTCAGCCTCTCTTGGCGGCTTCGATGGCGCGTTCGGCGGCGTGCAGGTGGTCGGAGCCGGTTCGGACGGCTTCCCTGGCGATCGCGAGCGCGCTCATCTGGTCGCCCGAGCCCGCAACCGTCCCGGTGCGCGTCCAGTCGTCTGCCGACGTGCCCTCGACGGCGTCGGCCATCGCGTTGCACTCCACCTTCAGGAAGTCGAGCGCCGCATCTGTCGACGTCGGCTGCGCTGCCATCTGCCAATCGCGGGCCGAGTCGTCGGCGACGGCCGGAAGCAGGGTGGGCTCGTCCTGCACCAGCACTTGCCGCATCGCTTCGCCGAGGATCGCAACCGAGCGGGCCAGGTGGTCGACGTGGTCGACGGCCGAGAGTCCGTCGGCGCCGGCGCGGTGGACGAGATCATCCGAGCGCTCGTCCTCGTCGAGCGAGGTCAACAGTGAACGGAACCGTCGTGGATACGAACGCAGCGCAGCCACTGCGTCAGACGGTGACAGCCGCGACACGTCCAGTCCGTCGGTCATGTCCCGATTATCGTCCCCTCGCGGCCCGCAACACCCGGCCGATGTCGAGCAAGTGGTGCTCGCCCTCATGGACCGTGTGACGCACCACCCACGTCAACGGTCGTTCCGCGCGCTCGGGGAAGTTGTACGTCATCGTGCGCTTCCATTCGGACGGCTCGAACGTCTCGACGAACGCCGCGAGCGCTTCGGCGTTTGCAGCAACGTCGTCGGCCACGAGCGCGGGTTCCTGCGAGTTGTACGCGAGCTCGACGACGCGTTCCTCGCGCCGCATGGGTTCGGGGGCATAGCCGTCCTGCGTGCGCGCGATGCTCAACCGTTCACGTTGGATGCCGAGCACGTCGCGGTAGTGGCAGGCGTACTCGAGCGCGGACCAGGTGCCTTCCAAAGGGTGCGCGCGGAGAAGCGCTCCGAGGTCCTCCCCCTTGAGACCACGCGTCAGCGGCACCCGGTAGCGGCGACCGAGCTCGCGCAGCGCGGTCGGCGCGTCCTCGATCGCGAGCGAACTGTGCGAGAACCCGCACTCGTCGCACGGCATCAGTCCTGGTCCTTCGTCTCCCGCCTGACCTTGTCGACGAGATGGGACGGCAACACGTCGTAGTGGTCGTGCGTGGCGCTGAAACGCCCGCGGCCGCCGGTGAGCGAACGCAGCTCGATCGCGTATCGAAGGATCTCGGACGTCGGCACCAGTGCGGTCACCGTCTGCTCGCCGTCGCCCGCGGTCTCGGTTCCCTGCACTCGTCCGCGACGTGCATTGAGATCGCCCATGACGTCGCCCTGGTACTCAACCGGCACCGTGACCTCGAGCATCGAGATCGGCTCGAGCAACACCGGATCGGCCTTGGACATCGCCTCCCGGATCGCGAGCCGACCCGCGATCTTGAAGGCCATCTCGGACGAGTCGACTGCGTGCTGCTTGCCGTCGACGAGCTCCACCTTCACGTCCACGATGGGGTGGCCGTAGAGGCCGCCCGAGGCCATCGTCTCTTCGATGCCCTTCTGTACCGCCGGGATGTAGCCACGCGCGATGGCGCCGCCGACGACCTTGTCGACGAACTGGAATCCTTCACCCCGGGGCAACGGCTCGACGTTGATGACGGCCACGCCGAACTGTCCGTGTCCGCCCGACTGCTTCTTGTGCTTGCCTTCGATGTGCTGAGCGACCCCGGTGATTGTTTCGCGATAGGGCACGCGTACGTCTTCGGTGTCGACGTCGACGCCGAACTTGCGCGCCAGCTTCTCGAGCGTGATCTGCAGGTGGGTCTCACCCGTGCCCCGCATGACCGTCTGCTTCGTCTCCTCGCTCCGTTCGATCACGAGCGACGGATCTTCCTCTTGCAGACGATGCAGCGCGTTGGCGAGCTTGTCCTCGTCGGCCTGGGTGCGGGCGAGAATGGCGGTGGCCAGGACGGGTGGCGGGCTGGCGATCGGTTCGATCGTCACGGGCTTGCCCTTTGGCGCAAGCGTGTCACCGGTTGCGGTGGCCGTGAGCTTGGCCACTGCGGCGATGTCGCCCGCCGGCACCTCGCTCAGCTGCACCTGCTCCTTCCCGCGCAGCGTGAACAGACCATGGAGCCGCTCGTCGGCGCCCGAGCGCGAGTTGGAGAGGTGGTCGTCGGGGCGGATGGTCCCGGACAAGACCTTGAACAGCGAGATGTGACCCACATACGGATCGGCGATCGTCTTGAACACGAACGCCAGGGGATCGCCACTGGGGTCGGGCGCCACCGCCACCTCGGTGTCGCCGGCCTTCACCGAGATCGCCGGACGGTCGGTGGGCGAGGGACCGATCTCGCAGATGAAGTCGGCGAGGCGGTCGACTGCGACGGTGCTCGACGCCGATCCCACCACGACGGGGAACACCGACGCCTCTGCGACGCCCTTGGCGAGCGTGTGCTCGAGTTCCTCCGTCGAGATCTCTTCACTGCCGAGGTACCGCTCGAGCAACTCGTCGTCCGCGACGACGATGCCTTCGACCAGGTTGTCGTGCACCTGGTGCTCGAGCTCGGCGAGATCGTCCGGGACGTCGCCATGCGTCGCGGTTCCGCCGTCGTAGAAGTACGCCGTGTCGGTCAGCAGGTCGGCGACCCCGCGGAACGAGCTCTCCTCGCCGATGGGAAGCTCGAGCGGCGCGACACCGGCACCGAATCGATCGCGCAACTGCTCCAAGGTGCGTTCGAAGTTGGCGCGCTCACGGTCGAGCTTGTTGACGAACACCATGCGCGGCACGCCGAGCTGTGCGGCGATCTTCCAGGTGGCGTAGGTCTGGACCTCCACGCCCTCGACTGCGCTGACCACGAACACCGCGAGATCGGCCACTCGCAGCGCCGCTTGCACGTCACCGACGAAGTCCGCGTATCCCGGGCAGTCGATGAGGTTGATCTTGTGGTTCTTCCATTCGAACGGGGCGATCGCCAATGACAGCGACAGACCCCGTTTCTGCTCTTCGGGGTCGAAGTCGGTGACCGTCGTCCCGTCCTCGACCCGTCCCACCCGGGTGATGGCGCCGGCACAGTGCAGCAGCGCCTCGGCCAGGGTGGTCTTCCCGGACCCGCCGTGGCCGACCAGGGCGACATTGCGGATCTGCTCCGGCGGAAAGCGATTCAAGTCGATGGCCCCCCAAAAGACTCGTTCGGTTGCACGTTGACGCTACATGCCGTAGGTCAGAGGTCGCCCGACGAAGGTTGGGATGTCGCTCCTTCGGGAAACCGGCTGATAGCGTTTTGTTGCAGTTCGCACCCCGATCGCGGGAGCCCCCCTGATGTTCGACAAGCGGCTGCGACCGAGTGTGGAGCAGCGTCTCCAGCCGGTCGGCGCCAATCTCAAGCGCAGCGGCATCACCGCTGACCACCTCACGTTGGCCGGCATCGTCATGGCGGTCGGCGCCGCTATCGCGATCGCCAACGGGGCCCTCCGGCTCGGTTTCGTCCTGCTCTTGCTGACCGCGGTCCCCGACGTGCTCGACGGCGCGGTCGCCAAGGCGTCCGGCACGGCGACCCCCCGTGGCGCCTTCTTCGACTCGGTCGCCGACCGGGTCACCGACGCGCTGCTGCTCGTGGGCGTCGCCTGGTACCTCGAGAACCGTCATCCGGGTCACATCGCGATCCTGCCGATGGCCGTGCTCGCGATGTCGATGCTCATCTCGTACGAGCGGGCGAAGGCGGAATCGCTCGGCTTCGATGCCCGGGGCGGGCTCATGGAACGAGCCGAGCGACTCATCGCGCTGGCGTTCGGGCTCCTGTTCGAAGGGCTGCTCATCGCCGTGCTGTGGGGCATGCTCGTACTCACCGCCGTCACGGCCGTGCAACGGTTCGTGCGGGTGTGGTCGCAGGCCTCGGTCACCCGGCCCCGCGCCACGCACACACGCTGGCGTTCACCGCGGGTGGCGCGGGTGAGCGAACGCAGTCGCATGCGCCGGGAGCGGTGGGCGGCCGCGCGTGAGGCCCGCCGCCGGGCCCGCTGACCGACCGCACCGTCACCGCCTTCAAGCTCGGCGCGGCCGTGGCCCGCGCCATGCCGGCGCCGGTGGCGGACATCACCGCTCGGGCGGCCGGCCTCGGTGTGGCGCAGTTCTCCGCCGGACGTCGCGCGCAAGTCGAGCGCAACCTGCGCAGGGTGCACGGCCCGAACTTCCGCGGGCTCGCGCTCCGGCGCGCGGTCAACGCAACATTCGAGTCGTACGCGCGGTATTGGGCCGAGTCGCTTCGCTTGCCGGGAACGAGTCCGGCCGTACTCGACGCCGCCATGTCGTGTCCCGGTTGGAACCATGTCGAGACCGGTCTGGCGGCGGGGAGGGGCGTGATCCTCGCCCTTCCACACCTCGGCGGTTGGGAGTGGGCGGGGTTCTGGCTGGCGGAGGTGCAGCGCCGGCCGGTCACCGTCGTCGTCGAGGCGTTGGAGCCGCCGGAGCTGTTCGAGTGGTTCGCCGACCTGCGCCGTTCCTTCGGCATGAACATCGTCCCCCTCGACGCGGATGCAGGCACCGCGGTGGTCCGGGCGCTGCGGGCCAACCACGTGGTGTGCCTGCTGTGCGATCGCGACATCGGCGGCGGCGGCGTCGAGGTCGAGTTCTTCGGTGAACGGACGTTGCTGCCGGGAGGCCCGGCAACGCTTTCGCTGCGAACCGGGGCGCCCGTGCTTCCCGTCGCGGTGTACTTCCGCGGCCACGACCACATCGGCGATGTCGGCGCACCGATCCCTACGGAGCGACGCGGCCGCCTGCGTGACGACGTCACACGAGTGACGCAGGTGTTGGCCGACGAGCTCGAGCGATTGATCCGCGTGGCGCCCGAGCAATGGCACCTCCTCCAACCGAACTGGCCGAGCGACCCCGGCTGGCTCGATCGACACAACACCGGGTGACTGCGGCGGGCGCAGTACCGTTTCGCCCGTGCGGGTCGGCCTCGTCTGCCCCTACAGCCTGACCACACCCGGCGGTGTGCAAGGGCAGGTGCTCGGGTTGGCGCGCTCGTTGCGCCATGCCGGTCATCACGCGCGTGTGCTCGGTCCGTGTGACGCGCCTCCGCCTGACGCGGGGGTGACGCCGCTCGGCCGCTCGATCCCCACGGCCGCGAACGGATCGGTGGCGCCGATCGCGCCAGATCCTTCGTGCCAGCTGCGGACGATCCGCGCGCTGCGCGACGAGTCGTTCGACGTGCTGCACCTCCATGAGCCCCTCGTCCCCGGCCCGACGATGACCGCGATCCTCTTCCGCAACGCGCCGTTGATCGGAACGTTCCACGCCGCGGGCGGCAGCGCTGCGTATCGCTACCTCACACCGCTCGTGCGATGGTTGGCGGGAAGGCTCGACTATCGATGCGCGGTCTCGGAGGCTGCTCGCGCCATGGCGCTGGAAGCCCTCGGGGGGGAGTACCTGCTCCTGTTCAACGGCATCGAGATCGACCGGTTCGCCAAGGCGCCCGCCTGGCAGGAAGACGAGAGCAGGAACGCGGGGACCGACGGCCCGGTCATCTTCTTCGTCGGTCGCCACGAACCGCGAAAGGGTCTCGACGTCCTGCTCACCGCGCTGCGCCACCTACCGGCCGATGTCCGGATCTGGGTTGCCGGTGACGGCCCCGAGACGGCGACGTTGCAGGCACATCACACGGGCGACCCGCGCATCGAATGGCTCGGAAGGATCGGGGACGAGGAGAAGGCGTCGCGAATGCGGGGAGCCGATGTGTTCTGCGCTCCATCGTTGCGCGGGGAGTCCTTCGGCGTGGTGCTGCTCGAGGCCATGGCCGCTCGGACGCCGGTGGTCGCCAGCGATCTCGACGGCTACCGCAACGTGGCCCGGTCCGGGGCGGACGCACTCCTGGTGCCGCCCGGTGATCCTCGTGCGCTGGCGGCGGCGCTGCGCGAGGTGATCTCGAACCCCTCGTGTGCCGAGGCGCTCGTGACCTCGGGCCAGCAACGGGCCGAGGAGTTCTCGATGGACAACCTCGCGCAGCGCTACGTCGAGTTGTACCAACGCCTGTAGGACGAACTAGCCCGCGGGAACTAGCGAAAACCACCCGATCGCGCCATGGTGCTGGAAACATTTTTCCCGCATCGTGCAACCACCACAGAGCGCGACCGGGCCACTACAAAGCGGTCGCGAGCAGTTCGCAGCAACGGGGGCAACACGACGAGGAGGGGCCTACTACGGCAGGCCCCTCCTGTCGTGTTTTCGGCCGCGAGGCCACGCCCGGTCCGCCCAGTTCTAGTGAATGGCCCCAGCCAGTCGCGGCGCCGGGGCGCGGCCCGTCACGGATGCGCTCGGCAAGTACGATGCTTGACCGTGATCGCACTCATCATCGTGCTGGTCCTCATCGCTCTCGTCGTGATCTTCGCGATCGTCACGTTCAACGGTGTGGTCAGGCTGCGCAACCGGGTCGACAACGCGTGGTCGCAGATCGACGTGCAACTCAAGCGCCGCTACGACCTCATCCCGAACCTGGTCGAGACGGTGAAGGGCTACGCCGCACACGAACGCCAGACGCTCGAAGCCGTGATTCAGGCCCGCAACATGGGTGTCAACGCGCAAGGCCCGGCACAGCAGGCGCAAGCGGAGAACATGCTCACCGGCGCGTTGAAGTCGCTGTTCGCGCTGTCCGAGGCCTATCCCGACCTGAAGGCGAACCAGAACTTCCTCCAGTTGCAGGAGGAGTTGACCGGCACCGAGGGCCGCATCGCCTACGCGCGGCAGTTCTACAACGACACGGTGCAGCGCTACAACACGAAGATCCAGACGTTCCCGGCGGTCGTGGTCGCAGGTGCGATGAACTTCACCCCCCGCGAGTACTTCGAGGTCGACGAGCAGTCGCGTGAACCGGTGCGCGTCTCCTTCGACACGACGCAGCCGGCCCAGGACCAGCCGCCGGCAACGGACACACCGCAAGCCTCCGGCCAGCCGCCCGCCGCGGGCCAGGCGCCGCAGTAGACACTTCGACCTCTCTCGAGTCCGGAACCCTCCACCCTGTACGACCAGGTCAGATCCAACAAGAGACGGTCCGCGCTGTTGATCGCGGCCTTCGTCCTGCTCGCCGTCCTCGTCGCGGTGGTGCTCAACGCGCTGCTGCAGTTCGGGCTGGTAGGCGTCGTGATCGCGCTCGTCGTGGCGCTCGGCACATCGTTCTTCGCGTACTGGAAGTCCGACTCGGTCGCGCTGGCGATGAGCCGCGCCCATCCCGCGGATCCGGTCGAGTACGCGCGGCTGCACAACATCGTCGAGGGCCTGTGCATCGCGGCGGGGTTGCCGAAACCGCGCATCTACATCGTCGACGACGCGGCGCCGAACGCGTTCGCCACCGGACGTGATCCGAAGCATGCAGCCATCGCCGTCACGACCGGCCTGCTCGACAAGATGAACCGCATCGAGCTCGAAGGCGTGCTCGCACACGAGCTCAGCCACATCAAGAACTACGACATCCTCGTCTCGACGCTCGCCGTCACGCTGGTCGGTTTCATCGCGCTGGCCTCGGATCTCGGGATCCGATTCCTCTGGTGGGGCGGGGGTCGCAATCGCGACGACAACAACGGCGGCGGCGGCCCCCAGGCGATCCTCGCCCTCTTCGGGTTCGCCCTTCTCATTCTCGCTCCCTTGATTGCGCAGTTGATGCAGTTCGCAGTGAGCCGCCGCCGTGAATCACTGGCCGACATGTCCGGTGTCGAGCTCACCAGGTATCCACCAGGACTGATAGCCGCTCTTGAGAAACTTCGGGACGACCAAACCGTCGTCCACGCTCACTCCCGGGCCACAGCACATCTTTGGATCGAGCAGCCGATGCCGACACAAAAGGAGGAGGGTCGCCTCTCTCGCCTGAACCGACTGTTCGACACGCATCCGCCACTCGAGGAGCGGATCGCAGCCCTACGGGAGCTTTGAGGCTTCCTCTCGTTTCTCTGGAGTCACTGAAATCAATGAACCGCCGTCGGACCCATGCTCTGTTCGCGATCGCGCTGCTGCTGATCGCCGCGTGCGGGGGCAAGGGCACAACGACAACCGCGCCGAGCACCACCACCACGACGACCGAGGCGACCACGACGACCGCGGCGCCGCCTCCCCCCGTCTATCCGTTGACCGGGCTCCCCGTGACCGATCCCGCGATCGCGAGCCGGCCCGCGCTGGTCGTGAAGATCGACAACGCCGACGGCGGCCGCGGCAACACCGCTCGTCCGCAGCTGGGGCTCAACCAGGCCGACGTCGTCTACGAGGAGATGGTCGAAGGCAGCGTCACGCGCCTCGCGGCCGTGTTCCAGTCGACCGATGCCGACCCCATCGGTCCGGTGCGATCGGCCCGCAGCACCGATGTCGCGGTGTTCAGCCCGTTGAACCGACCGCTGTTCGCCTGGTCCGGCGCCAACGCCGGGTTCGCCGAGCTGATCCGCCAGTCTCCACTCGTCGACGTGGGCTACGACGCGCACAGCGAGCTGTACATGCGTCGCAACCAGACCGGGCACGTCGCTCCACACAATCTGTACTCGTCGGTGCCCGCGCTCTACTCGCTCACGCCGGCGTTCGCGCCGCCGCCCAATCCGCTGTTCTCGTATCGGGCCGCGGGTGAACCGCTGTTGCCCGCGGCCGCACCGATCAACTCGGTGAACCTCGTGTTCGGCAGCGGACCGGGCAGCGCGCCGGTCGACTACGTCTGGGCGCCGGACGCCGGCGGGTTCGCCCGCAGCCAGAAGGGCTCGCCCGACGTCGACGAGAACGGCGTGCCGGTCGCGCCGCAGAACGTGATCGTGCAGTTCGTCACGTACCACGACACCGGCTACAGAGACGTCGTCGGGACACCTGTTCCCGAAGCCGACCTGGTCGGTGCCGGCAACTGCTGGATCCTCACGAACGGCGCGGTCATCGACGGCAACTGGGCGAAGTCGTCGCCCGAAGCGATCCCCGTCTACACGGACAAGGCCGGCAACCCCGCGAAGCTGACGCCGGGCCGCACGTGGGTCGAACTCGTCCCAATCGGCGGCGGGACCATAACCGGCTGACCGGACTCGAACGCCCGCGAGCGAATGTTGGTGCTCCGTGGCCCCTATGGGGGCCACGCATACCCGGGGTTCGTGAGGTTATGACGGCTTCGGCGACCCAGGCTGACCTTTAGACTCGAACGCGTGAGCGCGCACGAGACCGGTACGTTCCGCGTCAAGCGGGGGCTGGCCGAGATGATGAAGGGCGGCGTCATCATGGACGTCGTCACCCCGGACCAAGCCAAGATCGCCGAGGATGCGGGTGCCGCCGCGGTGATGGCGCTCGAGCGCGTGCCTGCCGACATCCGTCGTGACGGTGGCGTTGCCCGCATGAGCGATCCGGAGATGATCGAAGGCATCAAGGACGCGGTGACCATCCCGGTCATGGCAAAGGCGCGCATCGGTCACTTCGCGGAGGCGCAGATCCTCGAGGCGCTGGGCGTCGACTACGTCGACGAGTCCGAGGTGCTCACCCCGGCCGACGAGGCGCATCACATCGACAAGTGGCGGTTCACCGTTCCGTTCGTCTGCGGCGCGACGAACCTCGGCGAAGCGCTTCGGCGCATCAGCGAGGGCGCGGCGATGATCCGATCGAAAGGTGAGGCGGGTACCGGCAACATCGTCGAAGCCGTCCGTCACCTCCGGTCGATTCTCGGTGACCTGCGCAAGATCACGCAGGCCGATTCCGCCGAGGTCTACGACTGGGCCAAGCAGCTCCGTTCGCCGGTCGGGCTGGTGCAGGAGGTCGCGGAGACCGGCGCGTTGCCGGTTCCGTTGTTCTGCGCCGGGGGCATCGCCACCCCTGCGGACGCGTCGCTCGTGATGCAACTCGGGGCCGAGGCTGTGTTCGTGGGCTCGGGCATCTTCAAGTCGGACAACCCGCCCGCGCGTGCGAAGTCGATCGTCGAGGCGACGACACACTTCCGAGACCCGGACATCCTCGCGAAGGTGAGTCGCGGCCTGGGCCCGCCGATGCGGGGGCAGGACATCGGCGAGCTCGACGTGAAGCTGTCGGAGCGCGGCTGGTAGTCAGTCGGTCGGCAGCAGGAAGTCGCGCAAGAGCGTCAGCGGCTCGATCACGTCAGCGGGTCCGTCGACGACGTCGATCACATCCGCTCCTCGGCCTGCGAGCGAGTCGAGCAATGGTTCGAGGTCGGCGCGCAGCTTTGCGTCGCCATTCGTGCCTGTGAACCACACACGAGTGCTCTCCGCCGACGCGTCGATGACATAGACGCCGGGCGCGGAGCTGGTGAGCTCGATCGAGAACGTGAGCGTCGAGCCGAAGAACGTCGGCACGGTGGACGAGACCGTCAGGGCATACAGCGCCGCGAGCCGGTTCTCGGCGAGCGTCGGCTCGTGTGGGAGGCCGAGGGGAACGACGACGTCGCGCTCGTGCAGCCACGCGTCCCAGAAGAGATGCGCGCCCAGTGCGGCCCAGTGCAGCGGACCGTACGGACCGGGGAGCAGCTCGTCGTCACCATCCCGAATGCGCCGTTCGAACGCCGCCCGTTCGGCTTCCGCCGCGACCTCGAACGCCGCGACGGTCTCGGCTGGTGTCTGCCCGTCGGACTCCGCCAGCCACGTGGCCGGATCGTTGCGGGGATCGATGCGGCCATCGGGGGTACGCGGTCCCTCGCCGCGCTGCAGCGCGCTGTCCAGGTTGGCGACGTCTACCAGGTGGCGGGCCACGTCCTGCACGGTCCACACGCTGCAGCGGGTGGCCGCCCGCCATTGGTGCTCGTCGAACGTGCGAAACAGCTCGAGCATGCGGGCCCGCTGCGTGGCGAGCGCGCCGGCGACCGCTTCCGGCCCCGGTTCGACGCCGTGGAACCGGTCGATGGTCGTGGCGACCGCAGCTGCCATGTGCTCGCTTCGCTCGCGCTCGGCTGCCATGTGCTCGCTTCGCTCGCGCATTGCATCAGCCTGCCCCGTCGACGGTGCCGGTGCGCAATGGTCGCCTCTACACTCGTTCGGCGATGTGTCAGAGGCCTCCAGGTGAAGATCGGCGTCCTCGCCCTCCAGGGTGCGTTCGCCACCCACGCCGAGGTCCTGCGCGGCCTCGGCGCTGAAGCGCGGGAGGTCCGGGTCCCGGCACATCTCGACGGCGTCGACGCTCTGGTGCTGCCGGGCGGAGAGTCCACGACCATGTCGCTGCTGCTTGACTCGTCCGGGCTTCGGGATCCGGTCGCCGATCGGCTCGCCGACGGATTGCCCGCGCTCGGAACGTGCGCGGGGATGATCCTCCTCGCCTCGAACGTGCTCGACGGCCGACACGATCAACGCAGCTTCGGCGTCGTCGACGTCGATGTCCGGCGCAATGCGTTCGGTCGCCAGGTTGACAGCTTCGAGAGTGATCTCGACGTGGACGGCCTTGCCGGCGGTGCCTTCCATGCCGTGTTCATCCGCGCGCCCGTGGTCGAGCGCGCTGGCACCGACGTGGATGTGCTCGCGACCGTCGACGGCAAGCCCGTGCTCGTCAGACACGGGCCGTTGGTCGCGGCGGCGTTCCATCCCGAGCTGTCGGACGACGACCGCATCCACCAACTCTTCCTGGAGGGGGTCTGACAGCATGTCCGGTCACTCGAAGTGGGCGACGATCAAGCACCAGAAGGGTGCGAAGGACAAGGCGCGCGGCAAGCTGTTCGCGAAGGTGCTCCGCCAGGTCGAGGTTGCGGCGCGCGAAGGCGGTGGCGATCCGGATGCCAATCCGACGTTGCGCACGATGTTCCAAAAAGCGCGCGACGCCTCGATCCCAATGGACACGATCGACCGCGCCATCAAACGGGGCACCGGTGAGCTCGAAGGCGTCACCTACGAACAGATCACCTACGAGGGTTACGCCCCGGGAGGTGTCGCCGTGTTGGTCGAAGTGCTCACCGACAACCGCAACCGGACGGGCGCGGACATCCGCAGCCTGTTCAGTCGCAACGGCGGGTCGATCGCGGCGCTGGGCGCGGTGGCGTGGCAGTTCGACCGCAAGGGACAGGTGCTCGTCGACCGGAGCGCGGACGAGGAGGAGTTGATGCTCACCGCGCTCGATGCGGGTGCCGACGATCTCGCCGACGACGGCGAGCTGTGGCGCGTGACGACGGGACCGACCGAGTTGCACCGAGTTCGATCAGCCATCGAGGAAGCGGGCATGGTCGTCGACTCTGCCGACCTGACGATGTTGCCGCAGACGACGATCCCGTTGACCGACGCCGAAGGTGCGAAGAAGGTGCTGCGGCTGATCGACGCCCTCGACGAGCACGACGACGTGCAGAACGTGCACGCCAACTTCGACATCCCGGACGACATCCTCGCCGACGCCTCCGTGTAGCACGGGCGCGGGATCCACGACCGACGACACGGGACGGGCTACGGTCGTACGCGTGTTCGTGTTGGGTGTCGATCCCGGGCTGTCCCGCTGCGGCTACGGCGTGCTCGAACCGCTGGGAGGCGGCCGGGCGCGAGCGGTGGCCGCGGGGGTCATCACCACGCCTGCTGCAGCCCCGTTGCCAGATCGACTTGGCGAGTTGCAGCGTGAGGTCCGGTCGCTCCTGGCGCAGATGACGCCGGCCGTCGTGGCCATCGAGCGGGTGTACTTCCAGGCGAACGTGCGCACCGCGATGTCGGTCGGGCAGGCGAGCGGGGTCGTGATGGCCGAAGCCATCAATGCCGGGTGCGAAGTCGCGCAGTACGGTCCGAACGAGGTCAAGCAGGCGGTCGCCGGGTGGGGTGACGCCGGGAAGGACGAGGTCGAGCGCATGGTGCAACGGTTGCTCGGCATCGAGCACCCGCTCCGGCCGGTCGACGCGGCTGACGCCGTCGCGCTGGCGCTGTGCCACCTGGCCCACGAGCCGACACTGCGCAGGCTGGCAGCTCGATGATCGGGAGCCTGCGCGGTCGCATCCTCGACCGGTCCGACCAAGAAGTGCTCGTCGAGGTCAACGGCATCGGCTACCGGGTGTCGGTGTCGCCGTCGACTGCCGTCTCGCTCGGTGGCGTCGGCGACGACGCGCTGGTGCACGTGCACCACCACGTGCGGGAGGACGCGCAGACGCTGTATGGCTTCGCTTCGTCGGGTGAGCGACGCTGCTTCGAAGCGCTGTTGGGTGCGCACGGTGTCGGACCTGCGCTCGCGCTCGCGATCCTTTCGGTGCACAGCCCGGAATCGCTGCAGCGCACGCTGGCTGACGACGACATCTCGTCGCTCTGCCTCGTGCCGGGTGTCGGTAAGAAGACGGCCACGCGTCTGCTCGTCGAGTTGAAGTCACGGCTGAGCGCGGCCGACGTCGATCTCGGCGCGATCGCGCTGAGCAGCAACGGCAACGGCAACGGCGCCACCGCGGGCACGACGCCGTCGGTGCGGGTCGATGTGCGCGACGCGCTGACGGCTCTGGGTTACTCGCCGGACGAGATCCGCGATGCGCTCGCGGGCGTGCCGGACGAGGGCGACGCGGCGCTCCTGTTGAAGCAGGCCCTGCAGCAATTGGCGCTCGTCCGATGAGGCGCGGCGATGCGTGAGGAGTTGCTGAGCCCCGAACCGATCCCCGGCGACGCGGTCGACGAGGTCGGCGACGACGGTGAGGACGGCGGCTTACGTCCCCGCCGGCTACAGGACTTCGTCGGCCAGGCCGAGCTCAAGGAGCACCTCTCGATCATCCTCGAGGCGGCGCGAGCACGCGGGCAGGCGGCCGACCACCTCCTGTTCGCCGGTCCGCCCGGTCTCGGCAAGACCACGTTGGCACACATCGTCGCCGTCGAGTTGGGCGTGCGCATGCACGTGACGTCGGGGCCCGCCATCGAGCGAGCAGGTGACCTGGCCGCGGTCCTCACGAACCTCGACGAGGGCGACGTGCTCTTCATCGACGAGATCCACCGCCTGGCGCGCGCCGTCGAAGAGGTGCTGTACCCGGCGATGGAGGACTTCCAGCTCGACATCGTCCTCGGCAAGGGCCCCGCGGCGCGCTCGATCCGACTCGACCTGTCACGGTTCACGCTCGTCGGAGCGACCACGCGCACCGGCCTCATCACCGGTCCGCTGCGTGATCGATTCGGGCTCGTCGCGAGACTCGACTACTACGACGTGCACGACCTCCAAGCGATCGTCGTGCGCGCGGCCGGCATTCTCGGTGTGCAGGTCGACGACCGCGGCGCGAACGAGATCGCGCGGCGGGCTCGTGGCACGCCTCGCATCGCCAACCGGCTCCTACGCCGCAGCCGTGACTTCGCCGAAGTGAGAGGCGGTGGCGTCGTCGACGGGCCCACCGCACACGCGGGTCTGACCGTGTTCGGTGTCGACGAGCGCGGCCTTGACAAGGTCGACCGTGCCGTCCTGAACGCCCTGTGCGCGAGGTTCGGCGGCGGCCCGGTCGGTCTCAAGACGCTCGCCATCTCGGTCGGGGAGCCGGAGGAGACGGTCGAGGACGTGTACGAGCCGTTCCTGATCCAGCAGGGCTTGCTGATGCGCACACACCGCGGCCGCGTCGCGACACCTGCGGCGTGGGGGCACCTCGGGCTCGAAGCGCCCGCCAACGCGACCGGTGAGGCGGCGCCGGGCTTGTTCGGCTAAGACCGACGACGTCTTGGACGTCTCCGAACTCGACTACCCGCTACCCGAGGACGCGATCGCGCAAGAGCCGGTCGAGCCGCGTGATGCCGCGCGCTTGCTGGTCGATCGCGGCGCTGACGCCTCTCCCGAACACCGCGCTGTCGCCGACCTGCCGGAGCTGTTGCACCCCCGCGACCTCCTCGTGGTCAATGACAGCCGGGTACGTGCGGCGCGCCTGCAGCTGCGCAAGCCCACCGGCGGCGCGGTCGAAGTGCTCCTGCTCGAGCCGGTCGGGCGCGAGTGGGAGGCGCTGGTGCGCCCGAGCCGGCGAGTGCGAGCCGGGATGCAGCTGTCCTCGCACGACGGCTCGGTCAGCGTGAGCGTGCACCAACCTTTGGGTGAGGGCCGCTGGCGGGTCGCGGTCGAGGGTGATCCCGACCGGGTGGGCGAAGTGCCACTACCGCCGTACGTGCACGCCAAGCTCGCTGACCCCGAGCGGTACCAGACTGTGTTCGCCCGCCGGCCCGTTGCGGCCGCGGCGCCGACCGCGGGCCTTCACCTCACCGAGGCGGTGCTGGCGCGTTGTCGCGCTCGGGGCATCGATGTCGCCACAATCGAGCTCGCCGTGGGGCTCGACACGTTTCGGCCCGTCACCGAGCAGCACGTCGAAGACCATCCCATGCACACTGAGGCATACGTCGTGCCGGCGGCAACGATGGAAGCGTGCAAGCGGGCGAGGCGCGTCGTCGCGATCGGCACGACAGTCGTGCGCGCGCTCGAGGCGACTGCCGCGACAGGAACCTTGGAGGGACGTACTGACCTCTTCATCAGGCGCGGCTTCTCGTTCCAGGTCGTCGACGTCCTCCTCACCAACTTTCACGTCCCGCGGACCACGCTGCTTGCACTGGTCGACGCGTTCATGGGGCCGCGGTGGCGTGCGCTCTACGACGTCGCGCTCGCATCGGGCTACCGGTTCCTGTCGTTCGGCGACGCCATGCTCGTGGAGCGCAACTCGTGAAAGCTGTCGTATGACCGCCGTCTTGATCGCGATCGACGCGACCGACGGCGACGCGCGCACGGGACGAGCGTGCACACCGACCGGTCACGTCGTGACGACGCCATGCTTCATGCCCGTCGGCACGCGCGGTGCGATCCGTGGCTTGGACTCGGACGACCTCAGGGCGCTCGGTGTCGAGATGGTGCTGGCCAACACGTACCACCTGATGCTCAAACCGGGTGCCGATGTCGTCGAGTCGGTCGGCGGTCTCCATCGGTTCACGGGCTGGGACGGACCGATGCTCACCGACTCCGGCGGCTTCCAGGTGTTCTCCTTGCGCCCGAAGGTGGACGACGAGGGCGTCAGCTTCCGCTCCGCGTACGACGGCGGCACACACCGGCTCACGCCCGAGATCGCGGTGCGGTTGCAGGAGCAAATCGGTGCGGACATCCAGATGGTGCTCGATGTGTGCCCGCCGCTCCCGTCATCGGCCGCGGTCGTGCGCACCGCGGTCGATCGCACAGCCGCGTGGGCGGCGCGGGCCAAGGTGGCTCATCGGCGCGCCGATCAGGCGCTCTTCGGGATCGTCCAGGGCGGCGTGGACCAGATGCTTCGGGTCGAGAGCGCAGAACGGACGGTCGCTGTCGGCTTCGACGGGTACGCGATCGGCGGGCTCTCGGTGGGGGAGCGCCGGGCAGAAATGGTGCCCGCGCTGCGTGCTGCCGTCGGCGTGCTCCCGGCGGACCGCGTTCGATATCTCATGGGCGTCGGTGATCCCGCAGGTCTGGTCGAAGCGGTCGCGGCCGGCGTCGACTTGTTCGACTGCGTGCTGCCCACTCGCCACGGACGGCACGGGACGGTGCTGACCGATGCCGGACGGCTCAACCTGCGCAACTCGCGATTCGCGGCCGACGACGGGCCACTCGACCCTGCGTGCCCGTGCCGGGTCTGTCGCCGATGGTCCCGCGCCTACCTCCGTCACCTGCTGTCGGTTCGGGAGCCGACCGGGCCCCGGCTGGTCACGGTGCACAACGTGGCGTGGACGCTTCGGTTCGTCGAACGGATGCGGGAAGCGATCCGGTCCGGCCGGTTCGCCGCGTTTCAGCAGGACACGACGACCGTCTGGGGGTGAGGATCGGAGTGTCCGCTACGCGGCTACGGTTGATGCGCCGTGGGTAGCCTCATTTTCCTTGCCGCCATGCTGTTCGTGGCGTGGTTCTTCCTCATCCGACCGCAGCAGCGACGGGTGCGGGCCCATCAGGCCCTGGTGCAGACACTGCACGAGGGCGACGAAGTGATGACCACCTCGGGGATCTTCGGCACCATCACGTCGATGGACGGCGACGTCCTCCGGGTCGAGGTGGCTCCCGGTGTCGAGTTGCGGATGGTGAAGAACGCCATCGCCAGGCGCACCGATCCCGAGGCGAACACATCCGACGGCGATCAGGATGACGGCGAGACGGGCGCCGACGCTGAAGCTGCTCCCGCGGCCGAGGAGTGATGCGTCGGTCCGGGAGCCTCTCGCTCGTCCTCATCGTCGTACTCGCCGTTGCCTGGTTGGCCTACACGCTCACCATCGGGGGGCGCAGCCCTCAGCTCGGACTGGATCTCCAGGGCGGCACGTCGGTGGTGTTGGCGCCGCGGGAGAAGGCAAGCGGCGAGCAACTCGACGAGTCGATCTCGATCATCCGCCGTCGCGTCGACGGTCTGGGCGTGGCGGAACCGGAGATCACCCGCCAGGGCAACTTCATCGTGGTGTCGTTGCCGGGCGTCAAAGACCGCGACCGGGCAATCCAGGTCGTCGGCCAGACCGCGAAGCTGCAGTTCCGGCCGTTCTGCGGCCAGTTGCCGACCGGCCAGCCCGACGCCGTGTACGAGGAGGCACTGTCGCCGAGCGGGCAGTTCGGCGGTTGCGTGGCGCCGAACGGATCCACAGCGACGTCCACGCCGACCGATGCCGGTACGCCGACGACCGGGGGTGAGAGCAGCGTTCCTGCCGAGCCGGGGGCTCCGGCGTCGACCCCGGGCACAGGCTCGAGCGAGAGCGGCCTCGGCTTGGCGCCGCACGGCCACCTGAGCGCGGCGCAGGCGCCGGCGAGCACGGACACCACTGCGCCGGCGAGCACAGACACCACCGCGCCGGGTGCCTCGGTTCCCGCGGAGCCGACGACCGCGGCGCCGACCAACCCCTTGCCGTGCGGAGCGGCCGGCGACCGGGCGGCGACGACGCCCGACGACCAACCCATCGTGGCGGAGAGCGACCAGAACAAGGACGGCACGGTCGACTCCTGTGCAGTGCTCGGTCCGACCGCGTTCGATGGGACGGCAGTGTCCGACGCGCAGGCCGCCATCCCGCAAGGTCAGTGGGTCGTCGACCTGACGCTGAAGGACTCAGGGTTGCAAGGCTTCAACGAGCTGTCGGGCCGGTGTTACAGCAAGGACGCCACCTGCCCGGGTGGCGCGACTGCGATCGTGCTCGACGGCCGCGTGGAATCGAACCCGGCTCCCAAGACGCCGACGTTCGAAAGTACCTCGGTCGAGATCAGCGGAAGCTTCACAAACAAGACGGCGTCGGACCTCGCGCTCGTGCTCCACTACGGCGCCCTCCCGGTCGAGTTGGAGCAGCAGCGGGTCGAGACGGTGTCCGCCACGCTCGGCCGCGACTCGCTCCACGCTGGTCTGGTCGCCGGTTTCGTCGGCCTCGTCCTTGTGGCGATCTACATGATCCTCTACTACCGAGCCCTGGGCGTGGTGGTCGTGTTGGGGCTCACGGTGTGGGCGGCGCTGAACTACTGCATCATCGTGTGGCTGTCCGGCAACGCCGGATTGGCACTGAGCCTGGCCGGCGTGACCGGCATCGTCGTCTCCGTCGGCGTCACCACCGACTCGTACATCGTCTACTTCGAACGCATGAAGGACGAAGTGAAGACGGGTAAGACGGTGCGCGCCGCCGTCGACTACGGGTTCAAGCGCGCCTGGCACACGATCGTCGCCGCCGACCTCGCTTCGTTCATCGGTGCCCTGCTGCTGTACTGGTTGACGGTGGGTGCAGTGCGAGGCTTCGCCTTCTTCCTCGGCTTGTCCGTGCTGCTCGACCTCTTCACCGCGTACTTCTTCAAGCGACCGATGGTGGCGTGGCTGGTGCGGAGCCGCTGGCTCACCGACGCCCGATGGATCGGCGTGCGTGCGGGCCTCGCCATGGATCCGGTCTCGAAGGACACGCCGATCGCGGCGCCCGCCGGAGGTGGCGGTCGATGAGCGCGCCGGGCGCGCTCATGGCGGCCGTGCGACCGCTAGGGAGCCGGACGTCGATGGGGTGCGGGGGCGCAGCCCCCGAGGAATATCGATGAGCGCAACCTCTGATGTCGCGTTCGCGCCGGCGCAGCCGCGCAAGCGGGGACCGCTCGGGCGTCTGTACCACGGCGAGACGAAGATCGACTTCATCGGCCGAACGAAGTTGTGGTTCACGCTCTCGGCCATCTTCCTGATCATCGGCCTCGGCTCCCTGGCCGTGCGTGGGCTCAACCTCGGTATCGACTTCGAGGGCGGCGCCGTCTTCCAGCTGCAGACCGACAGCCTGACCGTCGAGCAGGCCCGGAGCGCGCTCGAGCCGTTCGGTCTCGCCGGCGCGAAGGTACAAGAGCTCACGAGCGAGAGCGGACGATCGATCCGCGTTCAGACCGACACGCTCGACAATGCGAAGTCCACCCAAGTGCGTGACGCGCTCGCCACGAAAGCCGGCGTGCCTTCCGATCAAGTGAACCGCGACGAGGTCGGGCCCTCGTGGGGGAAGGAGATCAGCCAGAAGGCGCGCAACGCGCTGATCGTCTTCCTGATCGTGATCACCCTGTACATCACGATCCGATTCGAGTTCAAGATGGCCGTGCCAACGCTCGCGGCACTGATACACGACGTCCTCATCACTGTCGGCGTCTACTCGTTGAGCGGATTGGAGGTCACTCCCGCGACCGTTGTCGCGTTGCTCACTATCCTCGGCTATTCGATCTACGACGGCATCGTCGTTTTCGACAAGGTCAACGAGAACACGCGTCTCGTGTCGGCCACCAACGGCGTCAGCTACAGCGACATGGTGAACCTGTCGTTGAACCAGACGCTCATGCGCTCGTTGAACACCTCGATCGCCGCGGTCATCCCGATCATGTCGTTGCTCGTGATCGGCTCGCTCGCACTCGGCGCGAAGACGCTCGAGGAGTTCGCTCTCGCGCTGCTCATCGGCCTCATCTCCGGCGCCTACTCGTCGATCTTCATCGCTTCACCCCTGCTCGCGATCATGAAGGAGCGCGAGCCCCGCTTCCGCGACATTCGCCGGCGCATCGAGTCCCGGGGAACGCAGCGGCGCGCAGCCGAGCGCGAGCCGGACGCCGCCATCACGCCGGTGAACGGCGACGAGGACAGAGAGCCGGTACCCGTGCCCGCCGCCGCCGGCACCTCGGCGCGGTTGGCCACGAACATCCCGCCACGACCGCGAAAGAAGGGCAAGCGGAGATGAGCGGATGAACGTCGACGAACTCGCGGCGTTCATCCGAGACATCCCTGACTTCCCGAAGCCGGGAGTGGTGTTCAAGGACATCACGCCGCTGCTGGCCGACGTCGACGCCTTTCGCACCACCATCGACGCGATCGCAGAACACTTCGAAGGCCGGCCTGTCGATCGTGTGTTGGGGATCGAGGCCCGCGGTTTCATCGCCGCGGCGCCGGTGGCATATCGGTTCGGCGCCGCGTTCGTCCCCGTACGCAAGGCGGGAAAGCTGCCCTGGGATATCGAGCGGGTGGAGTACGAGCTCGAGTACGGAACCGACCTCCTCGAGATCCATCGCGACGCGATCAGCCCCGGCGATCACGTGTTGATCGTCGACGACGTGCTCGCGACGGGCGGCACCGCAGCCGCGACCGTGCGGCTGGTCGAGAAGCTCGGTGGCATCGTCGAGGGCCTCGCGTTCGTCATCGCCATCGAGGCGCTCGGCGGCAAAGCGAAGCTCGAGGGTTTGGACGTCGTGACGCTCATCGAGTGCTGAGCGCGACGTCGGCCCGGAAAGCGCCAGCGTCGGGCCGACAGCATGCGGAGGCAGGAGCGAAGCGACGCCCGGAGCATGTGGGGGCAGCGCTCCAGTGATCCCCACCTCCCTTTAGACTTTCGAGAACATGGCAACGGTCACCCGGGTTCTGCCGTGGCGGCGCAACACCGTGCCGGCCGCGGAGGAGATCGCTCCGCTGGTCAACGCGTACAGGGCGAAGCATCCCAAAGCGAGCACCGTGATGATCTCGCGGGCCTACGAGGTCGCAGCGGATGCGCACCGTCAGCAGGTTCGCCGTTCGGGGGAGTCGTACATCCACCATCCGCTCGCCGTGGCTCGCATCGTCGCCGACCTCGGCCTCGACGACATCACCGTGGCGGCCGCGTTGCTCCACGATGCCGTCGAGGACACTCAGGTGACGCTCGCCGACGTGACTGGAGAGTTCGGTCCGGACGTCGCCGGCATCGTCGACGGCGTCACGAAGCTCGAGCGGGTCCAGTTCGACTCGAAGGAGGCCCAACAGGCCGCCACCATGCGCAAGATGCTGGTGGCGATGGCGAAGGACGTGCGCGTCCTGATCATCAAGCTGTCCGACCGACTGCACAACATGGCGACGTTGGCGGCGCTCCCGGCGGCCAAGCAGGAGCGGATAGCTCGCGAGACGATCGACATCTACGCGCCACTGGCCCATCGCCTCGGGATGCAGGACATGAAGCAGCAACTCGAAGATCTCGCGTTCGCCGCCCTGCACCCGAAGCGCTATGCCGAGATCGATCACATGGTCTCGAACCGCACGCCCGAGCGTGAGCTGTATCTGACCCAAGTGCTCGAGCAGGTGCGTCTACGGCTCGCCGAACTGCGCATCGTCGCGGAGGTCACGGGACGCCCGAAGCACCTGTGGAGCATCTACGAGAAGATGGTGGTCAAGGGCAAGGAGTTCGACGAGATCTTCGACCTGGTCGGCATCCGCGTCATCGTCGACACGGTGAAGGACTGCTACGCCGCCTTGGGCTCGATCCACGCGACGTGGAAGCCGGTGCAGGGACGGTTCAAGGACTACATCGCGATGCCCAAGTTCAACCTGTACCAGTCGTTGCACACGACGGTCGTAGGAGCGGGCGGCAAGACGGTCGAAGTCCAGATCCGTACCCGCGAGATGCACCAGCGAGCGGAGTACGGCGTCGCCGCACACTTCACGTACAAGGACGGCGAGACCGCGTCCGACATGCCGTGGCTCAGCCGCATCATCGACTGGCAGCAGGAGACGCAGGATCCGAGCGCGTTCATGGAGACGCTGAAGATCGACCTCGACCAAGACGAGGTCTATGTCTTCACCCCGAAGGGTCGCGTGATCACGCTTCCCGTCGGCGCTACGCCGATCGACTTCGCCTACTCCATCCACACCGAGGTCGGCCATGCGTGCATCGGAGCGCGGGTCAACGGCCGGCTGGTACCGCTCGACTCGGCGCTGGTGTCCGGCGACACCGTCGAGATCTTCACGTCGAAGGTCGAGGGCGCGGGGCCGTCGCGGGACTGGTTGAAGATCGTCACGACGCCGAGAGCGGCGAACAAGATCCGCCAATGGTTCTCGCGGGAGCGTCGCGGGGACGCGATCGAGACCGGTCGCGACGAGTTGACGAAGGCCCTGCGTCGCGAGGGTCTGCCGGTGCAGAAGATCTTCGGCTCGTCGCTGCTGAGCGAGGTCGCCTCGACGCTGAACTACGTCGACCTCGACGCGTTGCACGCGTCGATCGGCGAGAACCATGTGTCCGCGAAGTCGGTGGCGTCACGTGTGGCGAAGGCGTTGCGCGAAGGCGATGGCGAACACGAGGAACAGCTGCCGACGACCGTCCGCCAGCCGCGTGCGCGTCGGGGCAAGCAAGCGATTGGTGTTCACGTCGAAGGGCTCGACGACGTGATGGTGCGCCTGTCGCGGTGCTGCACGCCAGTACCCGGCGACGAGATCATGGGGTTCGTCACCCGCGGCCGCGGCGTTTCGGTGCACCGAGCCGACTGCGCGAACGCGGTGTCGCTGGCTTCAGGCAAGGGCGAGCGGCTCATCGAGGTCGAGTGGGACACCGACATCTCGGGTTCGTTCGTCGCATCCATCGAGATCAAGGCGCTCGACCGAGCCCGCCTGCTCTCGGACGTGGCGCGCGCGCTGTCGGATCACCACGTGAACATCCTGTCGTGCACGTCGACCACCGGAAGCGACCGCATCTCGAAGATGCGTTTCGACTTCGAGCTGGGAGACCCGTCGCACCTCGACTCGGTCGTTACGACGATCAAGCGGATCGAAAGCGTCTACGACGCGTACAGGGTCGTCCCGGGCAAGGGCGGCTGACGCAGGAACGCATCTCCAGGTGCACCCGACCGCCGAATCGAGAGCCCGGCGACCCGCAACGTCTGCTTGACAGCGGTGCGCTATGCGCTGCCCGGAAGGACCAGTTGGTCTGTTCGCCCGCCCTGCCCTAGCGTCCAAATAGGGGCGGGGGGACAGCTTTTTGACTACTCCTGATCGGAACGCTTTGGACGCGCGCAACGCGGTTGGCGAGCAGGTTTCACCCGAACGGGCCTCGACAGTGGGGCTACGGCCACGTCAGGGTGCTTCCAGGGAAGACCGCGCGGCATCAGTCGGGGGGCAGGAGCATCCGGATCGCGGCTCGTTTCGTGTCCGCCTTCTCGTTGTCGCCCTTACCGGCCTCGTGCTGCGGGTGACGTACGTGGTGCTCACTCGGGACGACCTGGTTCGGGGGGACGGCTTCGCCTATCTGATCTACGCCCGGAACCTCGCGGCCGGGGAAGGATTTGTCGCGCCGCTGAGGTCGGTGGGAGTCCCCGACGCGATCCATCCTCCACTGTGGGCGCTCGCGTTGACGCTGCCCCGGTTGGCGGGCTTGACCTCACAACTGGATGCCCAACTCTTCGCCTGCCTGATCGGTACCGCGACGATCGTCGCGGTCGGGTATGCGGGCCGACAACTTGTCGGTCCTCGTGTTGGGGTCACTGCAGCCGCCATCGTCGCGATCTTCCCCGAGTTTTGGATGTACGAGCGCGAGGTTCTGTCGGAGACCCTGCTCCTGCTGGTCGTCGCGGTGACCGTCTTGGTGGTGCTGGCATTCATTGAGCAGCCGAGTTGGGCCAGAGCGGTCGGAGTCGGTGCGATGTGCGGCGTGCTGGCGCTGACACGAGCGGAACAGATTCTCCTCGTTGTGTTGCTTCTCGCGCCACTGATCCTGCTGCAACGGACAGTCGCTTTCCGCGAACGCGTCGCTTGGCTCG